>JBGUKN010000015.1:0-36669 GCA_045114455.1 Victivallales bacterium
TCCAGCTTGATTCATTTGACAAGGGTGATTACCGTCTTGCGGTCGAACAGGAAAACCTTGCAAGGAACATATGCGAAGTGCTCTATCCCAACGATAACCACTATGCCGGCAAGGAGCTCCGCCTCAAACAGCAGTACTTCCTCGTCTCCGCTTCGCTCCAGGACCTCTTCGGCCGCACGGAGTACTACAAAAACGACCTGAGCGACCTCAGCAAGACCGCCGTCGTCCAGCTCAACGACACGCACCCCGCGCTCGCCATCCCGGAAATGATGCGCCTGCTGATCGACGTGCACAACTTCTCCTGGAACGACGCCTGGGAGATCACCACACACGTCTTCAACTACACCAACCACACGCTCATGTCCGAGGCGCTCGAACGCTGGTCCGTGAGCCTCTTCGAGAAGCTCCTCCCGCGCCACCTCGAAATCATCTACCAGATCAATTTCATCTTCCTCCGCCAGGTCGCCACGCGCTACATCAACGACAACAGCCGCCTCACCCGCATGTCCCTCATTCAGGAGCAGCCGGAGAAGATGGTCCGCATGGCGTACATGTGCGTCGCCACGGCGAACCGTGTGAACGGCGTCGCCGCGCTCCACACCGAGCTGCTGAAGAACGGCCTCTTCCACGACTTCAGCGAATTCTTCCCCGAAAAATTCGTGAACGTCACGAACGGCATCACGCCGCGCCGCTGGCTGAAGAAGGCGAACCCCGGACTCTCCCGCCTCATCGACGACCGCATCGGCGACGCCTGGCCGAAGGACCTCGACCAGCTCGAAAAGCTCGTCAAGTTCGAGAACGACAAGGAATTCCTCGGCGAGCTCGCGAAGGTCAAGCGCGCCAACAAGCTTGTCCTCGCGAAGTACATCTACGAGCACAACGGCATCGAGGTCAACCCCGACTCCATCTTCGACGTGCAGGTGAAGCGCCTCCACGAATACAAACGCCAGCTCCTGAACATCCTCCACGCCATCACGCTGTACATCCAGCTGAAGGACGACCCGAAGATGGATTTCGTCCCGCGCACCATCATCTTCGGCGCGAAATCCGCTCCGGGATACTACATGGCCAAGCTCATCATCAAGCTTATCAACTCCGTCGCCGAAGTCGTCAACAACGATCCCGACATCGGCGACCGCCTGAAGGTCCTCTTCCTCGCGAACTACCGCGTCTCCCTCGCAGAAAAGATCATCCCCGCCGCCGACCTCTCCGAGCAGATCTCCCTCGCCGGAACCGAGGCGTCCGGCACCAGCAACATGAAGTTCGCGCTGAACGGCGCGCTCACCATCGGCACGCTCGACGGCGCGAACATCGAGATCCGCGACAAGGTCGGAGCCGACAACATCTTTATCTTCGGCCTGAACGTCGACGAGGTGAAGCAGCTCCGCGAGCAGGGCTATCGTCCGCGCGAGTATGTGGAGAAATCCCCGCTGTTGAAACGCGCGCTCGAGCTGATCCGCAACAACTTCTTCTCGCCCGGCGAGTTCGATATCTTCCGGTCCATCCTCGACAGCCTCAATTCCGACAACTACATGTGCGCCGCCGACTTCGACTCCTACGCCGCAGTCCAGAAACAGGTCGCCGAACTCTATCGCAAGCCGGTCGAATGGCAGAAGAAGGCCCTCCGCAACATCGCCATGATGGGCTACTTCTCCAGCGACCGCTCCATCCGGGAGTACGCCGAGAAAATCTGGGATATCCAGCCCTGCCCCGTCAACGTCTCCAACAGGCACGGCTTCAACCTCGCCGCGAACCAGCTGGCGAAGTGACGGACCGGCCCGCCGGAACAGAAACAGGATATCCCCTCATGAACTGGCTCAGCTCCGGACCGTTCACGGTCTTCGACCTCGAAACGACCGGGTTCAGCGCGGTCCGCGACCGCATCATCGAGATCGGCGCGGTCCGCGTGGAGCTCGACGGCTCCGTTTCGAGGTTCCAGACGCTCGTGAACCCCGGCGTGCCGATCCCGCCCCGCCTGACCGCGCTGACCGGCATCGACGACGCCATGGTCGCCGACGCGCCGAAGTTCAGGGAGGCCGGGTTCAAGTTCATGGATTTCGCCCGGAAGTCGCGCCTGGTGGCGCACAACGCCCGTTTCGACCTGTCGTTCATGCAGGAGAGCCTCGCGCGCTGCGGCATGGAGCTGATCCAGGGCGGAGCCTACGACAGCATCCCGATCTTCCGCCGCGCCTACCCCGGCCTTTCCAGCTACAGCCTCGAATTCCTCCGTTCGCAATTCCCCGTGCCCGACAATTTCCCCGGCCAGCCTCACCGCGCCGCCTACGACGCAGACGTCACCTTCTCCCTCTTCAAGATGGCGATGAATATCCTCTGCGGCGCCCCCGGCCAGGACGAACCCGCCGGGAACGGATAAAGGCAGGCGTCCCCGGAGAATGCAAAAGCGGTCTTCCCGCTCCTCTTTTTATTGCGGACGGTGCCCGCGTCCCTCCGGGATGAAGAGGTAAAACATCAGCTCGATGACGTCCCGGATGTCGCCCGCGTCGTCGATTGCGCAGGTCGGCATCCCGTTTCCGTTCCCGTTCGGATAATACACGACTCTCCTGCCGCGTTTTTCGAAATACCGTTCCGGCATCCCGTTTCCGTTCCCGTTCGGGTAGAACTCCACAGCGCTGCTCCCGCGGAACTTGAAATAATAGACGGGCATCCCGTTTCCGTTCCCGTTCGGGTAGAACTCCACACCCCGGTCCGAATACTTGAAATAATTGTACGGCATGCCGTTCAGCCCCGGCGAGCGGTAGACCTCGCAGCATCGCGAGGTCTTTCTCATCGACCAGACATGAATGCCGTTGCAGTTTCCGTTCGGATAGAATTTGCACACGCTCCCGTCGATTTCCATCGAAGCGAACGGAAAGCCATTGCAGTTGCCCGAATCATAGACTTTGAGGTAGCCCATAAGGAATCTCCTTTACTGCGGGTTTGAAGCTTGTGGACCGGACCGGCCGGTTCTCCGCCGGAACGGTTCCGGAACATCGTTTACATTATTACAACAACCAAGAAAAGAAAGAGAGCTCGAAAAACGAATCGTTGTTCTCGAAAAAAAGCTGCAATCGAATCGAAATGGCGTAAAAAACGGGACCGCCGACCGGAAAAGGCAGGCGGCCCCGAAGCAAATCTTTGCAGAACGTTTTCACGTTTTTGATTGCTGCTTCCACTCGACGGGATCAAGCGCCAGACTCACCTGACCTTAAGATCCGAGCCTTTTCCCCTCCCATTTGTTGCAAACGGGGCACTGTGTCGTAGAACTCCTAATACGCTTCTTTCCGATTTCGCTGGGGGTCCTTTCCTGAGAACAATCGCAGCAATAAACCGTGCCGCAATTCTGGCATTTGTACAAAGGGACTAAACTGCGTCCGCAACGAGGACAATTTGCCATGATAAAAACCTTTCCGGGGAATCTTTCCCCTGTTGTGTTTGCCGCAACGAACGTTTTGGTCTGTCACGGCGTTTTATTGCTTGGGTCCGTCCGGCGCGGACTGACCCGGTTAAATCTTTCCGCTGCATTTCGCAAAAAGGAATGCAATCCCCAAAGCGATGAGAATGATGAATGCACATCCCGGGGGCATGCTTTCCGCAGCCTTCCCCCATTGTTACGCTTCATATTTTTCCGGCCGTTGTGGCATTTGTTTATCTCCATATATCGTGAATACCGACTTAAGCGAACTGTCAATACCCCCTAGTCCCGCAAACGGACTCAGGAAGAGAAATGGTTGATCACCCATATGACAAAAATCACGAATGCAAGCACAAGGCCTGCAGTTATGACATATCCGGCAATTCTGACATTCCGATTAGGGCTGTGTCTCATTTGTTTCAAGATCTGAAAGGATGCATTCATGCACCCTTCCACCGCTTTCCCCAACGCATCGTCCGACGGTCTGTTTGCCATTTTTTTTCTCCTTTATTGTGGTTGTAAAAGTTGAATCGCTCTGCCTGACTGTACCTGTCAGGGCACACTGAGCATCAGAAGACGAAATACAGAACAACGAGCCCGATGAGGCCGAGAACGATCAAAGTGATGATCCATCCGACTTTTCTGACGTTCGGATCGCGGCTGTGTCTCATGTTGTAAATGGCCATGCCGTCCCCGTCGAACAAGGCGGATATAGCCATCCCGACGGCAGATTTCATCGAGGTGCCGGATGACCCCCCGCCTTCATACTCGATGTCGTCCATTTCGGACTCATCGTCAAGATCTTCTGGTCTTTTCATTTTATTCTTCCGGTTGAAGTTGGTTGTCCTGCCCGCTCCCGTGACAGGGAACAGGCAAAATAGAATGTTTTTACAGATATATAGATATTATTTTGCGTTAATCTAACACGTATTTTTCCTATTTTTGTTTTTTTCAAAAAAAAACGCGACACGAAAAAAAAGACGAACGGACGCACACGAGTACGCTCACGAAAAAAAACACGGCATAGATAGGAAAAGGGGAGACCCGCAAGACATGCGGATCTCCCCTGATTTTGTGCGGGAAGCACGGGGCGGGCTTCAGCAGATCGCCCGCATGCTTTCCCTGATGGACAGGAACGGGCTCTTATGCGCCGGGCTTCGCCGCATCGGAGGCGTTGACGAACGTGACGACGCGCTGCGGGAACGGGATGTTGAGGCCGGCGGCTTCGATCGCGGGCTTGAGCTGCGCCTTGATGGTCCAGTAGGCGGGCCAGTAATTCTCCGTGGCGGTCCAGTAGCGGAGTGTGAGCTGCACGGAACTGTCGGCGAGTTCAGCGACGAGCACTTCCGGCGCGGGGTCCTTCAGGACCAGCGGTTCCCGCTCCATGATCTCCTTCATGGCCTTCACGGCAACGGGGAGAGAATCGGCGTACGCGACGCCGACCGTGATGTCCGAACGGCGGGTCGGATTGCGCGAGTAGTTCTTGATCGGCGTCCCGAAGACCACGCTGTTCGGGGCGGAAACGAAAAGCCCGTCCGGGGTCTTCAGCACGGTGGAGAAGAGGCCCATCTGCTGGATGGTGCCGCTGACGCTGCCGCAGTCGATATAGTCGCCCAGTTTGTACGGGCGCAGAATCAGGAGCATGATCCCCGCTGCGATGTTGCTGAGCGAATCCTTCATGGCCAGGCCGATGGCTAGTCCGGCGGCGCCGAGCACGGTCAGGAGGCTGGCGGTGTTGAAACCGAAGAGGTCGAGGATGATCAGCAGGCCGATCACCCAGATGAGCGTGCGGACGATCGTGTAGGTGGCGTAGGTAAGGGATTCGTCACCCTCGAATTTCTTGAAGAAGCGCGCAATGATCTTCCGCGCCGCCATGGAAACAAGTTTGGCGACCACAAGCACGACCAGCGCCAAAATGACGATCTTCACGAAACGGATGATGTCGTCGCTGTGGTTGTTCCAGAGGTTCGTGAAGAATCCGGGTCCCTGTTCCTGGATCTGACGGACCATGCTGTCGGCATTGTTCAGATGGCTTTCGAGGAGGGACTGTCTCTGCTGGGCAGTCGCGGCGGCGGTTTCAGCAGTCGCGGGAGCGGTTTCAGCCGCGGCGGCTGCGGCGGGCTGGACGGCCTCGACGGCCGCGGCGAGCAAGGTATAAGGGATCATTGCGAATACCTTTCTTTTTTGGGGTATGTTTTGAGGGAAAAAGGAAAAACGGAAAAAGGAGATCAGTTCGCGAACATGTTCTGGAGTTCCAGCTGGAATTCCTGGAGGTCCTGACGGTCCGGCTTGCCTTCGAGCTTCTCGAACATCAGGCGGCCCATCTGGTCGAGGCACCAGTTTCCGCTCGCGCCGGACCCGAAGGACACGCCGCCGGTCGCCAGGAATCCGGGCCGGGCGAGCTGGTCGAGCGTGACCGTGGTGCGTGCGCGCGGCTTCGCCTCCCCGTCTGCCGGGGCCTCGTCCGCTGTCGCGGCATCGTCTGGAGAAAGCTGTTCCGCCCCGGCATCGTCCGCCGGGAAATCGTCCTGACCGTCGGCGGGCGCGGCTTCCTGCGCCGGTTTATCCGCTTCGGGCGCGGGTTCCGGCTGGGGTTCGGATTTCTGCCAGAACGACGTTTCGATCTCGGACGCGATGAGGCGCAGTTCCATAAACGTCATTTTCACGCCCTGTTCGGCGAGCATATCCTGGATTTTGGAGAGATTATGTCCTTCGCGGGTGCGGTCCGCGATGAACGCCTTGATTTCGTCGTGTGTCATGTTCGGCCCCTTTCAGGAAATCGTTCGGGAAAAAGATGCTGTAAAAACAATAGGCGGTAAGGCCGAAAAATCAAGAGGAACACGCCGAAAAAGTCCGAAAAATGCCGCCGCGCCATGATCCGCCCCCGCCTGTCCTCTCCGGCGCCCGGAAATCCGTTCGTTCCGATTTTTCTAAAATATTCTTTAATTGCTTCGGTATCCGGTTGAAAAACCCGGTGCGAAGATGTAGATTTATAGATTGATGCCCCGGAGACGCTCGTTTCAGGGGCAACCGGACTCCAAATCTTAACTCATTTACCCCTCATAAACGTAGGAGAAAACCTATGAAACACTCAAAATTCGCATGGCTCGCGGCGTTTGCGGTCTCCGCCCTCACGGCAGTCACGTTCATCGGCTGCGGCAAGGAAGAAACGGCCTCCAAAGCGGACGCCTCCTCGGCCACCGCAGCCGTCAGCACCGGAAACACCGTCTTCGACAAGACCACCGCCCACCTCGAAATAGGCGGCATCGCCTACAGCTTCACGGACGGCGCGGCTGCCTACCAGATGGTCGACAAGATGTTCGACTCGTTCGACGGCCTGGTCCCGGAGGGAATCCCCGAAGCGAAGAAGATTTTCGACGCCATCCGCGACTTCGCGGCCAACGATTTCGGGCTGAAGACCTTCCTCGGCTCCGGCACCAGCGTCAAGAAGAACGGCGACTACTACCGCTGCATCGACTTCGAGTACGCGCCGGAACGCAAGGGCCTGTTCTGGGACATCGTCGGGACCGCCGCAACCAACGGCCCCGCGCCCGAGCTCAAGCTCACCTCCCCGAAATCCGCTTTCGCCTTCTCCTCGAAGTTCGAGCCCGGCGCGCTCTATGCCTTCATCGACAAGAAACTCCGCGCCACGCTGGACGAAGAAACCATGGCTGAGATCGACCAGCAGATCTCCGGCCTCGCCGGCGCCGGCATCCAGCCCGACAAGCTGCTGGACTGCATCTCCGGCATTTCGTTCTATGCGGAAGGCCGCGAGTACAAGGAAGACGACCTTCAGGGCATCCTCGCGGGCGAAGACCCCGAAGCCCGCATCATGGAACTCGTCCCGAAGTTCGCGTTCATCATCACCACGAAGAGCGACCTCTGCTGGAAAGCGCTGGAGAACTTCCTCTCCCAGTCCAGCCCGGATCTCGTGAAGGACGGCAAGATCGTCCCCGTGGAAGGCATCGCGGTCTTCCAGGACGGCAACTACCTCATCGCCACGAACGATGAAGCCGCCATCCGCGACCGCATCGCCGGAAAGGGCACCGACCTGAACGCCAACGCCGAGTTCGCCAAGATGGTCGCACTCGCGGGCAAGGACTTCTCCAGCTTCTCCTGGGTCTCCGAGGATTATTACAAGACCCTCGCAAGCGTCACCACCGTGTTCGGCAAAGTCGCAGGCGGCGTCACCGGCGGCGCGATCCCGGCGAACAATCCGGCTCTCCTCATCGGCAAGGATCTCCACAGCGCCCTCGCCACGGCGAAGATCGATGCCGAAGGCATTACCTTCACGACCATCACATCCGACCTTCAGGTCGCGCTCGTGAACTCCGGCACCCTCGCCGGCTTCATCTGCGGGTTCCTTCCCAACGTCGGCCCGCTCGCGCAGAGCATCATACAGACCATGAACAACAACGGCAATTCCGCCGACAATCTGGAACGCCAGATCAAAGCCAACGCCGCGTTCGCCATGCTCCAGGAAGCGAAGATCCCGGAAAGCTCCTGCGTCTTCTTCGCCGTCGCGGAAGACGGCAGCGGCGTGGCCTTCGCGAAATGGGACGAAGCGAAGGGCGAAATAGTGCAGGACGACACCGAGGAAGTGGATTTCCCGTTCACCGTCGTCACTTCCCCGGAAGCCGCTGCAAAAGCCGACAACCCGGAGGAAACGATCGTCTTCTATGAAGACCCGAACGAGTTCTTCGACGGCATCTTCGTCATGTTCGGCGACGGCTCCGTGAAATTCCTGGAAGGCGACTTCGACAACCACGTGGAAGCCATGGAAGCCGCGGCCAATACGTTCAGCCTCTCCGACAAAACTGCGGCAGACCTCCTCAAGAAGGCCGCCGCCATCGACAAGATCTTCGAAGACTGACCTCTTCCGATCTTTTTCCCCGCCCCTGCTCCAACCCGGAACAGGGGCGTTTTTTTGCGTCCGCCGCTTGCAAAACGGAACAAAAAACAGTATAGTATTGTCTATAGATTATGGTACTGGCTTTATTCGCTTAAATAAACTCACCCCACGGCCCCGAAGATCAGCATGACGACCTACACGATCACAAATCCCAACGGCGACGTCGTCCTCGCCCAGGCCCTGCCGGAAGCCGAATACATGTACGGCTGCACGCCCACGGCGATCGCCATGATCCTGGGGTATTACGATCTGTACGGATACCGGGAGACCGACCTTTCGAACATGATCGAGGGGGACGTGGATTCGAAGTCGCGCGGCACGGACGGCAACGCCTACAACATGAACGCGTTCGACACCGCGCTGGGCCGGGCGACCGCCACCGAGAGCTTCGTTTCGCGGTTCCATTCCCGCGGCGACAAGGAGACGACGCCCTCCCAGGAACTGAAACACACGTTCAAGTCCGACAACAAGACCATCGATACGGACAAATGGGACTGCATCGCCGATTACCTCGGGACCGGCCAGTACTGGCGCGGGAACGACAATCTCTCGACCACGCTGACATACGGCATGCTGGAAGACCTTTACAGCGACACGCACACGCTCGAGATCACGTCCGGCTCCACCACGCGCACCATCCGCCACGTCGACACCGCCATGCTGTACGGACTCGACCTGTACGTGCAGTCCCGCGGATATGCGATGGACTATGAGATCACCGGCAGCTATGTGGCTGACGTCGCGGGCGGGAGCTTCACCTTCGCCGACTACATGCGGGAGATCGACGCGGGACGCCCCGTGATGATCTCCATCAACGGGCACTCCATGGCCGGGTACGGCTACAACGCGGAAACGCAGGAGATCATATTCGACGACTGCTACGTGTCCGGCAGGCGCATGAAGTGGGACGGCACGTACCGCTACGACAAAGTCGACCGGAAACTGCAGGGCATCACCGTCATCGGGATCAACGTGAACGGCAGCGTGAACCTGGCGATCGAGAACATCGCCGGCAGCGAATGGGAAAAGCTCATCGTCGCGGAAACCCCGGACGCAACGGAAAATGCGGATTACTGTTTCGCGGGAAATCCCGTTTGCCTGAACTTCACCGTCTCCAACCGGGGAACGAAGAACAGCGGCGATTTCACCATGTCCATCCGCGTCGACGGGGAAACCGTCAGCGCCGGGACTGTGGACGCCCTCGACGGGAAATCATCCCGCAACATGCAGAATATCCCTCTCGATGAACTCACAGTCGGCCTGCATAACGTCCGCGTCATCCTGGACGAGGCCAACGACATCCAGGAGCTGAGCGGGTCCGACAATGCGGCGGAAACGGACATCCTCGTCCTCAAGCCCGGCACAAGCATCGTCTCTTCGACCCGGATGCGCATCGTCGATTCCGGGGAAAAACTCGCCGACGTCTATGTGCAGGGCGGAGCCAACCTCACGATCATGGACGGGGAAGCGTCCGGCGTCGTGCTGCGCGGGACCGTCACCGAAAGCACGGCGGAAAAGACGACATGGATCCCCGCCGAGGCCATAGTGTCCCTGGACGGTTTCGCATCCGGCACGGACGTCTACGGCCACGGCGAGCTCGAAGTCTCAAGCGGCGGGACAGCCGTGGAAAACCATGTCTTTTCCCGCGGCTCGGCATTCGTTCTGAACGGAGGCGCGATCCGTGATGCGGCCGTCGAATCCGGCGGCAGGCTCACGGTCTCTTCCGGCGGCAGGATCACGGGGCAAATCCGGCTCGAAGACGGCGCAGTCGCCCGGGTCAGCAGCGGAGGCATTCTGAATTTCGACCTCTCCGGCCTCGCGCCCGGCGCACCGGCCCGCGTCAACAATCTTTCCCTGCTCATCGGGGCGCCGACCTACACTCTCACGGTCTCCGGGACTCAGGAATACGGGACCTACCGCCTAGCGGAGGAAGCAGACAATTTCAAAAAAACGATCACGGTTACGAGTATGGACGGCGCCGCGCTCGGCACGCTTGCGCTCGGAAAGACCGCGGAAATAAACGGTTCGGATTACAAACTGAACCTTGACGGCGGGACGCTGTCTCTGACCGTCGGAATCCATGTCCCGGTCGATTCCGTCGCGCCGACCGTTTCCGGTCTTCACGCGGACATCACGGAGCCGACCTGCCAGAGCGTGACCGTCACCGCATTTTTCGACGACGACACGGCGCTGGCGTCCAGATTGTACAGGATCGGCGCGGACGGCCCCTGGACGGAATATACGGACGATGGCGTGACCGTCTCGGAAAACGCCTTGCTCTTCTTCAAGGCCGTCGACGCTTCCGGGAACGAATCCGAAATCGCACGATACGAAGTCTCCAACATCACCTCGTCGGGATTCGTTCTTTCCGACGGGCACACCGCAACCGTCCTTCCGGGCCGGACCTTCTCGGACATGACGCTTTCCGGCGGCAGCATGCGGGTCTCTTCCGGCGGAACCGCGAACGGGACCACGGTCTGCGACGGCGGACATCTTGAAATATGCTCCGGCGCAGTCGCGGACGGCGTCTCGGCCAGCGATAACGGCACGCTCGTCGTCTGCGCGGGCGGGAAACTCACCGGGCTGCTGTCCTTCGCGCCCGGAGCGCACGTTTCCATGGAACCGCTCTCAATCCTCGACTTCGACATTTCCGCCCGCAAACCCGGAACGGACGCCCAGGTGAACGGCCTTTCGCTCGTCCAGGGAACGCCGGATTATACGCTCACGGTCTCCGGTTCGCAGAAGAAGGGCCTGTACCTGCTCGCGGACGGAGCGGACGGTTTCGATGCGGAAGTCGCAGTCCGGGACGCCTCCGGTTCGCTCCTCGGCGTGCTCGAGTCCGGGCGGACAGTCGACATCAACGGCGCCGGTTTTTCGCTGAACCGTTCGGACAACACGCTTTCGCTCACGATCGGGGGCGCCGGAGTCGACAACGCCGCCGACTGCGGCTGGAACAACTGGCTGTACAACAAGAAAACCAAACTGACGAATCCGAAGATCAAGGATTCCGATCCGGTCGTCCTGAACGCCGACACGACTACACTGTCTCCGGATTCCCCCGGCTCCATTTTCCAAAACGGCAGACGGGATTTCGTCGGGTTCGGCGACGAGGCGGATTTCATGAAGATCAAACTCGACAGCGCGGCGAAACTGAGCTTCCTGATCGACGCCGGGGGCGCGTCCAAATTCGTGGTCTACCGGCTCGTCGAGGGAAAGGACAAGAAGGGCAATCCGACATACACGATGAAAGCCCTTCGGACGACGACGCTCACGAAGAAGAACAAATATGCGGCGGCATCCAGTCCGCTTCTGCTTGAAAAGGGCGAGTATTACATCTCCGTTCAGTCGACGAGCACAAAGACGACCGGATCTGCGTATTACAACGTGACGCTCAACCCGGACGAAGAAAAGACCGTGTTCTACTCCGACGGAGACAACGGCGGCAACAACTGGCTGTACAACAAAAAAATATCCGGCGCCCCGAATCCAGTCGTCCGGGATTCCGAGGGGATCGCCATGAAAACGGGCAATCTCCAAATCGACGAAACCGCGCCTGCGGACGCGGACGGCGCGGGCTGGAACAACTACGTCGGATTCGGGGACGCCGCCGACTATGCGAAACTCGATCTGACCGGCACGGCGAAAGTGAAGTTCACGATCAGCGCCACAAACGCGGCGAAGTTCACGGTCTACCGTCTCGTCGAGGGGACGGACTCAAAAGGCAACCCGACGTACAAACTGAAAACGGTCCTGACGAAGACGCTCAAGAAACAGAAGAACGGGGACACATACATCTACTCGACAACGACAAAAACGATTTCGCTTCCGGCCCTCGAAAACGGGGAGTATTTCATCTCCGTCCAGTCCACGACCGCGAAAAAAGGCAAAAGCGCCTATTACAACGTGACGCTCAACACGTTCGAACCGGCGGAATCCGCCCGTCTGCTCATGCCGGACGATGTTCCGAACGCCTGCGCTCCCGACCCGGCGGAAACATCCGCCCTGACCGGAGGCAATCCCGGCCTGCAGGCCGGGCCGGACTTCGGACTGTTCGATACGGGATCGACATCGACGGGACTTGCTTCCCTCCCCGATCCCGCATCGGAAGAGTTTTTGGCAAAAACAGGCGGCATCCTCGCCGCACTGTAAAACGACATGACCCGGATAAACAAATTCAAGCTTTCAGAATAAGGAACCATACCAATGTCTACCATCATCACGGATTCCACCGTAGAGATCCCGGATGGCGGAGTATTCTCCGCATCCGATTACATCGTCGATACCGGCGGGGAAATGCATATCCTGAACGGCGGAAGTCTCTCCGATTCCGTCGCCACGAACGGCGGCACGATCCGGCTCGACGCTGGCGGCTCCGCCCGGAACATATCCGCAACCATGGACGGCGAATCATGGATCGGCGGGGCGGCGGAAATCCTGACGGCGGACAAGGGCGGGCATGTCTATGTCAGCTCCGGCGGCAGCGTCAACTCAGCCAAAGTCAACGACGGAGGCCTTTTCGATGTCTTCGCCGGAGGCAAGGCAAACGGCGTCGAAGTCAACCTCGGCGGCAGCATGCTGGTCTCCAGCGGTGGCCGGACGGACGGCGCTGCGGTCAATTACGGCGGCAGCATGCTGGTCGCTTTTCAGGGGACGGCGGACAACACCATGCTCAATTCCGGCGGACAACTTGAAATCAAGGGGATCGCACACAGCACTACGGTCAACTCCAAAGGCAATCTCGTAATCGAATCCGGAGGGTCAGCCACGGATATCATCTGGACCCCGTGCGAGGGCCATATTCAGATCGAGGACGGGGGACATGCGACATTTTTCCTCCCGTATTCCGGCGTTTATTACGGATCCGCCGACCTGTTGCTTTCCAAGGCCGCGACCATGGACGGCAAGACGGTCGGAAGCAGCGGCGAACTTTACGCGATGTCCGGAGGGACTGCAAAGAACATCCAGGTCAATTACGGCGGCAGCATGTGGGTCTGGGCAGACGGGACCGCGAGCAGCACGACCGTCAATTCCGGCGGCTATTTCGACGTCTTCTCCGGCGCCACAGCGAACGACGCCACGGTCAACTCCGGCGGCAGCATGCTGATCCGATCCGGCGCGGCCGTGAACAATGCCACGGTCACCTCCGGCGGCAGCATCCTGATCCGTCCCGGCGCGATCGTAAACAGGACCACCGTCAATTCCAAAGGTCTCTTCGAGGTCTCCTCCGGCGTGATCGTGAACAGCACCACGGTCAACACTGACGGCAGCATGCTGATTCGTTCCGACGGGGTCGCAAGCAACGTCACGCTCAACGCGAACGGCAGGCTCGAAATCGAATCCGGCGGACAGCTGACCGGACAGATGCATTTCGTGGAAGAATCGGTCGTAGCCGCCGGGGAAGGCGCGGCCCTCGTCTTCGGCATCTCCGGTCTTGAACCGTTCGAGACCGCGCTCGTGAACGATCTTTCGGTCATCACGGGAAATCCGGCATATCTGCTCTCGGTCGGCGAATACCAGACCGCAGGCATGTACTGCCTGGCCGGGAACGCGGCGGGATTCGACGGGACCATCTCCGTAACGAACTACTATGGCGATGATCTCGGCGTCCTCACGGTCGACGGCACGGCGGACATCCTCGGCGTGGAATACAAGCTGAACCTGAACGGGGACAACCTCATCGTCACGGTCGGCGATCCGCCGCCCGAAAACGGTCCGTCTGAACCGGACAACAACACGCTGTACATCAGCAAAAAGAAAGTCAACGAGAAGGTCATGGAATCCTACGGGACCCACCTGAGCGCGCCCGGCGACGAGATCCGCCTCGACAAGATCGGTTCGGTTTCCTGGGAGTTCGAGGGCGTCGTCTATCACAATTACCTCGGGACGGACGACATGGCCGACTACGCGAAGATCGTCCTGGCGCACGGCGCGGAACTGAGCTTCCACGTCGTCGGCACGGCCATGGCGACGTTCACGGTCTACAGCCTGACAGAAAAGGACGGCAAATATACGAAAAAGACGCTCCAGACGCTGAAGCTCAAGTACAACGAAGAGGTCGGCCTGTTCACCGCCGACTCCTCGAAACTGCTCAAGCTTCAGACGAGCGGCGCGTACTATGTCTCCATGCAGCTCGCGAGCAAAGAAATCACGGACGCGATCTACAACGTGTCGCTGAACGGCGGGGACACGGGCTGCAAATTCTATTTCCTGGGCGACAACTCCGACGACTGGGGCGACAGAAAGACGTCCGGCTACGCCGGGGCGGTCGACAATCTCGGCGTCATAAACGCCTCAAGCCTCGAGCTGAACGACCACGTCATCCGGGACGAATGGATCGGATTCGGCGACAAGGTCGATTACAAGAAGTTCACGCTGAACAGCGCGGCGGAACTGAGCCTGACGGTCACCGCGGCGGACGGCCCGCTGAAACTCACAGTATGCAGACTGAAGGAGACCGTGAAAAAGAGCGGCACGACGTATTCCCAGGTCACGATCAAGACCGTGACGCTCAAGGCGAGCAAGGGGACCGCGTCTCTGAACCTCCTCCGGCTCGCGGCGGGCGACTACTATTTCAAGGTGGAATCCACCAACATCAGGAAGAGCACGGCCTACGACGTGCAGGTCACGCACAGCGACTTCTACGTCGACGGCGACAAAGGCTGGAACAACGTCCTGCTCAACGGAAAGAAACTGAATGAAGACGAGACATATTTCTACGACAACGTTCTGTCCGTGGCCGGAAGCATCTCCCTCGACAGGGCCGGAAACTATAAGAAGAGCGCCCCCGCCGCCGAGTTCACATACCAGGGAAAACAGTACGGAGGCTTCGTCGGATACGGCGATACGATCGACTACGGAAAACTGACGCTGACGAAATCCTCCGACGTGCTGTTCACGATCAACGCCACGGACAACGTGACGCTCGAAGTCCTCAAGGTCACGCTGAAAAACGGCAAGTACACGAAGAAATCGCTCAGTTCGCTAAAGTACAAAGCGAGTTCGGGCGGAACGGCGGGGATGATCCTCCACCTCGATGTCAAGGAGAATGTCACATACTACGTCTCGGTCAAGGCGACGAACGTCAAAAAGACAAACGCAAACCCCAGGGCGTATTACAACGTCTCGTACACCGTCGGTTCGACGGAAGCCGCCCCGCTCGCCATGCCGGAGGATTCCGGCAGCGGTTTGAACACGCAGGACGGCCTGAGCTTCGGTCAGTACGCCTCCTCTGCGGACACGCTCGCCGACGCATCCGCCGGATTCCAATTGATCGAAGAAAAATCGCTTCTTTCCACGGCCTCGCTTCTAGCATAACGGACAACCGGGAGCCAAAAAACTCCCGGCAATCTGATTCAGCATCAGAAAAAGGCTGTATCAAACCAGCGCAAAACAGCCCTGCCTCCTCTTCCAGGAAGCAGGGCTTTTCCGCGGCATGAACCGGACCGCACTTAGGGAATATAGGCGATCAGCGTGATCTTGTCGTAGATGGTCTTCGGGCTGCACTGACAGCGGCGCACCATGAACTTGTATTCCGGAACCCACTCGTGCAGCAGCGGAACGATCTCGAAGAACTCCTCCGGGTTGTGGTAGATGGCGACCGTGATCAGCGGCTTGTCCCGTTTGATCATGCGTTCCGCGCCCCGGACGACGGGCAGGCTCATGCCGCCGACGTCGGCCTGGATCCACGCCACGCGCCCCTGCACGTTCTTTTTCTGTTCGAAATGATCCAGGGACGCGATCGGGACCTCCGTCTTGCACGGTTTTCCATCCTTGTCACGGTCGGGCACGACGGCGCTGCCGGGGCGGTCGCCGATGCACACTTTGTACAATTCCGCATTTTCAAGAGCTGCGCGCGCGATGTTGCCGCCCAGGAACTCGGAACACCGCGTGGACGGTTCGAAGCCGTACATCATCGACGGCTTGTACTGGCTCATCGCGATCAGGGACGCTCCGAGGTACGCGCCGCACTGGTAGAAGACACCGCCCGCCAGACGGTCCGTGACGGCGGGATCCAGATAGATCGCGCCGTGCCGGTAGTAGAACTGCGGCGGGTCGAAATACGGATATTCGCCCTTCGCCAGTTCCGCGTATTCGGAATATTTCTTCCTGTGCGCCCGCCAGTCGTCCCGTTCGCGTTCGGTCATCATCCCGTAGGGGAAGCAGAAGAACGACGGCTGAAATTCGGGCGTAGGAAGGTTTTCCAGGCGCTTCAGCCCCAGGCGCACGGCCTCCACGCTCTCCTCGTCGCAGAGCATCGGCTCAAGTTTCTCCAGCGCATCGGGGTTCTCCCCGAGATAATCGCGGAACCATTCGGCGTATTTGCAGAGCGCGGGCGGTATGCGTATCAGCTGGAACCGGTCGAAAAGCTCCTCCGTGCGCGATTTCTTCTTCTCCGGCACGACTTCCTGGTCGCCCCTGACGGACAGGGTGACACCGTCCACATTGCCGGACACGGAGATCCCGATGTCGTCCGAAGAACCGGACGCTTCATCGTCGTCGAAATTATCGGCCTCGGGCAGTTCGGGCTCCCGTGCTTCCGGCTCGACGTCCACATGCTGCGGCTTCTCCGGCTGCGCGGACTTCTTTTTCGGCATGGAGGCGGACGGCACGGACGGGATGCGCCCGGCGGCAAGCTGCTGCTCGCCCAGCCCGAAATTATCTTCGAATCCGGCGGCGGACTCCATGTCCCCGCCGAAATTGTCCGCGGCGTCCCCGAAATTGCTGTCGGCCGAAGCCGCACCATCATTCGTTTCGTTGTTTTCCGCTGAAAACGCGGTCTTCTCTTCTTCTGTCATAGTCAATGCTCCGCTTCAAAAAAAGTTAGATTGAGGTCGGTTCCACGCGTCCGATCGCCTCGCGGAAATGCTCCAGCATAACCGGCACGATCGGCGCGTTCGTGCAGAGGATGCCCTCCGAAGGCCAGTTCGAACCGCCATTCATATCGAGCACGACGGCCCCGGCTTCGGACGCGATCAGCGCACCCGCCGCCACGTCGTATTCCTTCAGAGCGATCTCCCAGTACACGTCCACGCGGCCCGCCGCCACGAAGCACAGATCGAGCGCGGCCGAACCGCAGCGCTTGATGTCCTGGGCGACCGGAAATACGCGGTCGATGATCGGCATATTGTTCTTTTTCAGCCCGGCGCGCAGACACGCGAACCCGGTGGCGACCACGGCTTTGGAAAGCGAATCGCAGCCGGACACATGGATCGGGCGTCCGTCCTCGAACGCCCCTTTTCCTCGTTCGGCGGAAAACATCATATCGAGGCGCGGCGCGAAGACGCAGCCCGCAATGGTCGTGCCGTTTTCCTTCAGCGCGATCGAAATGCAGAAGAACGGATGTCCGTGCACGAACGACTGCGTGCCGTCGATCGGATCGACCACCCAGCAGAACGGCGAATCCTGGTCGCGGCGGCCGTATTCCTCGCCGTACATGCCGTGCCCCGGAAAGCGTTTCCGGATCTCCGAGGCGATCAGCGTCTCGACGACCTTGTCGGCGGTGGACACGATGTCCTTCGGCGTGCCTTTGCAGGAAACGGCGTTCTCCTTGATGTGGTTGAAATATTTCATCGCCTCGGCCCCTGCGAGCCGCGCGATCTCCTGGATCTGCGTGATATAGTCCATGCGTGCGCTCCTTTCCGTTCAGTCGATCCTGACCTGCCCGACCAGTTCCGACACGGATGCGATCCCGTGCGAATCCAGATAGGCGTTCAGCTCCTCGATCACGCGGAGCGGAGCGCGCGGATCGGCGAAAATGGCCGTGCCGACCGCCACGGCGGACGCTCCCGCGAGCAGGAACTCGACCGCGTCCAGGCCGTTCATGATGCCGCCCATGCCGATGATCGGGATGGAGACGGCTTTCGACGTCTCGTAAACGAGCTTGATCGCGACCGGCTTGACCGCGGGGCCGCTCATGCCGCCGGTCACGTTCGCGATCTTCGGACGGCGCGTCTCCACGTCGATGGCCATGGCGGGGATGGTGTTGATGAGGCTCAGGATATCGCTGCCGGCGTCCTGCGCGGCGAGCGCGAAATCGGCGATGCGCGACACGTTCGGGCTGAGCTTGGTGATGAGCGGAATGGCCGTGGCCTTTCGGACTGCGGCGACGACCCCGGCGAGCGCCTTCGGATCGGTGCCGAACGACAGTCCGCCCTCCTTCACGTTCGGGCACGACACGTTGATCTCGAGCGCGGCGATAAAGTCCTTTTCCGCCTCAAGGCGTTCGGCAACATACGCATAGTCTTCCGGCTTCTTCCCCCAGATGTTCACGATCACGGTCGCCTTCGTCTTCTTCAGGCGCGGCAGGTAGTGTTCCCCCGTCAGGAAGGCGTCAATGCCCGGTCCCTGCAACCCGATGGCGTTCAGCATGCCGCCAGTCACTTCCGCCACGCGCGGCGTCGGATTGCCGTGCGACGGCCACGGGGCGATCCCCTTCACGACGACCGCGCCGAGCGTTTCGACCGGGAAGAAATCCTTGTACTCCTCGCCGTATCCGAACGTGCCGGACGCGGTCATGACCGGGTTCTTCAGGGAAAGCGGACCGAGTTTCACGTTCAGATCAGCCACAGTACACCTCCTCCGCAGGATAAACGACCCCCTCCTTGCAGCTGCGCGAATACCGCCAGCCGTCCGGCGAGGACTTGTCCACGACCTTGATCACGCACGCGAAGCACGCGCCCACGCCGCAGCCCATGCGCTGGTCCATGCTGATCTCGCACTTCAAACCGAGCTTCGCGGCGGTCTTCGCCAGCGCATACAGCATCGGCGCGGATCCGCAGCCGTACACCATGGATCCGGCCGGGAAATCCGCCTTGCGCGCCTCCATCAGCTCCGTCACGAACCCCTTGAACCCGCTCGAACCGTCATTCGTGGCGGTCTCCACGCGCCAGCCGAGCGCCTTGTATTCGTCGATCAGGATGAAATCGGACTCCGTACGCGCGCCGAGGAACAGGATGCCGGGGCGCGGCGACTTCTTCGCCAGGAACAGCGTCGAGGCCGAACCGTAGCCGCCCGCCGCGATCACGGGGAACGTGTTTTCGTCCGGCATGGTGTAGCTCGTTCCGAGCGGGCCGAGGATCCGGCAGGAATCGCCCGGCTTCATCCGCGCCAGACGCTCCGTCCCGGCTCCAACGACCTTGAACACCAGCGTCAGTTCGCCCGTCGCCGCATCCGCGTCGCAGATGCTGAACGGACGCCGCAGGATGTGGTCGAGCGCGTCGCCGATGCGGACATGCACAAACTGGCCCGGTTTCGCCTCGGCCGTCACATGCGGCGCGCGGAACGCGATCCGATGGTACGCCCCGTGCAGGACGCCGCACCGGAGGACCGTACACGGAAAATCATTCATAGGACATGCGGTCTCCTGTCCGGCTTCTTTCGATGTCGCGATTGCGGACGAAGCCCGTTCGCGGACCGCCGGACGTTGTCTTGTTTTTGTCTCAAAACTCGCTCCATAATATACAGCCTCGCGCGCGAAAGGTCAAGACAAATCTCACAAATTCCCGTACATCCGGGAAACATGTTTTCCCGCGAGCCCGATGATGTTGCATCGTCCGGGCGGGCGCTCCGCGGAAACGCCTGACGGACAACAATCCGCGGAAGTTTTTTTATTATTTTACAGTTTTGCCGTTTTTTCCGCTTGACTTTTATTCTCCCGCGGTGTATGGTATTGAAAATCTTGCGACAGACCGCACAACGGAGTGGATCACCGGATCCATCCTGCTCAACCGTGCGGGACTGTTTAGGATATACTGTTCGGATGATGCGCAAGCAATTCAGGTTGAAGTCCTCTTCAGCGGGTCGTTCCGGGGCATTCGGTTGTGCCGTCACCATCGCACTGAATTTCAGGCAGCAAGCCCGAAAAGGTTCGTCCCGCCAGATTAATTGAAGCGGTATAACCGCGAAAGGACAACACCACAATGAGACTGTATGTGGGCAATCTCGCATTCGCAACCACAAACGACGAACTCAAGGCCGCGTTCGAGGCGTTCGGCGCCGTGGAATCGGCGACCGTCATCATGGACCGCGAAACCGGACGCTCCAAGGGCTTCGGATTCGTCGACATGAACAATGACGAAGAGGCCAAGGCGGCCATCGCCGGACTCGACGGACAGCCGATCGGCGGCCGCAACGTCCGCGTCAACGAGGCCCGTCCGAAAGAAGAGCGCCCCCCGCGCGGACCGCGCCGTTTCTGAGCTGACGCGCAAACAAGCTCAAACGATTTGAAAAATTCAGGACGGTTCCGAATCATCGGGACCGTCCTTTTTATATGCGGATTTGAGGGGATATTTCCTCGGGCGAATGGTATTCCGACGGGATTACGACTCCTGCCTGCGGCGGTTCCGCCTCTGCTGGTAGTAATTGCTCCGGCTCGTGAACCCGCTCCGTCTCGCCGCCTCGTCGGGCGGGACGCCCTCCGAGATCAGGTGGTCCGCCGTCGCCAGGCGCAGGTCGTTCAGATACTGGCAGAACGTCAGCCCCGTCGCCTCCTGGAAATGAACGTGGAACGCGCTGCGGCTCATGCCGGTGATCTTCAGGGCCTCCTCGACCGTGACCGGGCGGATATACATGCTGTCCAGATAGAACAGCAGTTCGGAAATGCGGCGTTCCGGGTCGCCTGTGTCGGACGCGACCGGACCGCGGGGCGGTTCCGGCAGATGGAACCCGATTTCCAGCAGGCTTCCGAGCAGGGAATTGATGCGCAGGGCATTGCCGAACGCGGGCTTCTTCTGCAAATCCATGATCTGATGCAGGATCCCGCCGCATTTTCTGCTGTCCGCCTCGGACAACGGCAGCAGATAGCCGTTTTTCTCCACGAAGCGCGTCAGGTGTTCCATCAGGAACGCCGCCTCGGACGCGGCGGAGGTATCGCCGAGGCAGTACCGCACGGACTGCATCAGCACGGCAGTCCGGCAGCCCGATTCCGAGGCGCAGAACACATGCGGCTGTCCGGGCGGGATCAGCAGGAGATCGCCGACCTCGACGCGCTGCCGCCACTGGCCGACGGCCTGGATGCCGCCGCCTTCGCAGCAGTAGAACCACTCGTATTCGTCTGGATGCACATGCTGGCGACAGCTTGAAACGTCACCTTGGAAAGGATGAAGGTAGACGTCAAGCACATTGGGCATGACACGGATTTTTTTGACTCCGGACGGTGCTTTTTTCATAGGGCGGGTCACTTCTCAAATTGGGGGTGTGAAGTTGAGTGTCTGAAATATATCCACCGTTTCAGTCAATATCAAACCTGTTTCCCGTTTTTTTTATGCTTTTTTGTCGGATGAAGCTAAAAAAAACGTTACTTACCGTAGATTTCATATGTTTTTATAACACTTTTCCAAAACGACAAAAAAGGACCCGGCTGATCCATGAAAGGAAGAATCGCCGGGTCCCGTATGCCGTTCAGAGGAACGGAGGATTATTTCTGCACATTCTTCATGGCAGTCTCGTCGTCTTCGGGAGCATAGAACTCGATGTTGATGCTGATGCCGCCCATGCCGCCGGCAGGACGATTGCCGCCGGCAGGAGCCGCACCGGCGCCGCCCGCAGGAGCATTGCCCGCAGGAGCCGCACCGGCAGGAGCGCCGCCAGGAGCGCCGCCGCCGAAGCCGGGGAAGCCGCCCATGCCGCCGCCCATCGGGGGCATGCCGCCGCCGAAACCGCCCATGCCGCCGCCGAAACCGCCGAAACCGGCAGGAGCGCCGCCAGCAGGAGCATTACCCGCAGGAGCCGCGCCAGCAGGAGCGCCTGCAGCGGGTGCGGGAGCCTGATTCGGAGCAGGAGCGCCGCCGGGAGCGCCACCGCCGAAGCCGGGGAAGCCGCCCATGCCGCCGCCGAAGCCACCCATCGGGGGCATACCGCCGCCCATACCACCGCCGAAGCCGCCCATGCCGCCGCCCATCGGGGGCATGCCGCCGCCGAAGCCGCCCATGCCGCCGCCAAAGCCGCCGAAACCGCCCATGGCGATCCGGGCTTCCCAGTCGGTGTTTTCAAGCCAGCGGAGTTTCGGATTGTCGGTGAGGACGTACGGCTTGAGCACGCCGTTCACCTGGGAGTTGTCGATGAAAATCTTGGTCGGGGTGCCGTCGGCATCCTTGCCGTCGAGGATGTAACGCGCGGAAATCGAGCCGCTTCTCTGCGTATCCACTGCGCCGGGCTGGATTTCGCCCTTGAAGAACGTGGTATCGAGGTCGCCGTGGAAGAGGATCATGTTCGCGCTACCCTTGCCGCCCTGCACGGAGAGCGTCTGGTCGAGGACTACATGGATCTGGAACACTTTCTTGCGGCTGACCTGGCGGGCGGCGGCATTCGCGCCGGCCGCGGGCTGGGCGTTCTGGGCAAGGACTGCTGCGGGGATGCCGACGAGGGTCACGCATGCGGCGGTCGCCGTCGCAGCGTACAGAAGACTTTTTTTCATTGTGGAAACCTTTCTGGTGTTTGAAGTTAAGTTTTAAGGAAAGGAAGAAGAGCTTGCTTTCAGAAAAAGCGGAGTCAGGCGGGGAAGCCGGATTCCGGTCCGGGCCTCCCCGTCGGGGAAACGGAGCCGTGCTCAGTCCGCCCACTCGGTAATGGCCGCGACCGCGGCGCAGTCCACGATGTCGTCCACGGAGCAGCCACGGGAGACGTCGGTGAACGGGCGGCGGAGGCCCTGGATCAGCGGTCCGATGGCCGTGGCGCCGGCGAGGCGTTCCGTGGCCTTGTACATGGTATTGCCGCAGTTCAGGTCGGGGAAGATGAGGACGTTCGCCTGACCGGCGACCGGGGAACCCGGGGCTTTCTTCTTGGCGATGTCGGGGATGATCGCGGCGTCGAACTGGAGTTCGCCGTCGATGAGCAGGTCGGGGGCGAGCGCCTTGGCCTTCGCTGTGGCTTCGACGACCTTGTCGATGATCGGGTCGTGCGCGGAGCCCTTGGAGGAACAGCTGATCATGGCGACCTTCGGTTCCTGTCCCGTGTACTGGCGGAACGTCTTCGCAGTGGTGACGGCGATCTCGGCGAGTTGGTCGGCATCCGGGTTGATGTTCAGGCCGCAGTCGGCATAGAAGAAGACGCCCTCGTAGCCCCACTTCGGATCGGGGAGCTGCATGATGAAGAACGCGGAGGCGATGTGGTTGCCCTTGGCGGTCTTGAAAAGCTGGAGCGCGGGCTTCGTCTTCTGGGCGGTATTGTGCGCGTATCCGTTCGGATTGCCGCCGCCGGACACATAGCCGTGGGCGTCTCCTGCGCAGACCATGGCGGCGGAGAACACGCAGGTGTCCTTCAGCCATTCGCGGGCCTGTTCCGGGGTCAGTCCTTTGTTCTTGCGGATCTCGACGCAGACGTCGATGTACTTCTGCAGGTTCGGGGTCTTCAGGATATCCACGACCTCGACGCCGTCGAGGGAAACGCCGTTTTCGGCGGCGAGCTTGCGGATGGCGTCTTCATCGCCGACCAGGACGGGTTTGACATAGCCGAGTTTCGCGAGCTTTTCGGCCGCTTTCAGGTTGCGGGGATCGTCGCTTTCGGTCAGGCAGACTTTTCTGCCCAGGGACTTCGCTTTCGCGCGGATGGATTCAAGCACATTGGCCATTCTGAGGAATCTCCTTGACTGTTTTGAATTTGGATGGTTCGGCGCATGCCGGCCCAGTCGACGCCGGCGCGCGCATTGATTGTATTCGGTACGGAAACGCGCGAAAACCGCGGGCGTTTTTTCTCGTCCGCAATTCATGCGCGTTACCTAACCCCATAATGTAACACAAAAAATCAAAACTGAAAGCGCAAAACATGTTTTTTTCGTCTTTTTTTGCTTTTTTTTCGTTTCCGGCTTGATTTTTCGCCTCACAGGGTGTAAAGTATATCCCGTAATCCAGTTACATGGAGTGCTCGGGTGGCGGAATGGCAGACGCGCTAGCTTGAGGTGCTAGTGGGGTATCCCGTGGGAGTTCAAATCTCCCCTCGAGCACCATTTTTTGTTTTAAAGGGACTCATTCCGTTATTGTGCTCAAGCGCAGCTGAGCACTACTATCGTGGAGGGCTTGCCCTCTTGTGCCGTCGCGAAGCACGGCACTGCTTCAGTGGAGGACTTGTCCTCCCGACTCTGTCTCATATTCCGACAGATGCCTGTCGCCCTCCTTCGGGTTCAGGTACATATCGAACTCGATCCTCCAGTAGGACTTCCCTCCGAACGCTTCGGAATCCACGGGTCCGAGCCGGATGTCCGAGAACCCGTTGGTGTAATATAAACAGGCTTTCGCATAATGCCCCCTGATCCTGAGAAATACTGTTCTGTAAGCCCGGAGCGTACACGCCTTGAGCCCTTTGGCGTCCCAGACGCGGATGACCTCTTCGATGGGGATGGATATCTCCCTGCGCGTGTATCCGTCCTCCGGCGCCATCGTCTGTCCCTGCAGAAAAGGATCGGGTTTACGGGTCAATTCCTTTCTGAAGATTTCGCGTTCCTTGTCGAACTCCCGCCCGTCGCCGAACGGCCGGACATTGCCGTCGAAGGGATTCTTTTCCGGCACGGATTCCCCTTCGCCGACCAGGAGGATACCGTCGTCCGGATCGTCGGAATGGAGCCGGACGATGAAGACCGCGGGATACTGGATCGGAACGCCCCATTTGTCGACGACGTCGGGAAACTCCCTGAGGACGATCTCGCCCCATTCGTCCCGCAGGAAATCAAGTTCGAAATACCTGGCCGCTTCCGGTTTCTTCCCGAAAGGGACGTAGCGAGAATACACATCAAAGTACCCGGTAAAGGGAGTCACGGAAAACTCAATGAAATGGTTTCTCCGGTTGGCCATTTCGCATATCACGTCCCCGGTCTCATGATCCAGAGTCCGGACTTTTCTCGGCGGCGGCGGCTTTTTCCGCATCACGACGCGCATACCGCCCCACTGAGGCACTTTTTTCCCGTCCGCCGTGACTTCGTATTTCTGATCGATGCCGTATTCCTCATCGTAATACCCTTCCTTGGAAAAGGACAATCTTTCCACTTCGCCCCTTTGGAACAATACTTTGTCCCGAACACGGAATTCCCCGTCGACGATCATCGGCTGGTAGATACTCTTATCCCGATTCCAGGATGGTGTGGCCGGCCACCTGCTGTAAAATAGAAGATTGAAAATCTTCGGATACGGCGGCGGCACAGAATAAATGACCCCGACTTTGACGTCGTTGAGAGGCTCGCCATCTTCGTCCACGATAGTCCCGTAAATGAACGTAGTGGATACGGTCCTCGCGACCTCGATCAGGACAAACAGGCAGACAACCCCCAGAAAGAGGAAAAGGAATAATCGGATGTCACGTTTTCGTTGAGCGTTCGACATGGCGGGGTTTTCTCCGTTGTATCAAATTGCAGAAGGCAACAATGCAGATACTATACCGCAGGTTCATTAAAAAATCAAATTGCAAGGGGATCGTCCCCCCGACTTTTTGTTGAAAACCGTCGAAGAGGCGGTTTTTTATCTTTTGAGCCCGAAAACCTCCGTCTTTTTCGTGTTTTTCCCTTGCGGAATCCGTCCCGGGCGTGTATATTATAAGATTAAGTTTTTTCACTTGCATTTCCGAACTCAACCCGGAGTACGTTTCCATGGCTGTTTTCAGACCCTTCCACGCCCTCATGCCCCGCCCTGCCGAAGTTGCGCAGGTCGCCGCCGTCCCCTACGACGTCGTCAACTCTGCCGAAGCTGCAAAGCTCGCCGACGGCAATCCCCTGACCTTCCTCCGCGTCTCCCGCCCCGAAATCGAACTTCCCGCGGGCACGGACATCCATTCCGACGCCGTGTACGACAAGGCGCTCGCGAACTTCAAACGCCTCTGTGCGGCGGCCCCCCTCGCCCAGGATCCCGAGGCGAACCTCTACGTCTACGCGCTCACCATGAACGGCCGCACGCAGATCGGCATCGCGGGCACGGCTTCCGCCGCCGAATACGATTCCGGCGTCATCAAGAAACACGAGACCACCCGCCGCGACAAGGAGGACGACCGCGCCCGCCATGTCATGACGCTCCGTTCGCAGACCGGCCCGGTCTTCCTGACCTACCGCGACGTCCCGGCGATCGACGAACTGGTGCAGGACATCATGAAGGAAGCGCCGTTCTATTCGTTCACCGCGGCGGACGGCATCAAGCACGAACTCTGGAAGGCCGGAGACAAGAGCGTCGCCCTGGCCCGCCTCTTCGCGGACGCCGTGCCGTGCTTCTACATCGCCGACGGACACCACCGCGCCGCATCCGCCGCCCGCGCAGCCAGGACCTGCCGCGCCGCGAACCCGGCACACACCGGCGACGAGGAATACAATTACTTCCTCGCCGTGGCTTTCCCGTCCGACCAGCTCCGCATCCTCCCGTACAACCGCGCGCTGAAGGACCTGAACGGCCTCACCGAGGCGGAATTCCTCGCGAAGCTCGCGAACGACTTCGATGTGGCGGAAACCGACACGAAGTCCCCCGACCGTTCCGGCACGTTCCGCATGCTCCTCGGCGGCAAGTGGTACGCGCTTACCCCGAAATTCTCCTTCGACGGCCTCTCCGTGACCGCCCGCCTCGACGTCAGCATCCTGCAGGACCGCGTGCTCGGCCCGATCCTCGGCATCGACGACCCGCGCACTAATACGCGCATCGACTTCATCGGCGGCATCCGCGGCACGGGCGAACTTGAACGCCTCTGCGCGGAGGGACTCGCCGCCGTCTGCTTCTCCATGTACCCGACCACGCTGGACCAGCTGATGGCGATCGCCGACGCCGGGTCCATCATGCCCCCGAAATCCACCTGGTTCGAGCCGAAGCTCCGCGACGGCCTCGTGTCCCACGATTTCTGATCCGGGGGAACACACAATGAAGACAGCCGTCATCATCCCCGCCCGCATGGGCTCCATGCGCTTCCCCGGCAAACTCCTCGCCGACCTCGGCGGAAAGCCGGTCATTCAGCACGTCTGGGAAAACGCCATGCGTTCGAAGGCCGACTCCGTGACCGTCGCCGTCGACGATCCGCGCGTGGAACAGGCCGTGAAATCCTTCGGCGGGCACGTCGTGATGACGAAACCGTCGCATCCCTCCGGCTCCGACCGCGTGTGGGAAGCCGCCCAGTCGACCAACGCCGAACTGATCGTGAACGTCCAGGGCGACGAGCCGTTCCTTCCGCACCAGGTCATCGACGACCTGATCGACGCCATGCACGGACCCGACGCCCCCGCCATGGGGACCGTGGTCCTGCCGTGCTCCCGCGCCGACATCGCCGCAAACCCGAACCTGCCGAAAGTTGTCCTCACGGCGGACGACTACGCGCTGTATTTCAGCCGTTCCATGATCCCCTACCTGCGGGAAGGCGGCGAGGAGACCGAGGTCTACCGGCACTGGGGCATCTACGCCTACCGCCGGGAAACGCTTGCAAAGTTCGTCTCGCTGCCGGAAGGCCGCCTCGAACGCTGCGAAAAGCTCGAACAGCTCCGCGCGCTGGAGAACGGCATCCGCATCAAAGTCATCAGGACTTCGTTCGACTCCATCGGGATCGACACGCCGGACGATCTGGCGCGCGCGCAGGAATTTCTCGCCAGAAGGACGAAAATCATTTGATTTTTTCAATATTTGTAGTATCGTATTAAAAACCGAAATATTTTCCACACGAACAGGACGCACGACGCCATGACATTCTCCCCCGTCAAAACCTCAAACAGGACCATCGGATGCGGCAAGCTCGCCGTATTCGCCGGCCCCTGCGTCGCGGAATCGCGCGACCTGTGCCTCCGCGTGGCGGAATACATGGCGGCGGTCTGCGACAAGCTCGGCGTCCAGTACATCTTCAAGGCGTCGTTCGACAAGGCAAACCGGAGTTCCGGCGACTCGTTCCGCGGCCCCGGCATCGACGCCGGGCTTGCCATGCTCGGAGCGGTCAAGGAACAGTTCGGGCTCCCGGTCGTCACCGACGTCCACGAATCCGCGCAGGCCGCCCAGGTGGCATCCGTCGCGGATTTCCTCCAGATCCCGGCGTTCCTCTGCCGCCAGACCGACCTGCTCGCCGCGTGCGCCGCGACGGGCCGCCCGGTCAACGTCAAGAAGGGACAGTTTCTGGCTCCCGAAGACATGGCGGGCGTGATCGGCAAGCTCCGCGCCGCGGGCTGCCATGACATCCTGCTGACCGAACGCGGAACCACTTTCGGCTATCACAACCTCGTGGTCGACATGCGGTCGCTCGCGGCGATGCGCGCGCTCGGCGTGCCGGTGGTCTTCGACGCCACGCACTCCGTGCAGCTCCCCGGCGGCCTCGGCAAGGCATCCGGCGGCCAGCGCCAGTACGTCCCGTATCTGGCCCGCGCGGCCGCGGCGGTCGGCATCGACGCGCTGTTCCTGGAGGTCCACCCCGATCCCGACCACGCGCTTTCCGACGGTCCGAACTCGCTGGATTTCGAGGCCGCGGCACAAACCATCGAACAAGTCAAGGCAATCTATGAGCTTACCGGACAATATCTCTGACATCAAGGCCATCGTGCTCGACGTCGACGGCGTCCTCACGGACGGCCGCATCGGCTACGGCGGCGGCAGTCCGCGCGAGATCAAGTTCTTCGACGTCCGGGACGGCCAGGGCATCCGTCTGGCCATACGCGCCGGGCTTCTCGTCGGCATCCTATCGGGACGCAAAAGTCAGGCCAACAGAGTCCGCGCAAAGGAGCTCGGCCTGTCCTTCCTCTACGAAGGCTGCCTCGACAAACTCTCCGGCTGGGAGACGCTCCTCGCCGAACAGGGCCTGAAACCGTCCGAGTGCATGTACATCGGCGACGACGTCGTGGATATGCCTCCCATGCGGCGGGCCGGTTTCCCTGTGACGACCTCCGACGCCCCGCCCGAGCTCGACTCCGTGGCGATTCTCCGCACCAAGCATTCCGGCGGACGCGGCGCGGTCCGCGAAGCCATCGAAATCCTCCTGAAAGGACAGGGCAAATGGGACTCCGTTCTCGAAAAATACATGCTCTGAGCCTGCTGCTCCTGGCGGCGGCGCTGTTATGCGCCGGGGCATCCGTGTCTCTGCACGCGCAGGACATTTCGTCCGGCTCCTACACCGTGCTCAAACGCTACATTTATCCGCGGTACAACGGCGACAGCGAAATCCAGTATCTGGTCTACGGCGCGACCGCGGTCAACAAGGGCTCGCTGATTTACCTGACCATGCCGATGATCGACATCGTGGACGGCTCCTACACGTCCATCCGGCAGATCGATACCATCGACGCGAAGGACCCGTATCCGGCTCCCTACAAGCTCGGTTCCGAGGGGAATATCCTCCGCCGCTTCTGGTCCAGCATCCATCACAAGCATTCCCAGGCGTGGATCTTCGCCGACAAGGCAACATTCGACAAGTCCACGAACATCCTGACCAGCGACGATGCCGCGCATTTCCGGTCGCGCCAGCTCGACGCCGACGGCATCGGCTTCGATGCATTTAACGACCGCAAATTCATCCATATCCGCTCAAACGTCCGCGTGGTGCTCCGACTCAGAGAGCAGACTCTCGATCTCGACGAGCCCGCGCCTTCCACCTCAAATGAAGGAACCGTACAATGACGTCCCATTTCCGTACCTTTCTGGCCGCATCCGGCATCCTCGCCGCCGCGGCGTTCCAGCCCGCCCTCCATGCACAGGGATTCGGCGGCATGTTCTCCGGCTTCAGCATGAACGGCGTCACGCAGGATGAAGGGGAAACCTCCACCGTGATCACCGCCAGCGCCGCGGACATCGACCTCGAACACAATGTCATCACCCTCATCGGCGACGTCGTCGTGGACGACCAGGCGAACAAGATCACCTGCAACAAAATGACGATCTACCTGGAAGAGGATGCCGCGGATTCGCTCGTCGGCACGGCGGACAAGCCTGCCGAAAAAGCCGAGAAAAAGAAGGAAGAGAAGCCCGCCGCTGTGAAATCCGGCGACGAAAAGAAGGATGAAAAGAAGGATGAAAAGAAGGACGAAGATGAACAGCCCGGAAAGAATATCTCCAAGATCGTATGCTCCGGCGACGTCGTCTACATGAAACGCGCCGATCCGGACGATCCCAACGGACAGGATCAGATTGCCATGTCCGAGCAGGCCGACTACGACGCCGTCAAGGAAGTGATCGTCATGACCGGCAATCCCGTGATGATGCAGGGGTCGAACAAAATGTACGGCGACCGCATCGAGATCATCGTCAAGGAAGGCAACCGCATGCGCGTCATCAACCCGAAGGTCTACTACACGGGCGAATCCTTCCTCTCCAGCCCGGGGAGCAGCCGCTGATGATCGACACGACTGAAAACACGCCCGCCGAACCGGAATTCGATTCCCTCGTGAATCCCGAGCCGATGCCGGCCGGGCAGGTTCTGCTCGAGGCAAAAGGACTCGTCAAGGCGTACCGCGGCCGCAAGGTCGTGAACAACGTCAACCTCACCGTCAAAAGCGGCCAGATCGTCGGTCTGCTCGGCCCGAACGGCGCAGGCAAGACCACGAGCTTCTACATGGTCACCGGCCTCATCAAGCCGAACGAAGGCTCCGTCTTCTTCAAGGGCGTCGACGTCTCCCACTACCCGATGTATGTCCGGGCCCGCATGGGCATGGGCTATCTGGCGCAGGAGCCCACGATCTTCCGCAAGCTCTCCGTCGAGGACAATATCCTCGCCATCCTCCAGACGCTCGACATCTCCGGGGCGGAACGCAAGGCGCGTCTGAAAGACCTCCTCGCGAAACTCGACCTCACGCACCTCGCAAAGCAGAAGGCCATGACGCTCTCCGGCGGCGAGCGCCGCCGCCTCGAGATCACCCGCGCGCTCGTCACGAACCCCTCGTTCATCATGCTCGACGAGCCGTTCAGCGGCGTCGACCCGATCGTCGTGTACGAGATACAGAAGATCATCAGGAAACTCCGCGACATGGGCCTGGGCATCCTCATCACCGACCACAACGTCCGCGAGACGCTTTCCTGCGTGGACCACGCGTACCTCATGGCAGACGGCAGAGTCTGCCTGGAAGGCTCCTCCGATTTCCTCATCAACAGCGAAGAGGCCCGCAAGATCTATCTGGGCCCGGCATTCGTGCTCTGACCTCACACCCCGGAGATTCGCAAAATGACGCCCCGCATCAGCCTTGTTCTCTCGGTCGCGGACATCGCGGCGGAACGCACGTTCTACCGCGACGTCGTCGGGCTCGGCGAACCTGTCATGAACAGCAACGTCTGGGTCGAGTTCAAGCTCGACGGCAACGCTTCGTTCTGTCTGGAACAGGCCGCTCCGAACAAGCCGGCCCTGCCCCCGCACAGCCGCACCGAATTCCTGTTCTTTGTCGATTCGCTGGACGAATTCGAAAAACGCTACCATGCGTTCGGGATCCAGGGAGCCCCCGCGGAGGGCGTTCCCTGCGGACAGGTCGGGATCCACGCCGTCCAGTACCCCGATCCCGAAGGCAACCTTTTCCGCATCACGGACAGACGGCATAAATAAAGGGGGCCCGCCCCATGGTTTTCTCATCTGCATTTCCGGCACGGCACATCCGTCTTTCCGCATGCGCCGTCCTGCTCGGATTCGCCGTCCCGCTGGCCGCGCATCCCGCCGGAGACTACCTGCCCGAAACGGAAGGGACCGTCACGCTCCTGACGCCGGATCAGATCAAGGACGCCCCTTTCCTGCCGGACGCGAAAAGCAATCCGCTGTTCCTCGCCTATGAAGACATCGCGGACAAACTCGAGGCGAAACACATCAAATTGACGGTGCATTCGCTGGCCGTTTTCGAAGAGGGATTTCTGCTGAACTCGTCCGCCTCGCCCTCGACCGTGCGCTACATTCTGAAATACAAGCTCCTCGGCGATGAGATCGCCTGGACGGAATCCGGCGACGCGGATCATCCCGCGTTCAATCTGACCATCCCAGACGGCGGCTCCTTCCGCATCACGTTCCCGGCGAAAGACTGGCTGCTCTGCATGGCGAACAGGCCGCCCGAGCCCGCGGACGACCCCACCGAAGCGAAGAAGCCGGAAAGCAAAGACAATGCGCCCGCGTCCGTTTCCGCCGCGTCCCTGCTGAAAGCCCTGCCGGATGACGCCGTGATAGGCTACGTCTGGCCGGGGCCGGACGCCACGGCGGAATATCCGCTTCTGGGCGAACTCGAAAGCATTTCGTTCCACATCGCCCGCGACGAAAAGGACAAACGCCCGGTCCACGCGGAGATCGTCATGCCCGCGAAAAACGCCGAAGCCGCGCTGAAAATACAGAAATCCTGTCAGGACACGATCAGCCAGGTTTACGACGAGGCTGCGAATCTCGGCAAGATCCCGCCCGAGCTCGTCAACGCGTTCACAGTCACGAGGAAGGAAAAAGAGGTCGCGATCCGCATCGCCCTGCCCGACGACATGGCGAAATACCTGTTCATGCAGTTCGCCGCCGCACTTCAGGAAGAGATCAAGCCGTTCGCCGTCCCGGACAAGCTCAAATAACGATCCCGAAATCGGAAAGGATTCGCACATGAATGCGAATGATCCCCTGACTGAGAAAAACGGTTCCCGGCAGGCCGTCGCCCCGGACTCTTCCGCCGCACCGTCCACACCACCACTCTATATCGGCTCGGAACATGAATTTGTATACTCCATCTTCCGGCAGGACTCCACCCCGATCAGAAAAATGATCAAAGCGGCGGTGGTGCTGCAGCTCCTCCTGATCCCCATCATCTGCGTCATGCCCTATCCCTGGAAAGGGACCATATCCATGCTGTTCGGGCACCAAGCGGACAGTCTCGTCAAAGCTTTGGAAGGGCTTCCTCCTAACCTGTGGATCCCGCTCGCTCTCGCATCCCCGATTTCCTTCCTCGCCATCCTAGCGATCCCGTATGTCCCGGGCATCATCCTGCGCAGTCATTTCAGGGATGCCGTGATTCCGATGTGCAAAAACACATGTCCCGGAAAGGAGATTTTCCGCGGCGCCATGCAGAGCCTGCGGCACATGTTGGTCCGCTATGTCCTGGTTCTGCTTCCCGGGATCATCATTTTCCTCGTGCCCGTCGTTTTCGTCCTGGGCATAATCATCAAGATAGGCTGCGATGCTCGGAATACCGGCGGCGAGCTTCTGGTCATACATGGCAGTTTTTCCGTCATCGTATGGATGTACATTCTGTCGCTCCCCGGCTGGCTTCTGTCGGAATACGCCCTGGCGGTCTTCCCGGTCGCTCGGCTGTTCACGCGGCTGTCCGGCGCGGTCCGGCCCGGCATGTTCCTGATGCTGCCGCCGATCTATCTGGGGCGGATCGTCTTCGTCCTGAATCCCGTTTTCACGGCGGAAAAAACCGCATTCCTTACCGTCGGCATCATTATAGTTTGTACCGCGCTTTCCGTCGGCGCGATCGCGTATTTCAACCATGCCTCAAGAACCAATGCGGAAAAGTGGGAACGGAGGGAGCGGGAATGAAGGCTGAGCTTGCGCCAGCTCTCACATCAGGCCGCGCAGGAGCGTTTCGGCCTGCTCGTCGCTCATGGGCTCCGGGTTGTTCTTCATGCTGTTGCTGCGGCAGTTCGCCACGATAAACGGCAGATGCTCTTCCGCAAGACCGTAGTCGCGCAGATGGTCCGGCACGCCCAGCCCGAGGGAAAGCTCCCGCATCGCGGAAATGAAAAGCGCGGCGTCCGGGCGCGGTTCCTTCGGCAGAAACGCGTGCGCGAGTTCGGCATAAAGCCGTCCGCAGGCGTTCATATTGAACTGGAACACCGGAAGCATCAGGATGGCGCAGGAAACGCCATGCGGCACATGCAGGAGCGAGCCGACGGGGTGCGCCAATCCGTGGACCGCGCCGAGTCCTGCGTGCGCGAACGCCATTCCGGCGAGCATGGAGCCTTCCGCCATATCGACGCGGAAATCGATGCCGGGCTCTGGTTCGTCGCCCGCGGGCTTCCACGGTTCGTGCGTAATGCTCTTCAAGGCATTATACAGCTTGCAGGCGGCGGCCTTCGCCAGCGCCCGCGTGTAGTCCGTTCCCTTCGGCGAAACGAACGCCTCGACTGCCTGCACCAGCGCGTCCAGGCCGCTTGCGACCGTCACGCCGCGCGGACAGTTCACGGTCAGTTCGGGATCGACGACCGCCAGGTCGGCGGTCATGCCCGGATGCCGGATGGATTTCTTGATCTGCGTCGCGGGATCGGTGAGCACGGAGTTGTTCGTCATCTCGGCTCCGGTCCCGCTCGTCGTCGGCAGCGCGGCAAAGAAAGGACGGTCCGCTACGATCAGTTCACGGGATCCGTTGAAATACTCCAGACATGAACCTTCCAGCCGCGACAACGCCACAGCTGCTTTCGCCGTGTCGATCACGCTGCCGCCGCCGATCGCGACGACCGCATCGGCGTTCCATGCGCGGATGGCGGCTGTAGCCGTATCGACCGCGCCGGGCGAAGGTTCCGCCATGGTTTCGGCGAAAATCTGCACCTCGTGTCCCAAAGCGGTCAGTGACTCCGCGATCGTTTTCGCCTCGGCATCCGCGGCATGACGCCCGGAAATCACGAGGACGCGTTTCGCGGACGCAGGCAGAAACGAGGGAAGAAGCGCGGATTTTCCGCAGCCGAACACGACGTCGCGCGGGGTGTGGATCGTGAATGAGGGAAAAATGCGGTCGGATTCCATGTTGTCGGATCACTCCTCTCCGTCTGATTTGTCCTTATCTCCGTCGTGATGGAGCAGAATATGCACGGCGGCGCGGGCTGCTTCGCGTTCGGCGAGTTTGTGACTGCTGGCCGTGCCGCGCGCGACGACTTTGTCCTTAATCAGCACCTCGACCTCATACTGCGGGGCGTGGGCGGGCCCGGTGACGGCCACCACGCGGTACTGCGGCACCCCCTGCGCCTTCTGCTGGGTGTATTCCTGCAGGATGCCCTTCGGGTTGATCTCATGGAGACTTTCCGCCGGGTCGGGATAGTTTTTGAGGAGAATCGGCAGGAAGAGGTTCGTCGCGGCTTCGATGCCGTGATCGAGATAGACCGCCCCGATCAGGGACTCGAACGCGTCGGAGATCGTGGAGTCGCGGTCCTGTCCGTTCAGCTCGAGTTCGCCACGTCCGAGCAGCAGGAACGACCCGAGCGAGATATCGCGCGCGAACTGGGCGAGCGCGTCCTGGTTGACCATGGCGGACCGGATCTTCGTGAGGTCGCCCTCCTGAAGGTCCTTATAACGGCGGTACAGGTAGTCGGTCAGGATGATCTGAACCACGGCGTCGCCGAGGAGTTCCAGCCGCTGGTTGTCGTAGCCGAGCTGATGTTCGGCGGCGAACGACTTGTGGGTCAGCGCCTCCTTGTAGACGGCCTCGTTGCGGATCTTGATCCCGAGGATGCGTTCCAGTTTGACGAAATCGCTCATGTCACCTCAAAAAACAAATCGAAAAACGGAAGGGGCGCCGAAACCGGCTCCGGCAGGCATTCATGGAACACCGCCGGAACGGACTGCGCCCTTTTCGCTTCGAAGGTTATCATTCAGCCGCGGGAGCGTCCTTCGCGGCCTGGTCCTTGTCCTTCATTTCGCCGAGGTACTTCGGCAGGTCGATGCCGGCCATGGCGGCGACGTCGTGGATCGGGGGCAGGCTCTGCATCATGCCGCTGAGGAAGCCGGCAGTGGAGGACTTGCCGTCGGCGCGGCCGTTCGGGGAATCCCAGACGGTGACCTTGTCGATCTTGATGTTGCTGATGGCTTCGGTCTGGAGCTTGACGATCTCCTCGAGTTTTTCGACGAGGAGCATCTTGGCGGCGGCATCGGCGTCGTTGCCGCAGGACTCGATGATCTTGCGGTAGCCGTCGCCCTTTGCCTTCAGGACTTCGAAATTGCCTTTTGCCTCGGCTTCGTACTTGGCGAAGATTGCGGCGGCCTGGCCTCGCGCCTCGGTTTCGACCTTGGCGGCCACGGCTTCGGCTTCGATGATGCGCTGTTCCTTGTCGATGCGGGCCGCGACGATCGTTTCGGCGCGCTGCTTTTCCTCTTCCATCTTCGCGCGGGCGGCCTGCGCCTGCTGTTCCGCCTCGAAGTCGGCCTTGCGGATCATGGCTTCGGCGACGCGTTTCGCGGCTTCGGCGGCCTGGTGCGCGGCAGCTTCCTGTTCGGCGCGGACGGCGTTGGACTTGGCAATGTTAATGGCGGAAATATTTTCGCCCTCGATCGCGGTGGCCTCGGCCTGTTTCACGGCGATACGGCGTTCTTTGTCGGCTTCGGCTTCGCCCGCCTGCGCGGCGGCTTCTGCCTGCTTCACTGCCACGCGGCGTTCGCGGTCGGCGTTGGCTTCGCCGGTCTGCGCCTGCGCTTCGGCTTCGGACACGGCGATACGCTGGACCTTGCGGGCTTCGGCTTCGCCGATTCCGCCCTTCCGCTCTTCTTCGGCGACGTC
>JBGUKN010000016.1:0-6474 GCA_045114455.1 Victivallales bacterium
GCCGTGGCCGCCGCGGCGCTCGGGCTCTGCTGCACCGGGTGCTTCACCGCCATGACCCTGGACGAACTCGGCTCGACAAAGTCGTACATCGCCGGAGAGCGTTACGGGTTTTCCCCAAGCCGCGACGAGATCGTTTTTTCCTGCCGGAAGGAAAAAGAGTATTATTACATCCCGTTTCTTCATCCGTTCGGCGTGGCGCCGAAAAAGACGGTCGGGGATTACGAAAAGCGCATCCCGCTGAATCCCGTCCCGGACAACCTGATGCGCATTGAGCTGGAAGTGATTCCCGACGCATCCGCCGCGCGAGCGGACAGTTCACCATTCACTGGCGCGGGAGGCGGTTTCCGTGCATTGGACGGGAACATGACGTTTTCGATGCCGGCGGAATGCCTTCGCGGGGATGCCGATTCTTTCGCTCCGCCGCCGATCCTTGCCGCCGGGGACACGCTTCGCCTGCGGGTGCATCCCGATGATCTGCCTCTCCTGTCCGAGCCGTTCGTGATTTGGCTGCCCGTGCCGTTCGACCGGCTCATGAACGAGTTTTATCCCGAATACCGAACCGTTTCCGGTGAATCGGCGCAGCCGGAGCACGCTCATGACGCCCATGGACGAAATGCCACGGTTCATCTCCTCATTTTTCCATACGCGCAGGACGGTGGCGATTATCAGGCGCTGACGGATGCGGATTTGGGCTTCCGAAATCTCCATCCGTTCTCCGGGGAATACGAAGCCGAGGCGAAAAAGGACAACGAACATTCGACCGGCTTTTTCGGCTGGTGCTGGAAGATCTTCTGGGTCCCGACGGCGCTTGTCGTGGACGTCGCCTTGATTCCGGTTTATCCGTTTTACATGCTCTACCGGGTTTGTTCCGGCGAATCCGTCCTGTAAAGCATCGGCGTCATCTGCTGGAAAGCCCTGTGGTTCCCCTCGGCGCTCGTCGCGGATGTGGGTATGTCTTCCGGTCTGCGCGGGCGCAATAGGTATGCTGGAATCAGTCCGCCTCCAACGCGGGTATTAGTTTGATGAATTTTCTTGCTTTGCAAAGAAATCTATTTGTAAAATTGAAAAGTTATGCTATATTGCAATGAAAACTCAGGAGGTTTTTATGGCAACGACCAATTTGTGCATCAGGATCGACACCGAAACGAAAAAACAGGCGGAGGAGCTGTTCGGCAACCTCGGCATGAACATCTCGACGGCGTTCAGCATCTTCGTGAAGCAGGCGCTTCGCGTGCGCGGCATCCCCTTCGCCATTACGGAAGACGTTTCCGAGGCGGACGACTATTCCGCGCTTCAGGAGGCCCGGAAAATCGCGCGGAACCCGAAGATCAAGGGTTATACGGACGTCGAAGAGGCGCTCCGGGCGCTCAAATCATGAACAACCTGAACCGGATTAAGAGTTTTCATCCCGGCCCCGTCTGCAAATCGGTGGTTCTCTTCGTCGTCCTGTTTGGCCTTGCACTCGTTTTCGGCATCCTCCCGATCGAATACAACAGAAAAGAAGACGCCTCCCTGTTCTGGGTAAACGTCTTCGACACCGCCTGGCTTTTGCTGTTTCTTGCCTCCTGGATCCAGCTGATACGGGTTGACAAGATATTCAAACGGAATTACCCGAACAAACCGGGTTTTCTCGCGAAACCGGCGCATCCGGTCAGGCAAGCACTGATGGTGATCTTCATGACACTGGCGGTGATCCTTCTGTTTTCTTCCTGTGTCCTCTGGTGCGCCTCTGCTGTCAACTGAGAACGAAAAAAATGCTTTGCGACAAAAACTCGGGAACCGATTTTCTCCCAGGGACGCGGCAAAAACGCACCAAGATTCGAATTGTTTCGCTTTTAACCAAAATTTTCTGAAAAAAAAACGAAAAAAGAGGGACGGGGTTTGACAAAAGGGGGAAAGGGCTGTATAGTATTAGCTCTTGTGTGTTTCGCGGCAAATTGTGGTGATTGCCGTGCATTCCAAAAGCACAACCGCACGTATGACAGATCGAACCGGAGCCTGAACCCCGGGGCGTATTGTCATGGAATCGAATGCTATACAAACTATCGGAGTACGAAAATGAAAGTCACTTCGTCCATCAAGCGCAGATGTGAAAACTGCCAGATCATCAAGCGCAAAGGCGTGGTCCGCGTGGTCTGCTCCCGCAACCCCCGCCACAAACAGAAACAAGGTTAAGCACGGAGACAACCCACCATGCCCAGAATTTTAGGTGTAGACATCCCGATGAACAAGCGCGTGAAATATGCGCTTCAGGCCATTTACGGCATCGGCCCCGCGATCGCGGAAGAGATCATCGTCAAGGCGAACATCGACCCGAACCTGAAGGCGAGCCAGCTTTCCGACGAAAACATCTCGGCCATCACCAACCTCCTCCAGAACGACTACACGGTGGAAGGCGACCTCCGCCGTGAGATCATGATCAACGTCCGCCGCCTCCAGGCGATCGGATGCTATCGCGGCCTCCGCCACAAGAAAGGCCTGCCGACCCGCGGCCAGCGTACGCGCACCAACGCCCGTACCCGCAAAGGCAAACGCGTTACCGTCGGCGCCATCCGCGACAAGACCCAGCGCCGCACCGCCGCCTCCGACAAGGCTGCTGCCGCCGAGGCCGCCGCAGGCAAAGCCGCAAAGAAGTGATCCGCCTGAGATCAGCAAACGAATCAACAAAAAGGTCATCGATCTATTATGTCTGACGAAATCAAAGAAACCGCAGCTGCGACTCAGGCTGCTGCCGAAGCCGAAGCTCCGGCCGCCGAGGCCGCCGCGGTCGACAACAAGCGCAAGAAAACCGGCCGTTACATCCCGAACGGCATCGCTTTCATCCATGCCACGTTCAACAACACGAAAGTGGCGTTCACGGACCTTCACGGCAACGTGATCGCGTGGTCCTCCTCCGGCAAGAACGGCTTCAAGGGCTCCCGCAAGAGCACCGCGTACGCCGCCCAGGTCGTCGCCGCCGACGCCGCCAAGAAGGCGCAGGCATTCGGCATGAAGGACGTCGAAGTCCGCATCAAGGGCCCGGGCGCCGGCCGCGAATCCGCCGTCCGAGGCATCGCCTCCACCGGCATGGAAGTCAGCTGCATCAAGGACATCACCCCGGTCCCGCACAACGGCTGCCGTCCCCCGAAGCGCCGCCGCAACTGACGGTTCTTCCGTTATCCTGTCCGGGCCGGATTTCCGGCTGTTCAGTTTAACCCCGAACCGATAACCCAGTCAACTCAATTACCGGAGGTACTTCAATATGGCTTCTGTACTCACATTCCCGATGCCGCATGGGATCGTCGTGGACGAAGAGACCGCTTCGAACACCTACGCCAAGTTCACCGCCGCTCCCTTCCAGAGCGGGTTCGGTCACACCATCGGCAACGCCCTCCGCCGGGTGCTTCTCTCCTCCCTCGAGGGCGCGGCGATCTCCTCCGTCCGCTTCGACGGCACCACGCACGAGTTCTCCACGCTTCCGCACGTGATCGAAGACGTCACCGAGATCATTCTCAACCTGAAGAAGGTCAAGCTCAATCTGAACTCCGACCAGGTCAAGAAGCTCGAAATCCGCAAGAAAAAAGCCGGCCCGGTCACCGCCGCCGACATCATCACGGAAGGCACCGTCGAGATCCTCAATCCCGACCAGATCATCTGCACGCTCGACAAGGATTTCCCGTTCCACTGCGAACTCGAAGTCTCCAAGGGCCGCGGCTGGCAGCCCGCCGAACGCAACAAGCGCCCCGACCAGCCGCTCGGAACGATCGCGATCGACTGCCTCTTCAGCCCGATCACCTACGTCCGCTACCAGGTCAGCGCCACCCGCGTCGGCGAAGAGACCGAAATGGACAGCCTCACGCTTGAGATCCACACGGACGGACGCGTGACCCCGAACGACGCCCTGGAAAAGGCCGCGAGAATCCTCAAGGACCATCTCCGCCCGTTCCTCGGCAGCCACGCCGCCGATTCCGACATCTACAATCCGATCTCCGAAGAGGACATGAAGCGCTTCAAGCTCCTCACGCAGGACGTCGACGTCCTCGAGCTGAGCGTCCGCGCACAGAACTGCCTCAACAATGCGGACATCAAGCTCCTCGGCGAGCTCTGCCTCAAGACGGAATCCAAGATGCTCAAGTACCGCAACTTCGGCAAGAAGTCCCTCGACGAGATCAAGGAAAAGCTTGCCACGTTGAACCTCTCTCTCGGAATGACCCTCTCCGAAGAACTCGAAACCGCCATTCTCGCCGAGGCCGAACGCGCCAAGGCCGTGAAGAACAAAGCGGGAGACTAATATCATGCGTCACCTCGTACATACTGCCAAACTCAACCGCAACTGCGGTCACCGCAAGGCCATGCTTGTCAATCTCGCATGCAGCCTGATCGAACACGAATCCATCCAGACCACCACGATCCGCGCGAAGGAACTCCGCCGCTTCGTGGAGCGTCTCATCACCATGGCCAAGGCCGGCGGCGACCACAAGCGCCGTCTTGCCTATGCCAAGCTGAAAATCAACACCCCGTCCGAATTCGCCCAGACCAAGAAGCTCGTCCTCGCGAAGCTCTTCGACGAACTCGGACCGCGCTTCGCGGACCGTCCCGGCGGATACACCCGCATCATCCACATGCCGGCCCGCAGAGGCGACTCCGCCCCCATGTGCCTGATCCAGCTCCTCAACGAGCCCGTCAAGTCCAAGGCGAAAAAGGAAGAAGCCCCCAAGGCCGAAGAAGCCAAGGCCGAGTGAGTTTTCACTTGACCGGATGGGCGGTTCGTCCGCCCGTCCGGAATAAGCCCTTCCTTTTCAGGATTCGCATCCAAGCCCTCCCCGTCAAACGGAGGGCTTTTCTTTTTTTCCGGCGGCGGAAAAAAACGGGAACATTTGACGAAACACGTTGTCTATGGCTGAAAGACGGAGGTTTTCGCCCGCAGTCCGCTCACCGGTCTTTTCCGCAGGCGTCCGGCCTCCGCAACCGACCCGATACAGATTGTTCAAAACCGACCCATTTTTGAGGAGATAACTTGGCATGAGACAGGAAGAACTTCAGGAACTCCAAAGCAAAATCTCGGACGCGTCCGCGTTCATCCGCCCGCTCCGCACCGAAATCGGCCGCATCGTGGCGGGCCAGGAACAGCTGGTCGACCGCGTGCTGCTGGCGCTGATCGCGAACGGCCACCTGCTGCTGGAAGGCGTCCCCGGGCTCGCGAAAACGCTGCTGGTGAAGACGGTGGCGCAGGCCATGGACGGCGCGTTCTCCCGCATCCAGTTCACACCGGACCTGCTGCCCTCGGACGTGGTCGGCACCACGATCTACAACCAGAACGACCACACGTTCTCGGTCAAGAAGGGCCCGGTCTTCGCGAACCTGGTCCTCGCCGACGAGATCAACCGCGCGCCCTCGAAAGTGCAGAGCGCGCTGCTGGAGTGCATGCAGGAACGCCAGGCGACCATCTCCGGGGAGACCATCCCCATGCCGTCGCCGTTCCTGGTGCTCGCCACGCAGAACCCGATCGAGCAGGAAGGCACCTATCCGCTGCCGGAAGCCCAGGTCGACCGCTTCATGTTCAAGTTGAAAGTGGACTATCCGACCCGCGAGGCGGAGCGCTCCGTGATCGACCGCATGGCGCACCCGGAAACGGATCTGCACGCGCTGGCCGTGGCGAAGCTCGCCGACATCGAAAACGCCCGCGAATGGGTCGACAAGGTCTACATGGACGAAAAGATCCTCGAATACATCCTCGACATCGTGATCGCGACGCGCCCGAAACGCCACGCGGAGCTATCCAGCCGCCAGAACGGCGTGAAGCTGGGCGACCTCGCCGAACTGGTCCAGTTCGGCGCATCGCCGCGCGCAGGCATCGCGCTCGCCCTCGCGGCGAAGGGCGCGGCTTTCCTCGAGGGACGCGCCTATGTAATCCCGCAAGACGTGAAGGCGCTCGCGCCCGACGTGCTCCGCCACCGCCTGATTCTCAGCTACGAGGCCGAAGCGGAGGGACTCGACGCGGACAACATCATCGAACGCATCCTGAACGAACTCCGCACGCCGTAGTCCGCGCCCGTCCGCAGAGCATTCCGTCGCAGATTCAAAGAAATTCAGCGAGGTTCACCCCATGTTGACCAGAGACCTGCTCGCCAGGATCCGGAAAATCGAAATCAAGACGCGCAAGGTCGTCGAAGAGATGACCGGCGGCGCATACCGCAGCGTGTACCGCGGACGCGGCATCGAGTTCAGCGAAGTCCGCACGTACACCGAGGGCGACGATGTTCGCGACATCGACTGGAACGTTACCGCCCGCACGGGCGTCGCGCACATCAAGAAATATGTCGAGGAACGCGAGCTGACCGTGATCATCGCGGTCGACATCTCGTCCTCCACGCTCTTCGGGTCCGCCGAGGACGACAAGCGCGACAAGATGGCGGAGACCGCCGCGCTCCTCGCGTTCAGCGCCATCCGCAACAACGACAAGGTCGGGCTGCTGCTCTTCTCCGACCGCGTGGA
>JBGUKN010000017.1:0-27790 GCA_045114455.1 Victivallales bacterium
CCGCAAGTCCCACCAGAACAAATCCATCCAGAAGCTTTACGAGGAATACCTCGGCGAGCCCGGCAGTCACCTGGCGCACCAGCTCCTCCACACCAAGTACACCGCCCGCAAGAAATTCTGATTCTGCTGCGGCGTATTCGGGGCGCCTCAGTAAAACGCGGCGCCCCGGCAAAGCGCACCCACCGGAGCGGGACCTGTTCGTTCAGGACTCGAACCTGACAGAGTGTGCCGTGTGAGCAAAAAAACACCCGGAATGGACCTAAAAATCCATCCCGGGCTTTTCTTGTTCAAAAAAAGGGGCTTAAAAGGGAACGATTATAAGATGCCCCTCAAAAAGTTTCATAAAGATCATTGATTTCTAAATAAGTTGTGCTATATTACGTCAAAACAAGAGTTAGTTCTACATATAGGGGGACAAAAATGAGTATTAAAATCGAATGCCCATCTTGCAAGCAACAATATTCTGTAGATGAATCTATTATTGGTGAAGAGGTTGAGTGTGCTGCTTGCAGCAAAATCTTTATGGCAACAAAAAAAGCTCCTATCAAACTTGAATTACCAACAATAGAACAAGAGAAAACACCTGTTCCTTTGCGTTTTCCTCCAAAAGACGAGGCTACGAATCAATCTGAATATGTCTATCCTTGGAAGAATCAGCTTCCTTTGGAAACGGAACAAAACGATTCCAAGCATGATTTTGAATCAAGTCATATAATGACTTCAGAAGACAATCACACGAGAGATAATAGTATACAGGAATCACATTCAACAAACAAATCAAAAAAAGAAGAAGAAAAAAAAGAAAAATGTGGAGGTTCATGGTTTTTTTCTGTATTAGGCGTTGTTCTTTTCCTGCTATATGTTATTATTACACTGTTTGTTGTCAACGTTCTTAGCCATTCAAGATTTAGACACATTCCTTTCCTTATATTAGTTTTAATCTGCATTGCAGTTGGAGTTTGGAAATATTTCTTTTCAGATAAAGATGAATTTGAGGAAGAAGCTGTTAGCAACAACGAAACTAAATCCAAGGAGTCTGAAATTCGATTGCTTAAGAAAGCAGCAGAAAGTGGGGACAGTGATGCACAAATCAAACTTGGAAGCTGCTATTATGAGGGAAAAAAAGGTGTTGAGCAAAGCTATATTGAAGCATTAAGATGGTTTAGGAAAGCAGCTGAACAAGAGAATGCTGAGGCGCAAATCATGCTTGGTTATTGCTATGAAAATGGAAAAGGGGTAGAAAAAGATTTTTCAGAAACCATAAAATGGTATCGAATGGCTGCTGAACAGGGAAATATTCAAGCTCAATTTAAGCTTGCAGTTCTTTATTCAACAAATGATGTCAATGGCCAAACAAATCACAAAGAAGAAATCAAATGGTATCGATTGTCTGCTGAACAAGGTCATGCGCAAGCACAGTTAATGTTGGGCCTGTGCTATTCTTTGGGGAATGGAGTTGAAAAAAACATGGATGAAGCCCTGAAATGGATTAGACTATCCGCAAGCCAGGGGAATAAAGAGGCAAAAGATACTCTTAGAAAACTAGGTTATTAACGATAGAACAATTATTTGCCTCTTTCATCTGGGAAATACTTCATTTCCGCTGTTTTTATTAATCCGTATTTATCTGGGAAAAGACTTTTATAATTAATGTTCATTGATTTCAAAATGCTCTTACAGCTGTCAAACTCCGATTGAGGAATGATGAATTTGACCAAAGCCGTATTCAGAAGTTCCGAATCGTATTCTTTACTTGATATATTGGGGGTAACTGCAGAAGAAACTACTTTTTTGAATTTAGAAAGAGATATGTTTAGTGTGTTTAACAGGTTGTTCAAGAAAGGAAATTCCAAAGATTGTTGCAATAAAAAAAGTCCATTTTGAGCAAGAAGCCTGTTATTAAGAATCATTGGTCGAACAGGGAATACGCCAGGACATACGGTACTATAAGGAAAGGGTTTTGGAGGGGTTATTACTTCTTTATTCCCAATTAATTCTTCAGCAAAGACACATATTTGTTCATTTAAAAACGTTTCATTTTTGCTGAATCTCGCTGTCACCCATTCTTCAAGATGAATATCTTTCTCTTTGACATGAGGATTAAAAAGATGATATCCCTTTCTTCTCTTTACAGGGATTTTTTTGAATTTTGCAAGGAAATAATTATCGAGTAGCACCCTTTTATTGATTGCCCAAATCGCAACATCCTTTTTTTCATCGTTTCCTACGAGTGCGAAGAAAAGTGCAACACCGAACGATTCTGTTACATCCAAAAGCCGTGTTGATGCACCATAATGCTGCATTTCAGATAACACTTCAATCTTTGGATGACGCGTATTACGGAAAGAATCATTTGTTGCCATATAATATTTTATTGCAGCAAGTTCTCCTCGAAACAAAAATTTATCACACCCGTTGTCACAATAGGCTGGATCATATAAAACGGTCCCATTTTTACTCTTTGCTCGATCATATGACGATTCTAGACCCCATTCTGCATTGGCTTGTCCCCGATAAAAGAAAGTATCTTCCAAAAAGAATTCTCGGAATCTATTTAGAAATCTGTAAATATTGTCAATTCTAAACTGGGCATAAACTTGCGTTTTAAGCTTTTCATTAATCCAGGAATTGTCTTTTTTCTCTTTCATTTTGTCTTCCTTTCTTTACATAAGGTTGTGTTGCTTTTTAATGTGACCGGGCGCGGAGGTCGGTATCCGCGGGGAGCAGGGCCCCTTTGAATCTTTCATCCTCATTGAGGTTCAGGATAAAGTCGGTGAGGCGTGCGGAGAATTCCTCCTCGGTTTCCTTGTAGTCCGGGTCCATCATCTCCTGATAGTGCTCCATGAGGAAGAATCGCAGTTTCGTCGGGTATTTGCCGCCTCTGACCTCATGGAAGATCGGGCTGCCCAGCAGGGTGTAGGATTGCATGTAGGTGCAGATCCAGTATTCCAGGAGGCGTTCCTGCCGGACCGTTTCCCCGGACCGCAACAAGCCCTGATCCCGGCAGTCGTCCAGCAAGGTCGCAGGATCGTCCTTTTTCCGGAACGTCATGGGCCCGACCCTGACGAACGACACGGATTTCAAGGTCTTGGTGTTGAGGTAGGTGTAGAAGCAGACGGGCTCGTCAACGAGGAACGGGAGCAGGATGATGAGCGCGACGATGAACGCCAGGATGGATGTCCCGATGATGATCCGCCGCCAGTTCTTTTTCGGTTTCGCGTCCGTTGTCATGTCCGGTTCCTCGCGTGGGAAGTTTATTGCTCATCCGGGACCAGCGACCCGTCCCTTCTGGACAGGACTGTTTCGCTGACGTGACAGGTCACTGTTTATGGATACTATAGCAGGCATTGAGCGGATGTCAAGCCCGATTCCGGAAAAAAAGGATTATGAAGATACACTGTCCTTCACCAGCTGGGCATAGCGGCGATTCTGCAGGTATTTGCCGATAGGGTTTGCGATGATCCCTGCGGCACAGCCGATGATCCAGAGGTATTTCCGGTCGATATGATAACCGGCAAGGAAGATCAGGACGGCGACGATGCTCCAGTAAACGATCAGGAACCGGGTGTTCGTTTTGTGCAGCTCCTTCATCACGTCGACGCCGTCCCACTGGTGCGGCGCGGATTCGATGAAGTCCGCCGCGCCGGAGACCCCGGAGCATGACCGGAAATCCCGGCTGCACGCCTCCGCCGCGTCCCGGTACGATGCGTCGTCCAGTATCTTCCGCACGGCGGCGCGGATCCCGCCGACTGAATCATTCTTCATCATGACGCCCGCGCCGAGTTCGGCGGCGCGTCTCGCCACGGCGAACTGTTCGCCGGTCTGCGGATAGAGCGCCATTGGCGTCGCCATGTACAGGCTCTCCGACACGCTGTTCATGCCGCAGTGCGTGATGAAGACGTCCGCGCGGGACAGGACATCGAGCTGGTCCACATACGGCTGCAACTCGAAATTCTCCGGCGGGACGCCCAGCTTTTCGCGGTCCACGGCGTTGCCGCAGGAGATCAGGACGTCGGCGTTCAAATCCTTCAGCGCCTCGAAACACTTGCCATAGAAATCCGGCCGGTCGTTGATGACCGTGCCCATGGAGATGTAGACGAGCGGGCGCCTCTTTATCTTATTCGGGACCGCGTCCGAGAACACGGACGGCCCGACGAACGCGTAATGCCCGGAAAAGCTCCCGGCGTACGGCTGGAAGCGCCGCGAAGTGTAGACCACGGAATCCGTTTGGTTGTCGCTCTGGACCAGCGTCAACGGGTTCTTCACCTTGTAGCCGTACGGCTCCATTGACCTCAGCGCTCTGCCGATGCGCGGCAGCCCGAAGACCATGTCCGCGATCTCCGCCGGCGGGTGCTTCATATATTGTGACGACAGCTGGTTGAACGCGAACGTGCTGGTGGAGACGACCATCGGCACATGGTGTTTCCAGGCGTTCAGCTTGCCCCAGAAACAGGCGGAGTCCGTGTATACGACGTCCGGCCGAAACGATTTGAACTCCGCATCAAGAAAAGCGTCCATGGCGAGCGTGATCCGGATCGCCTGCACGGTCATTTCTGTGATCGAGACGCGTTTCAGCCCGGCGACTTCCTCCGCCGAGACCTCCGGCATATAGGCGTCGCACGGGACGAACTCGGCTCCTGTCTTTCGTATCCTGTCCGAAAAATCGGGCAGCCCGCCGGCGCCACCGAACGAATAGAAGCGGACAATATGGCCGCGCCGGACCAGCTCGGCGGCGACCGGGAGCATCGGATTGGTATGTCCGTACGCGGGAATGCAGAAGAACGCGATGCGCTTTTTCCCCGGGGCGGGTTGCGGCTTAAGTTCATTCTGTGTTTCCATGATCCAGTCTCCTGTTCTCGGAAGTCAAAAATCAAGTCTTTATGACAGCATGATTTTATTGTGGCGATCTGTCACAAATAGCGCGGTTGCGCCGTTTACTTGTCGAGGGAATCGTCGTCGAGGATGTCCCGGTAGCGTGCCATACGGGATTCCAGCGATTCGCGCGCCTTCGGGGCGGAGGTCCTGCGGGAGCCGATCGACGGATTCAGGATCATCGTAGCGTGGTTCAAGTGGTCCATGTACTTGATGAGGACTTCCGGCGGGATGAACTCCATGGTGTATCCCGCGGCGGTCAGGAGTTTGTGAATGGACTTTCCGGCGGATTCGCCGTCGCCGAAGCCGCGCGTGTACTGCCGCAGCAGATCCGTGCGGTACAGCGCGCAGTGGCTCCTCAGGAACCGGACTTCCGGTTTTTTCAGCCCCAGGAGCTGTTTCACGCGGTTTTCAACCACCTCAAGCTTCTTGCCGAAGCGTTTTGCAGGCGGGATGAATTCGATTTTCCAGCTGCCGACTCCGGCGATCTTCCCGGACCGGTTGATGCGGCCGAGCAGGAAATCCAGCCAGTCCGGGCTGTATACGATGGTATCCGTGTGGAATGACAGGACGAGCGGCGTGTCGACCTCCTGAAACGCCAGGTCCATGGCGGTGGTGTGCATCAGCGCGGGCGCCATGCCGTCGATGTCCGCGGGGGTGCGTTCGATCAGCCGGATCCATTTGAGAGAGCGCAGGTACTCCAGCGACTCGTCGCCGGAAGCGTTGTCGACGGCGATGATGCGGACGGCGTCGTGCGGCGTATATTTGCGGAGAGAACGGAGACAGAGGCGCGTCAGGTCCGGGGTCTTGTAGTTCGGCAGAATGATGGAAACAGGCTGGTTCATAGTATCATTTCAAACAATTTTGCAATGGCTTGGTGTGTCAAAATGGCGCTTGATCTTTCGTGTGATTGTGATATTATTTTTCTGTGTGACAAAATGTTCTTTTGTTAAGAGCCGGAGCGTTGATCCGTCAAACCGTCAAATTGTTCCGTCATTTCGTCATATGTCTGAATATCAACGATTTGTCATTCCGTCATTCGGGCTTTTGTTTTTGAAAGACGCCCGGCGTGTGACAGGCGCAGAAACGACCCGGCGAGACCTCCTGAAGCGCAGGAATTTCCGTGGCGCAGCGCGGCTGTGCGAAGGGACAGCGGGTGTGAAAACGGCACCCGGACGGCGGATTCAGAGGAGACGGGACATCGCCTTTCAGGATGATGCGTTCCCTGTGGCGCGACTGGTCGATCTGCGGGACGCTGGAGAGCAGGGCGAGGGAATACGGATGGAGCGGCATGGAACAGAGTTCCTCGGACGGGCCGATCTCCATGACGCGTCCCAGATACATGACCATGATGCGGTGGCAGATGTGCTCCACGACGGCGAGGTCGTGGGCGATGAAGAGGAACGCCACGCCGGTTTGCTTCTGGATGTCCTGCAGCAGGTTCACGATCTGCGCCTGAACACTGACGTCGAGCGCGGAGACGGGTTCGTCGGCGATGATGAACGCCGGATCGACGGCGAGGGCGCGCGCGATGCCGATGCGCTGGCGCTGGCCGCCGCTGAACTGGTGCGGATGGCGCATGGCGTAGTCGGGATTGAGGCCGACGAGCTTCAGGAGCTCGCGGATGCGTTTGTCGCGTCCGGCGGCGTCGAGCTTCGTATGGAGTTTCAGCGCCTCCTCCAGAATGGAGAAGATGCTCATGCGCGGGTTCAGCGAGCCGTACGGGTCCTGGAAGATCATCTGGAACTTCCCGCGCATCCTGCGGAGCTCCTCCCCGCGGACGCCGGTCATCTCCACGCCGTCGAGCAGGATGGAGCCCTCGGTCGGGTCTTCCAGGCGGAGCAGGAGGCGAGCGAGCGTGGACTTGCCGCAGCCGGATTCGCCGACCAGCCCGAGCGTTTCGCCGGGCTCCAGCGTGAAGGAAACATCATCCACGGCTCGCACATAGTCGGGCTTGCCGAAGAAGCCGCGCGCGACGGGATAGTATTTTTTCAGGCTGGTGGCGGTCAGGAGCGGCATCGGTCAGGGATTCTGTCGGCAGGACGGGTTGGAGTTGCGGAGCGCAGTGAGGCGGGTCCGGGCGGATTCGAGCAGGGCATCGATTTCGGCGGATGCGGGGAGCAGGGCGCGGATGCGTCCGAAGAGGTCCTCGTCGAGTGCGAGCGCGGCAGACGCCGGGTAATTGATGTCGCAGGACCACGCGAAAAGCCCGAGCTTGAAATCGTTGATGTTCTTCATGTCGGCGTAGACCACGCATTTCCCGTTCAGGGCGGTTTCCAGGATGGCCGGACTCCAGCCGGGCGTGTCGGGCAGGTCGAGCCGGATGGCCGGGTCGGAGTAGTCGCCGTGGAAGAACCGGATGATGAGGCGCAGGATCGCGAGCTTGTCGGCGTCGCGGACCATTTTCGCGGCGGCGAGGTGCGCGGGCGGGAAATCCGCGGGTATCGCGAACTTGTTATGCACGCGGACGGCGTCGATGACGCATGCACGGTCTTCGGCGGGGAGTTCCGGTACGAGGCCGAGTTCATCGATCAGGGCGGCGCTGCGGTCGCCGTGGTCGAACGAAATGCGGTCCAGGAACGTCTTGAACTTGTCGTACTGCTCGAACCGGGAGATGTCGTGGAAGAGCGCGCAGAGACGGAAGATGAGCGTGTCGCGCGGGGAAAAACGGGCTTCTCCCGCCACGATCTTCTCCGTGATCTCGCAGACTTCGCCTGTGTGGTTGAACTTGGCTTCGAGGGCGAACGGCAGAGCTCCGTCGGCGTCGCGGAACTTCGCGACGTGACGGTCGAATGCCGCGCGTGACTGTGTAAAGGTGTCCATACGGCGTTACTTGGCGTATTCCACGGAGCGCGTCTCGCGGATGATCGTGACCTTGATCTGGCCGGGGTAGGTCATTTCCTTTTCGATGCGGTTGCAGATGTCGCGAGCGATGACCTGGGCCTGGGCTTCGTTGATCTTTTCCGGTTCGACGACAACGCGCACCTCGCGGCCGGCCTGAAGCGCGTAGCAGGTGTCCACGCCGGGGAAGTCCTTCGCGATAGATTCGAGCTGTTCGAGGCGCTTGAGGTAGAGTTCGGTGGTTTCGCTGCGAGCGCCGGGACGCGAGGCACTGAGGGCGTCGCAGGCGTTGGCGAGGATGGCGTAAATGCTGGTGGCCTCGACTTCGCCGTGGTGCGCGGCGACGGCGTTGATGACGTCCTTGTTCTCGCCGTATTTGCGGAGCAGGTCGGCGCCGATCTGGGCGTGCGTGCCTTCGATCTCATGGTCGACGGCTTTGCCGATGTCGTGGAAGAGCCCGATGCGGCGCGCGCGCTGTTCGTCCAGGCCGAGTTCGGCGGCGATGGCGCCCATGAATGCCGATGTTTCGATGCAGTGCTTGAGCACGTTCTGCGAGAAGCTGTAGCGGAACTGGAGCGTGCCGATGAGGGTGATGAGCGGCTTCGGGACGCCCTGAAGCCCGCAGTCCAGCACGGCCTGTTCGCCCGCGCTGAAGATCTCCTCGTCGACTTCCTTGCGCATTTTCTTCACGAGCTCCTCGATGCGGGTCGGGTGGATGCGGCCGTCGCCGATGAGCTTCTCCATCATGCGGCGCGCGACTTCCTTGCGGACGGGGTCGAAGCAGCTGATGACGACGGCTTCCGGCGTGTCGTCGATGAGGATGTTGACGCCGGTCGCGGCTTCCAGAGCGCGGATGTTGCGGCCTTCGCGGCCGATGATGCGGCCCTTCATCTCGTCATTGGGCAGCGGGATGGTGGCGGTGGTGCGTTCATAGGTGCAGTCGCCGGCATAACGCTGGATGGCATAGGCGAGGAGCTTCTGGGATTCGCGTTCGGCGCGCTGGCGGGCGTCCTCGACGATGTTTCGGATGAGGAGGCCGGATTCGTTTTCGACTTCGCCCTTGAGTTTTTCGAGGATCATGCCGCGCGCGGTCTCGCGGTCGAGCTCGGCGATGCGTTCCAGTTCGTTGATCTGGCGGTCGATCGTGGCCTTGAGTTCCTCTTCCTTGGCGGCGAGGCGTTCGCGCTGCTGCACGAGATCGGCTTCCTTGCGCTCGGCGTTCTTGATCTTCGCGTCCAGGGAATCGTTCTTGCGGTCAAGGTTTTCCTCTTTCTGCGCGAGGCGTTTTTCCTGCTGGGCGATTTCGCGGCGGCGTTCCTTGATCTCGTTTTCGACTTCATCCTTGATCCTGAGGGCGTCGTCCTTGATCTTGAGGGCGTCGCTCTTGGCGGTGACGCGGGCCTCGCGGAGGATCTGGGAGGCTTCGCGTTCGGCGTCCTCCTTGACTTTCGCGGCATTACGGGATGCCTTGGTCTTTCCGTGCTTGGAAAGGATCGCGACGATGATCTCCACGATGGCGATGCCGATAAAACAGCCGAGGACCATATCCAGATGATCCCTCCATGCGAAGGCGAGGATAATGACATTGGAAAGCATGGGAATTAACTCCTGACATTGTTTGTACAGCCAAAGACGCCGGATTCGGTGACCACGCGGCCGACGGGCTGATCCGTGGGCTCGCAGGGCAGTTCCGCGCATCTCTGGAGTTCATAAAAGATACCGATGGTTTTTCCGGTCCCCCAGGCAAGCAGACGGTCGTAAACGCCTTTGCCGCGTCCGAGACGGCGGCAGGCGGGATCGAACGCCACGCCGGGTACCAGCCACAGGGCTTCCGCAAGCAGTTCCGGCGGAGCCGCCGGAGCATCGGCGGACGGTTCCGGGATCCCCCAGTGAGATACAGGAAAGTCCAGGGAACGCACTATCACGATGGAATAGGCGCCGGACTGCTCGAAACGCGGCAGGCAGAGCGTGATGCCCTCCCGAAGCGCGTACTGCATGACCGGCGTGAGATCGGGTTCCGTGCCGTCGCTGACGTATGCGACGAGACCGGACGGCTTTTCCGCCCGGACGATGTCCAGAAGTCGACCGTTGATCGCCCCGTCCGCCGCAGAGCGAAGCTCCGCCGGCATGGCGCGGCGCAGCGCGATTTTCTCGCGCCGGACTGCCCGTTTCAGGTCATGCGGGGACACCGCTTCCGCGGTCGCCGCAGCGGGCGATCCGCAAATCGGTCCGGCATGATCGACTGTCTGTTCGTCGTACATGAACCACAACGTTTTCTGCGAAGCGGCGAAAACGAAAGGCATCCGCGCCCGGGATGAGGCGGGAACATGTGGAAAAGGAACCCGGACCGGACTAAAACGTCCGGTTCTCCGGTATCAAATGCGGCAGCGGCGGCATCGGATCGCCGATGATGCGTTCCGTCCGGCCGACAGCCTCGATTTGTCCAAACTCCAAGTCATATTTCCCATCAATCCGCAGAGCGGCGGTTGTTTCGGGCGGCGCTTTTTTCAGGAGCGCAGCCTCGTTTTCACAGCAAATTCCAAAGTTGATATGTGAACGTTCCTGCCGAAATGGCAAAAACCCTATCCGTAAACATAACCCGGATTTTAAAAAAAGAAAGGGAAAAAACGAAAAAAAATAAAAAAAAGATGGTTTTCGGGTTATTTTTCCCGCAAACGCGTTTCAGAAAACGCGCGGGAAACGGAAATCATCCGTCTTTCCGGTTTTTCTTTTTTTGACATATTCCGGCTGTGAAAACGGGTCGTGCCGGTCTCCGGGAACAGGACCGTTTCCGTGGTGTTTCCTTCGTCATTTCCGGCCCGCATCCGGGAGATAATTTGACTTTTCAGGGAATTTGGCGTATATTATCTTACTGTTTTTATTTTAATTTTTGAGGATGGATCAATATGGCATTGATCGCGATCATCGACTATGACATGGGCAATCTCCGCAACGTGGAGAGGGCTCTGGTTTATACGGGCGCCGAAGCCCGAATCGTGCGCTCCCCCTCCGAAGCCGCGGACGCTGCCGGCGTGGTCCTCCCGGGCGTCGGGAATTTCCACGACGCGATGAAGAATCTCGACCGCGCCGGTTTTACCGGATTTCTGCGCGACTGGACTGCGGCGGACAAGCCGTTTCTCGGGATCTGCCTGGGGCTTCAGATGCTGTTCGAATCCAGCGAGGAAGCGCCCGGCGTGCCCGGTCTCGGGATCCTGAAAGGCTGCTGCCGCAAATTCAAATCCGATACGGAGAAGGTGCCGCATATGGGCTGGAACACGGTTTCGTTCCGGTCGGCGCATCCGTGTTTCGCATCGTTCAAAGAGCTCGCGTGGTTTTATTTCGTTCACTCGTTCTATGTCGTGCCGGATGACGATTCCGTGACCGCCGGACGGACGGATTACATATGCGGCTTCACTTCCGCTGTGTCCCGGGGCAACCTGGCCGCGACGCAGTTCCATCCGGAGAAAAGCCAGGAAAACGGGCTGGCGATCCTGCGCGGGTTTTCGGCCCTCTGCAAAGGAGATTATCGATCATGAAATTATTTCCTGCCATTGATTTGCTGCACGGAAACTGCGTGCGCCTCTTCCAGGGTGACTATGCGAAGGAAACGGTTTACGAGAGCACCCCGGCCGATCAGGCGGCCGTTTGGGAACAGGCCGGCGCCCCGCTGATCCATCTGGTCGACCTCGACGGCGCGAAATCCGGCGCGATGACCAATTCCGAGGCGATCCGCGCGATTTGTTCCCGCGTGTCCATCCCGTGCGAACTCGGCGGCGGCATCCGCACCGTCGACGACGCCAAACGCGCGTTCGATCTGGGCGTTTCCCGCGTGATCCTCGGGACCGCGGTCTGCGACGATCCGAAAAGCGCCGAGAAATTTATCAACGCTTTCGGCCAGGAGAAAATCGTGGCCGGGATCGACGCCCGTGACGGCAAAGTCGCCACGCGCGGCTGGGTCGAGACTTCCACGGTAGAAGCCGCGGCTCTGGCCAGATCGTTATTCCTCTTCGGTATCGAACGCTTCATTTTCACCGACATCGCCACCGACGGCGCACTGAAGGGCCCGAATCTCCCGTTCATGCGGAACCTCTGCGAACAGCTCCCGGACTGCCGGATCATCGCGTCCGGCGGCGTGAGTTCGGCGGACGACGTGCGCGGCCTGATCTCGCTCGGATGCGCCAACCTGGAGGGCGCGATCGTCGGCAAGGCGCTTTACGACGGCCGCACGACCTACGCCGAGCTGCTGGCCGCCGCAAAGGATGCCCGCTGACATGGAGACGGTACAGGTCAGCCTCGGGGCGCGCTCCTACGACATTTCCGTGGCGCAGGACCTCTTCACGTCGGGCGAATCCGTCGGACTGCTGGCGCCGTTTGCGAAAGGCGTGAAAGTCCTGATCGTCTCCGATTCCAATGTTTTCCCGCTGTACGGCGAACTGCTGTCCCGTACGCTTCTGGTCGCAGGCGCATCCGGCGTGTCGGAATCCGTTTTCCCCGCCGGGGAGACGTCCAAGCATCTCGCGACGATCGGAAGGATCTGTCAGGACGCCGCGCGCGCCGGGCTTGACCGCGGTTCGCTGATCGTCGGGCTGGGCGGCGGCGTGGCCGGCGACATGGCCGCTTTTGCCGCGTCGATCTACATGCGCGGCATCCGCTGTGTGCAGATTCCGACGTCGCTTCTGGCGATGATCGACTCCGGCGTCGGCGGCAAGACCGGCGTGGACCTGCCCGAAGGCAAGAACCTGGTCGGCACGTTCTTCCAGCCGAAAGCCGTGCTGATGGACACGATGTTCCTGACGTCGCTTCCGGCGCGCGAGATGTCGAACGGATTTGCCGAGCTCATCAAGCATTCAGTCCTCTTCGACCGTGCGCTTTTCGACGAACTTGAGGCCGCCGGGGATACGCTGTTCCATGACCGCAGCCGTCTCGCGTCCCTCGTGGCGCGTTCCTGCGCCCTGAAGGCCGCCGTGGTGTCCCGCGACGAACAGGAACGCGGCGAACGCATGCTGCTTAACCTGGGGCATACGTTCGGGCATGCGATTGAAAAGGTGCAGGATTACCGCGGACTGGAACACGGCGAAGCGGTCGCGGTCGGGATCGCCGCCGCCGCCCTGCTCTCGGTCCGGCTCGGCATTCTGGACGCAGATTCCGCCGCGAAGATCGCCGCCCTGCTCCGTCAATACCGCCTGCCCGTCACGGTTTCCGGCTGCGAACCGGCTGCGCTCCTTGCCGCGATGGCGGCGGACAAGAAAGCCGTTTCCGGCGTGCCGCGCATTGTTTTGCCGCTCGCCATCGGCCGCGCCGAAGTCCGCACGGACGTCCCGCGCGAGGCCATCGAAGCCGTCTGGGAGGAAGTCTGTGAACGATCATGACGGCTGCATCATCCTGAACATGCTGAGCGGCATCGGCGGTTCCCGCGCCAATGCCCTGATCGAATTCTGCGGCTCCGTATCCGCCATTTTCGAATCCGACGCCGCCTCGCTTTCCCGCATCCGCGGCATCAGCGCCGAACTTGCCGACCGCATCCTCCGCTGGCGCGACTTCGTCGAGTTCGACCGTGAACTGGAGATCGCAAAGAACGGCGGCGTGACCATCCTGTGCCGCACGGACGACGAATATCCGGCCTCCCTGCGCGAACTCCGCGACGCCCCGCTCTGCATCTACATGCGCGGTTCCCTGCCCGCGGACCTTTCCACGCGCTCCATTTCCATCGTCGGCACGCGCAACGCCTCCAACTATGGCGCTCGCATGGCCCGTCATCTTTCGGAATCCGCGGCGTACGGCGGGTGGACCACGGTCAGCGGCCTCGCGATCGGCATCGACACCATCGTGCATCAGGCCACGGTCGACGCGGGCGGCAAGACGGTAGCCGTACTCGGCGGCGGCCTCGCGAAACTTCATCCTGTTGAAAATCTTGACCTGGCTCGCGCCATCATCCGGTCCGGCGGCGCGGTGATCTCCGAATTTCCCATGACCACCACGCCCACGCGTCACACGTTCCCGATGCGCAACCGCATCATTGCCGGGCTTTCCTGCGGCACGCTGGTAGTCGAGGCGGGCGTCAACAGCGGTTCGCTGATCACTGCGGCGCAGGCGCTGGAACAGGGCCGCCACGTCTTCGCCGTACCGGGCGAGGCGGACAATCCTTCCGCGGCAGGCTGTAACACGCTCATCAAGCAGGGCGCGAAGCTCGTCATGAATTTCGACGACATCCTCGACGAATTCGACTTCCTGCCCGGATTCCATCCTGCCGCGCTCCGGGAAACGCCGGTGAATCCGTTCGGCGCGGACGATGCGGACGGCGGGCAGCCGGAAGCGGATGCGCTCGACGATTCCATGTTCTCCGAGGAGGAAACGGCGATCCTGAACGTGCTGGCGAAGGGGCCCGCGAACGTGGACATGATTTCCGAAGCCGCTGACATTCCGCCATCCGCCGTGATCTCCGCCATGATCGGGCTGGAGATCCTTCACCGCGTCCGTAAGAACCCGGACGGCACCTACTCGAAAAAACGCTGAGGCAGCGCCATGCCGTTCCGCCTCGAATCCCTGCTGATCCCGTGTCTTTCTGCGGCGGCCCCCTTCCGCTGCCCCGTTTGCGGAAAACCGCCGTTCGACGGCGCGCCGGGGATGTTCTGCGCGGAATGCCTGGAGTCGCTTCCCTTCATCATCCCTCCGTATTGCCCGGGCTGCGGCGGCACGATGGACGGCATCCTGGACGTGTGCCCGAAATGCCTTCAGCAGCCGCCCCGTCCGTGGAACCGGGCTTTTTCTCTCTTTCACATGGAGGGAAACGCGCGCCTGTCGATCATGATGCTGAAATACCGCAACCGTCCGGAGTTCGCGCGTTCGATCGGCAGACTGCTCGGGGACAAGCTGAAACGCGAACTGCCGCGGTCCGTCGACATGGTTGTCCCGGTTCCGCTCCACTGGACGCGTTTCGTCCAGCGCGGGTTCAATCAGGCCGACCTGATCTGCCAGGGCATTTCCGTGGAGCTGGGCGTTCCGGTGGTCCGGGCGCTCCGCCGCTGCAAACGCACCCGTCAGCAGGCGCGCCTGAGCCGCAAGGAAAGAATTTTAAATTTAACGGGCGCTTTTTCTCCGACCGACTCGACAAAATGTAAAAAGCGTGCTATATTAATTGTGGACGATGTTCTGACGACGGGCGCCACGCTTGCCGCGGCGTCTTCCGCACTGCTTGATGCGGGAGCGTCCGAGGTCTTTGCCGCTTCGGCCGCCCGCCGCTGATAAGACAAACAAGCCGGAATCAACCAAAACATAAGGTGCTGTCATGGCCGCTTTTACAAAGAAGATCAAACCTCTGCCGACTACTTCCGTGGTCCCGGCCAGCGTCATCATGCATCACGGTATCCAGAAGCAGAGCGAGGTCGCGAAACGGAAGGACATTCCGCAGGGCCTTTGGGAAAAATGCAAAAACTGCAATGAACTGATCTTTTCCAGCCGCAAAGAGGAGAATCTGCAGGTCTGCCCGAAGTGCGGCTACCATTATCCGATGACGGCCCTGGAACGCATCGACCTGCTGACCGACCTCGGCAGTTTCCAGGAACTCGATCCGAAGCTCGAGTCTGTCGACACGCTCAAGTTCGAAGGCGTTTCCTCCTATGTGGACAAGCTCCGCGCCAACCACGAGAAGACAGGCCTCCGCGATGCCGTGATCTCCGGCGTCACCGCCATCAATTTCATCCCGTATGTCCTCGCCGTCATGGATTTCCGGTTCCTCGGCGCCAGCATGGGCGCGGTTGTCGGCGAGAAGATCACGCGCGCCATTGAGGCCGCGACCGCGAAAAAACTTCCGCTCGTGATCGTCACGGCCAGCGGCGGCGCCCGCATGTACGAAGGCCTCATCAGCCTCATGCAGATGGCCAAGACCAGCGGCGCGCTCTACCGCCACAAGGAAGCCGGGCTGCCGTACATCGTGATCCTGACGCACCCGACCACCGCGGGCGTCACCGCCAGTTTCGCCTCGCTCGGCGACCTGATCCTGGCCGAACCGGGCGCGATGGTCGGTTTTGCCGGCCGGCGCGTCATCGAGGCGACCACGCAGGCGCAGCTCCCGGACGGCTTCCAGACTTCGGAGTTCCTGCTTCAGAAGGGCTTCGTCGACCGGATCATCGAACGGAAAAATTTGAGGGCGGAACTTACACTTTGCCTTGAATATTTTTCAAAGCGGTGTAAAGTAAATAGTACGGGAAAATCTTCCCGCAAACAGAAAACAGCATAATTTGCCGTCGTCCGCCGGACCCTGTGCGATGGAATTGCGTGAACCGAGTCAGGTTGGGAACAAAGCAGCTCTAAGCGTTAAGACCTTGCGCGTAGGTCATCTGTCGGGCGGCGGTTTTTATTTTTGAACCGTGGAAATGGACCCCGCATGAACAGCAGCACCAAACGCATTGACGGCCGCGCGCCGTCGCAGCCGCGCAAATTCCGCATCACCCCCGATTACCTCGCCCATCCTGTCGCATCCGCTCTCATTGAGGTCGGCGGGACCAAGGTCATCTGCTCCGCCTCGTTCGAACAGGGCGTTCCCGGATGGATGCGCCAGCAGGGCGTTTCCGGCGGCTGGGTCACCAGCGAATACGGCATGATCCCCGGCGCCGGCAATACCCGCGTCGCCCGCGAAGCCTCCCGCGGAAAGCAGTCCGGCCGCACCATGGAGATCCAGCGGCTCATCGGGCGTTCCTTCCGTTCGGTCATCGACCTGCAGGCGCTCGGCCAGAACACGCTGTACATCGACTGCGACGTGATCGACGCGGACGGCGGAACCCGGTGCGCCTCCATCTGCGGCGCCAGCGTCGTGCTTCAGATCGCGTTCCGCAAGCTCCTGGCCGAAAAGAAGATCCAGCGGTTCCCCATGCGCGAGAACGTCGGCGCGATCAGCGTGGGCATCCGCGGCGGCGTGCCGCTGCTAGACCTCTGCTACGAGGAGGATTCCGGCGCGGACGTCGATTTCAACGTCGTCATGACCGAATCCGGCAAGTTCATCGAGCTTCAGGGCACCGCCGAGGAAGTCCCGTTCGACCGCGAACAGCTCGACAAGATACTGGAGCTCGCGCAGGCCGGCCTCGCCCCGGTCTTCGAGGCGCAGAACAAGATCCTCGCCGCGTATCCGCTTCCGCAGAGCCACGAACCCTTCGGCAGCCTCGGCGCCGCATTCTCCAACATCAAACTCAAATAAACTTCATCCATAACACGAAAGCACCCCCTGCCGTATGCAAACCCCCTCCTCCTACAAAGAAGCCGGCGTCGACATCGACCTCGCAACTGAACTCCTCGGCCGCGTCAAGCCCCGTCTCGCCGCCGCCCGCCGCCCCGAAATGCTCGCCCCCATCGGCGGCTTCGGCGGACTTTTCCAGGCCGGTTTCCCGGGCTACCGCGAACCCGTTCTCGTCGCCAGCATCGACGGCGTCGGGACCAAGCTCATGGTCGCCGCGGAAATGCAGAAATACGACACGGTCGGATTCGATATCGTGAACCACTGCATCAACGACATCGCGGTCCAGGGCGCGGAACCCATCTATTTCCTCGACTACATCGGCATCGGCAAGCTCCGCAGCCCGTTGTATGAAGACGTGCTCGGCGGCATCGCCGACGCCTGCCGCGCCGCGAACTGCGCCGTGCTCGGCGGCGAGACCGCGGAAATGCCCGGCATGTACGGCAACGACTTCGACCTGGTCGGCATCATCACCGGCATCGTGGAGAAGAGCGAGATCATCACCGGCGAACGCATCGCCCCCGGCGACGTCGCCATCGGGCTTGCGTCCAACGGACTCCACACCAACGGCTTCAGCCTTGCGCGCAAACTGCTCTTCGAAGCCGCCGGATACACCGTGAAATCCACGCCCGCCGAACTCGGCGGCGAATCTGTCGGCGAAGCTCTCCTGAAGCCCCACACCTGCTATCTCCCGGCGATCAAGGCCGCCAAGGCCGCGGGCGTCGCAATCAATGGCATCGCCCACATCACCGGCGGCGGCCTGATCGACAACGTCCCGCGCATCCTGCCGAAGACCGTCGATGCCGTGTTCCATACTGCGATGATCCCATTCCGTCCCGCCATCTTCGACCTCATGGTCAAGATCGGCAGCCTCCCCGTGCAGGAAGCCTACCGCGTGTTCAATATGGGCGTCGGCATGGTCTGGTTCGTCCGTCCCGATGCCGCGAAGGCCGCCATGGATGCCGCCGAATCCGCCGGGATCCGCGCCTTCGTCGTCGGCGAGATCACGGAAGGCTCCGGCAAGTCCATCGTTACGGAGTAAGGTCGTATGGACTCCGAGCAGGACAAGACCGCGGAACCGTCCGCTTCGAACTCCGTGGCACGCGGTTTTCTCCGCCGTCCGAAAACGGACACGTTCGTCGCGCCCGCGCACGGGTTCATCCCCGTCTTCGTGATCCTTGTCCTGTTCCTGCTTGCCGCGATCTACGTCAAGCCGCTTTTCTTCGGCATTTTGGCCGCGGTCCTGTCCTTTTCGTTCGAGCAGTTACTGGAGCGCCGTTTCTTCGGGACGAAGTTCATGCTCGGTCTGCATGCCTTCGTCGTGAAACTCAAGGCTCCGTTCACCGCGTTCCGCAAGCGCATTACGCGCCGCCTCGGCGACGACCCGCAGGAAACGGAAGGCGAAACGGAACAGCCTACCGTCAACGGGCTGTCCGAAGAGGAACGCCGCCGCATCGCGGCCCATTCCTCGGCCATGACGGTCATCCTCGTTGTCGTCATGACCGTCCTGCTGGCATGGTTGGCGGGGTATTTCCTTCGTCCGTTCGCCTCAATGTCCGGTGATTCCGTGTCCCAGTGGGCGCAGAACAACCATTTGGTCGAGAAGCTGGAACAGAAGGTCGGCGAACTGCTGGACCGCATCGATCCGCCCACGGAGGCGAATGCCGGCATGAACGTCCGCGAACGCCTGCGGAACCGGTTCTCCGGCGTGATGGAGGAGCACAACGCCGATTTGACGAAATTCACGCTGCGGGCGGGCAATGAACTGGTCAAAAACGCGTTCCACATCACGGCCTGGGCGGGCACGTTCGCATTTGACCTCGTCATGTTCCTGTTCTTCTACTATTATTTCCTCCTCAAAATGGCGGTTTTCGCCGCCGGCCGCGAGGACCCCGGGCAAAACCTCGGCGAGTGGACCGTGAGCAGCATCTACGAAAGCGGCTGGCTGCCCGACGCCTCCGAGCACGAACGGCAGGGCGCCGCGCGGATCATCGACCACATCTACGGGATGTTCCGGGCGTGGCTGGTCGGGTATTTCTGGATCATCGTGCTGGAGACCGTCCTGTACGCGCTGATCTTCATCCCGTTCAACGTGCCGTTCTGGCCGATCCTCTCGCTCATCGCCGGCTCCACGATCCTGCTGCCGTTCCTCGGGCCCGTGCTGGCCGCCATCCTGTCCGTTGTCGTGACCATCATCTTCGCGCAGGGCGGCATCGTGATGCCCGTCTGCGGCATTGCGCTGGCGTATCTGCTGATCCACGTGATCCTGGAACAGCTCCTGCTGTATCCGGTCCTGGTCGGCGAGGCGATCGGCCTGACGCTCGTGGAAACGATCATCGTGGTACTGCTCGGCGCAGTCGTCGCGGGCATCTCCGGCATGATCCTCGCCGTGCCCGCCGCCGCGCTCCTGAAGCTCCTCGTCCCGCTCTTCTATGAGACTTGGAACCGGCGCAGACGCCGCAAACCGGTGTCTGCGCAGCACGGCAGTACGGATCCGGGCGCATGAAACCCGGCGAGCAGTTCACCTGTCCCGCCTGCGGGCGCACCGCCTTTGCGAAGCTCGAAAAGATCCTCGACGGCTGGGACGTGAAGGGCGAACACCTGGTCTGTTCGTTCTGCGGCGCGGATGCGGGCGCCCCGGATGCTCCGAAAACTTCGGATTCCGCCTCGGTCTCCGCCGGACGCAAGGCGCTGGATGCACTCTTCGGCAACGATACTGCCGAAGAGAAGAAGACCTCAATCTTGGATATGGACACCCCGTCGGAACACCGTTTCTGCCGGGACTGCGCCCACGCTCTTGTGAACGTGTTCGCCGTGATCTGCACGCGCAAGCATTGCGAAGTGCAGCCGATGGACGACTGCCCGGACTACGAAAAACGCCCGAACCAGCCCCCTTCCTCCTCGAAATCCGTCTTGGACTTCAAATAATCACTGGTACCGGCGGGTTATGATTTCCACGCCGCCGACTTTTCCATTTTCGAAGTGAAAAGAATAGAATTCCAGTTTTTGGTAAATGGAAATGGAAAACTTCTTCCGCGGGTTGGTTTGCCAGATGTCGCAGCTCATCAATTTGGCGTCTTTTTTTGCTTCTTCGAGGGTTTTGTAATAGTGAGTCGAGTATGACTTGTTTCCATGCTGATTGATACTCTGCATACGTATTACCAGTTCGCCATCCCTGGTTTTCGTGTATTGGTCGAATGCCAGTTCGAGGACTTCCTCCTTCGTCAATCCGATCAGCGGGGCGGGGTCGAAAACCGGCTCGCGACCGCGCTCCACAGCGGAGACAAGAACAAAAACGAGAAGCGCAAGGACCGCGAAAAGGACGAAACCACCGCCCCAGATCAGCCATTTGTTTTTCTTCTCCATGACTTGTCCTCCTCAGGAAACGGAAAGATGACCGGACCTCAGCGCAGTTTCATCGTGGCGGCGCCTGCGAGCGCGAAGAGGCCCGCGAGGATCCAGAACCGCGTCACGATCTGTGTCTCCGTCCAGCCGAGCTGTTCGAAGTGGTGGTGGATCGGGGTGCATTTGAAGATGCGTTTCCCGGTCAGCTTGAAGCTGGAGACCTGGATGATGACCGACCCGATCTCCATCACGAAGACGCCGCCCACGAGGATCAGCAGGAGTTCCTGGTTCACGAGGATGGAGATGAACCCGATGATGCCGCCGAGCGCGAGGCTGCCTGTGTCGCCCATGAACATGGATGCGGGCTTGCAGTTGTGCCACAGGAACCCGACGCACGCCCCGATGATCGCGGCGGCGAACACGACGATTTCGGCGCCGTTGCGGATGAACGGCAGGTCCAGGTGCGAGGCGAAAATCGCGTTCGTGCACAGGTACGCGATCAGCGCGTACGTCATCATGCACCAGATCGTGCAGCCGGTCGCGAGGCCGTCCTTGCCGTCCGTCAGGTTCACGGCGTTGGACGTGCCGACCAGCACGAACACGGCGAATGCGACCGCCACGGGGTATGGCATGATCCAGACCGGGTCCTTGATGAACGGGACGTAGAGCTGGCAGAAGGTCTTCGCGATGTCCGGCGTAAGGTGGGAATAGACCAGGATCGCCATAATGGAGACGGCGAACTGGCAGACGAGCTTGTACTTGGCGGATACGCCGTCCTTCTTGCTTTTGATCTTCGTGAAGTCGTCGATGAAGCCGATGGCGGAGAACGCCGCGAGCGTGCACAGGAAGAGCAGGAGAAGGCGGTTCGTCAGGTCGCCCCACAGCAGAGTCGCCAGAATGATGCTCGTCACCACAAGCAGTCCGCCCATGCTCGGCGTCTTGTCCTTCGAATGGTCCACGAACTCTTCCGCCACGATCCCCTCCAGACGCGGCGGCGCGATGGCTTTCTTCAGCAGGCGCACCGTCAACGGGCCGAGCAGGATCCCCAGCAGCGTGGCGGTGACAAGCGCGGCGGCGGCGCGGAACGTGAAGTAGTTGAACAGGCGGAGGGGGGTCTTTTCGAAGTCGGGGACGAGCGAGACGAGGTAATAGAGCATGGCGGCGTGCGGTGGGGTATGGGGATGATTTTTTGAAAAAAACAGGGTGCTTGATATTCTGCGGAATATTATACATCGGTTTTCAGGAAAAAGCAAGGGCGTTTTCCCGTCATTCCGGCCTTTTTTCGGGTTCTGCCGGATCTTTTTGTCGTTTGCTTTTCACCCGGGCCGTGCTATGTTAATCGGACAACGGACATCCGGGGAGGGGCGTCCGCATCCGACTGGTCCGCAGGCCCTTTCCCCCGTTCAAAAAAACATATTCAATCGGGAGGGCATTTATGGGAGAACAATCGAAGAAACTCGGCGTGATGATGCTGGCGGCGCTGGTCGTCAGCGCCATGGTCGGAGGCGGCATATTCAGCCTGCCGCAGAACATGTCGCAGGGGGCGGGAGCCGGAGCCGTGCTGATTGCGTGGATCATCACCGGCATCGGCATCTTTTTCCTCGCCAACACGTTCCGGATCCTGGCCGACGCGAGGCCGGACGCCACCACGGGCATCTACGCCTACGCCCGCCTCGGATTCGGCAGGTTCGCCGGGTTCCAGATGGCGTGGTGCTACTGGCTGTGCAACGTCTTCGGGAACGTGGCGTACGCCGTCCTGCTGATGGACGCGCTCAACTATTTCTTTCCGGGCTGGTTCACGCACGGAAACAACCTCCCGTCGATCATCGGCGGGTCCTGCGTGATCTGGCTCATGAACTTCCTCGTCCTGCGCGGCGTGAGGCAGGCGGCGTTCCTGAACGTGGTCGGCACGGTCTGCAAACTCGTTCCGATCCTGCTCTTCATCCTCGTGATGCTGTTCGTCTTCCGGTTCGACACGTTCAAGATCGACTTCTGGGGACGCACGTTCTCGAAGGCGCTCGCGGACAAGCCGCTCGGCGGCATCCTGCCCCAGATCAAGTCGACCATGCTCGTGACGCTGTGGGCGTTCATCGGCATCGAGGGTGCTGTGGTGATCTCCGGCCGCGCGAAGAGCCAGCGGGACGTCGGCAGGGCGACCGTGCTCGGGTTCTTCACCTGTCTCACCATTTATTTCCTGCTCTCCATGCTGCCGTTCGGATACATGTCGCAGGGGCATCTTGCCGCTTTGGAGAATCCGTCGAGCGCGCCGATCCTGGCGAAAGTCGTCGGTCCGTGGGGCGGCTGGGTGATGAACCTGGGCGTGATCATCGCGCTGATGACGAGCTGGCTGGCGTTCACGATCATGATTGCGCAGATTCCGTACGCCGCCGCGCTCGACGGTACGTTCCCGCGCTTCTTCAAACACACGAACGTCCACGAAAGCCCGTCCGCCTCGCTCTGGGTCACCAGCGGCCTCATGCAGCTCACCATGATCTTCGTCTATTTCGAGAACAACGCCTGGAACACGATGCTCTCGATCACGTCCGTCATGATCCTGCCGCCGTACCTCGCCTGCACGGCGTATCTGTGGAAGCTCTGCATGACCGGGGAGTACCCGGACGGCCTGCCCGTGAAGCGCCCCTTCGCGATGCTCTGCGGCGTCGCCGGCACGCTGTACGCGCTCTGGATGATCTACGCCGCCGGGCTCACGTATCTGCTGATGGCGTTCTGCTTCCTCGTGATCGGCATCCCGGTCTACATCCGGGCATGTTCCCAGGCCCGCGAGGACGCATCGGATTCCGCAGAGAAGAACAAGCCGTCGTTCACTCCGGTCGAGGCCGGATGCGCGATCGGCATGGTCATCATCGCCATAATCGCGATCGTGCTGGCGGCGACCGGCAAGATCAAACTCTGACAATCAACATATTACGCCGAAAAAGGAGGGTACGGATTATGAATACGACCGAACTGCAAATCAGACAGGTCCTCATCGTGGAGGACATCCTTTCCGAAACCGGTTCCGCCATGCACAACGCCGTCGCGCGTCTGGCCGACGCGCTCGCGGACCGGAGCATCGTCGTCCAGTTCGCGCAAAGCGTCTGCGAGGCGTTCCCGATCGCAGCCACGAACATGGATATCGACGCGTTTCTCGTGGCCACTGACATGGAGTTCGAGAAGTTTGCCGAACGCCGGACGATGGAGTTCCTGAAACATGTCCGCGAACGCCAGGCGGGCGTCCCGGTCTTTCTGCTGGCCGACCGCTCGGAGACCAGCCGCAACCTCAGCGAAACCCTGATGGCACTCGCCAACGAATTCGTCTGGATCTTCGAGGACAGCCCGCAGTTCATCGCCGGACGCATCGAAGCCGCCATGTGCCGCTGGCGCGACAATCTGCTGCCGCCGCTCATGCGGGCGATCTGGGACTACAACGAATCCCACCACGAATACTCCTGGGCCGCGCCCGGCCACCAGGGAGGGGTCGGCTTCACCAAGTCGCCGGAAGGCAAGAAGTTCTTCGATTTCTACGGCGAAAACCTGTTCCGCACGGACACCGGCATCGAACGCGGCAGCATCGGGTCCCTGCTCGACCACGAGGGCGCGTTCGAGAAGAGCGAAGCGCTCGCCGCGAAGACGTTCGGCGCGCACCGGTCGTATTCCGTGGTCGTCGGTACTTCCGGCAGCAACCGCACCATCATACAGGGTGTCCTGACCGACGCCGACGTGGCCGTCTGCGACCGCAACTGCCACAAGTCCATCGAACAGGGCCTCATCCTGACCGGTGCGGTCCCGGTCTACATGATCCCGACGCGCAACCGCTACGGCATCATCGGCCCGATCCACCGTTCGGAGATGACGCCCGAAGCGATCCGTTCCAAGATCGCCGTCAGCCCGGTCGCGCCGAAGGGCGCGCGTCCCGTCTATGCGGTCGTGACGAACTGCACTTACGACGGCCTGTGCTACAACAGCGAGAAGGTCGAGTCCGAACTCGACAAGTCGGTCGACGTGATCCATATGGACGAGGCATGGTACGGCTACGCCCGGTTCAACCCCATGTACAGGGATCATTTCGCCATGCGCGGCGACCCCGCCGGACACCAGGGCGCGACTGTCTTCGCCACGCACTCCACGCACAAGCTCCTGAACGCGCTTTCCCAGGCGTCCTACATCCACGTCCGCGAGGGCCGCCGCCCCGTCCCGTTCGAATGTTTCAATCAGGCGTACATGCTCCACGCCACCACGTCACCGCTTTATGCCATCTGCGCCTCGAACGACATTTCCGCGGCCATGATGGCGCGTTGCGGTCGCTCCCTCACGCAGGAGGTCATCGAGGAGGCCGTGGATTTCCGGCAGGCGCTCGCCCGCATCTGCCGCCAGGCGGAACGCGACGGAAGCTGGTTCTTCAAGCCGTGGAATGCCGAAACGGTCATGGAACCGAAAACCGGCCGCACATACGCCTTCGCCGACGCGCCGCGTTCGCTCCTCACGACCGACCAGCGCTGCTGGCGCATCGAAAACGGCGCGCCGTGGCACGGATTCTCCGATCTGGAGGAAAACTGGGTCATGCTCGACCCGGTCAAGGTCAGCATCCTCACGCCCGGCATGGGCGATGACGGCGCGATCCGGCCGCGCGGCGTCCCGGCGGCCATCGTGTCGTACTACCTGTACCGCGAGGGCATCGTTCCGACGCGCACCACCGATTTCCAGATCATGTTCCTCTTCTCCATGGGCGTCACGAAAGGAAAATGGGGCACGCTCCTGAACACGCTTCTGAACTTCAAACGCCTGTATCAGGCAAACGCGCCCGTCGCTGAGGTCTTCCCCGAGCTCGCCGCCGCATACCCGGACCATTACGGGAAGGACGGTGTCCGCACGCTTTCCGACCGCATGTTCCGCTATATCCGCGAAAAGACGCCGGAAGCCATGCTCGACCGGGCGTTCCGCGAGCTCCCGCGCCAGAAACTCACCCCGCGCGAAGCCTACCGCCGCATCGTGACCGGAGACGTGGAGCCGGTTCCGTCGCACAGCCTCGCGGGCCGTGTCAGCGCGTGTTCCGTGATCCCGTATCCGCCCGGCATCCCGATGCTGATGTCAGGCGAGGTCTTCGGCGATGAAAACTGCCCGCAGATCCAATATCTGCGCCAGCTGGAGACATGGGACGCCGAATTCCCCGGATTCGAGCATGTCACCGAGGGCGCCGAAACCATCGACGGCGTGTACCATGTGATGTGCGTGAAACGGAAGTCCTGAACAGACGGAATCAGGTTTCCGAATCCCCTCCCCGGTTCATCCCCCCGCCGTTTTGAATTATCATCGGGGCGCATCGCCGGATTCCGATTCTGAAGCGGAACCGGATGCTGCATAAGCAAAGGCAATGTCTTTTCTGTGTCAGGGCGGAGCCGGACACTATTGCTGTGGAGGCTTTGCTTCCGGCGGCGCACCCGCTTCTACAAGCTCAAGTTGCACGACCGCCTCCGCCGGGAAGACTTCTCCGCGGTAAGTCGTACGTCCGTAGTCGCGGTGAAAATCGACCGCAAGCCCGACCTGATCCGGGGCGAGTCCCGGGAACGAGAAGGAGAATGTGAGATCCGGTGAAACGGGGAACGGTCCGAACCGGACGGGGATGAGCGGCAGACGGTACTGGCCGTAAGGAACCAGGGAAACGGTTTCCCGCCTGCCGTTGCAGACGACATCGATCTCGCGCGGCCCATCCGTATAAAGAGTTGCCGTCACATAGGCTTCCGAGTATCTGGACAGATTCAGGCCGCGCGCCGGGAACGTCTTGGAAAACGTCGCTTCGCCGTCGAGTTTCGCCGCCGACCAGCCATCCAGGTAGTTCGGCCCGTTGTCGTGCGCCAGCAGCATGGACTCCGTTTCCAGCCGTACGCCGTCCGGCCGCGTCAGCTTCGTCAGACCGGGTTCGTATGCATTCCGGTACGACGGATAGAAGAAGTATGCGAAATACGCGCCTGCGAGCAGGGCCGGGAAAACGTGAAGCAGCAGATGCCGGGCATTTTTCCGCCGGGCCGCCAGCGCCGTCAGAAGGTCCGCGAGGAACATTCCCGCTGCGATCGCGAAAAACGACCAGGCGGGGACCCGGAACCGCGCCAGCACATAAAACGCCACGGTGGCAAGGGCATACAGGAAGATGAACAGATACAGCAGAATCTCGCCGGGACGGTTCTTCAGGCGGGGGATGCCGAGGAAGAACTCCGCCAGTGCGAGCATGACGACCAGCCCGGTCGGTAGGAAGCCGAAGATGCGGAAGATACTGCTTTCCGACGCGTTCACGCCCAGCTGGATGTTGTTCGGGATCTCGTGCGAATCGAAAAACAGGAAGAATTTCTCCGCCTGGAGCTGAAGGAATGCCATCGGCTCCGCGCGGAACCAGTCCAGTATGCGTGTCGGGATGGAACGTTCGGATTCGTGCTCCATCCATTCGTCGTAGGTCGGCGGATACGGGATCGGGAGGCCACCCGGGGGCGATTCCGGGTTGTTGCCGAGCGTGAGGACCGCGGGTCCGGCGGTCGAGGGGCCGGACAGGGAATGCGTCGCAACGGTGTTTTTGACAGCGAAAGGCAGCTGGGGCAGGATGATTGCGGCCAGACACAGAACCGCCGTCAGAACGGCCCTGCGGCGCGTGGGAAAGCGTTTCTGACGCAGGGCGACGATGTAGGCAAACGCGACGGCGGGCAGAAAACACCAGGCGTTGCCGCGCGACAGGATCGCGAACGCCAGATCGACGCCCGCCACCACGAAATAGAAAAGCCGTCCGGTCTGCATCGCCCGCAGCGTGAAATACAGCAGCATCGAGAACCACATGGCCTGCTGGATCTCGATCAGTGCGTACGGCACATAGAAAAACAGCATCGTGGAGAAGGCGCACAGAAGCGCGGCGAACAGCCCGGCGAAGAGCGAACGCAGCATCGCGCCGACCATGCCCGCGCACCAGATGACGACGCCCGCGCACAGGGACTGCGCGATTGCCACCCCCAGATATTCGGAGTGGAACAGTCCCTTCACGAACGGAAGAAACACGGAATAATAAAACGGCTGGTACACGTACTCCGCCGGCCTGTGGCCGTGGAGGATCGCGCGGGAAAGCTCATGATAGGTCGCCATGTCCGTCACGTCCGGCGGATCATAGGCGAACGGGTCGGTGGCGACAACCTGGACGGACATCCAGATCCGCAGCAGGACGGAAACGACGACGATCCCCAGGAGGACCAGCTCGAACCGGACAGAGGTACGCTTCGAATCCGGTCCGGCGGGAGGATTTCCGACGGACGAATCTCCGGCGGGAGATGGCCCCTTGGCGGGAGACGGCCCCTTGGCGGGAGACGGTCCCTTGGCGGGAGACGGCCCCTTGGCGGGAGATGGTTTCGTCCCGCTCACGAACCGGCTCCTTCCCCGCGGAGCTTCAGGAGCGTGCGGCAGAGCTCCAGGTCGGGACGGTAGGTGATCTTCGGATTCGGGAAATCGTGTTCGACCGGGAACACGCGGACCGGG
>JBGUKN010000018.1:0-13314 GCA_045114455.1 Victivallales bacterium
CCCTTGACCGTGACGCTGTTTGTGCCATCGGAGTATGTCCGCGTATCGGCATCCCAGTTGTCCATGCTGCCGCTGGCGAACCAGAGCGTGACCGAACCGCCGGTGAGCTGTTCGACCTCATCAATACCCCAGTTGTCGCAGAACGTGAAGATATCTTCGCCTCCGCCGCCGTGCATGCGGTCGTTTCCGATGCCGCCAGCGATTACGTCGCCGCCGGACGCGCCGACGATACGGTCGTTTCCTGCATCGCCGAAGAGCAGGTTGTCGCCCTTGTTCGCCCAGATGACGTCGTCGCCGTCGCTGCCGCGAATAACAAGGCCGTCGCCCGTGTACTCGAATCGCTGGCTGGTCATATCCACGATGTCGTCGCCCGCGCCGGCCCGGATCTCGTCGATCCGAGCGATGCGCGACTGGCTCAGCCCGAGCTCGCCCGGCGATGCGGAATAGATGTCGTCCACGAACAGCGCGTCGCCGTTGTCGTCGTCCGTCATCAGGAGCACGTTCGCATCGGTCGACGAGCCCTCGAAGATGTCCATGAGCTTGTTCCTGCCGGCAAGCACAACGCGTTCCCCGGTGCCGCCCCAGGTGTCATCGGCGGAGCTGGTATGCTGTGCCGCAAAGCCCTTTTCCCATGTGCCGACTGCATTCACGAAGAAGATGTCGGCATTGCCGTCCGCATTGGACTTGACGAGTTTCGGATCATCGCTGCCCTCTCCCGCGACGACAGGTTCAATTGCCGTCCATTCATCGCCGTCATCGGGCTTGACGCGGACCTGATAGCTGCCCTCCGGCAGCTGGTAGGAATTCAGCGCATTGGAATCGGCAACGAGTTGGATCACATGCTCGAAGTCGTCCGGGGAGTATTCCACGATGTATTGCGCGGCTCCCGGGATCTCTTCCCATTTCTGCGTCTGCGGGACGACGTCGCCGTTCCTGCAGGTGATGGTTACGGAAGCCGCAGAGACCGTGCCCTCGTCGTTTTGCGAGCCGACCTTCACTGTCAGAACGTTTTCTCCCTCCCGCAGCGAGGCCGTATTGACCGTGCATGTGAAGTCGCGGGAAAAGCCCGGCGAAATGTAGTTCACGCCGCAGGCCCCGAGGATGGCGTCTCCGCAATAGACGTATGCCATGGTCTCCGCCGACACTTCCCTGCCGTCGTTGGAAACCGTGAAGGAAAGCGTGACGTCCTTCCCAAGATAGACGACACCGGTTCCGGCTGACAGGTCCCCGACCGTCAAAACGGGCGAAACGGCTGGAGTATAACCGCTGATCTCGACATAGATGCGGAGATCGTCCATTTCCTCCCTGGTGTACCATCTGTTGCTGTCATTGCCCCATCCGAGATCCAGGTGGAACATATCTCTGGCGCTGTCATATCCGTCTACGACGATGGCGTGTTCCTGCCTGAGGAGCGAAATCCCGACCGGCCTGCCGTGAAGCAGCTCGTACACCAGGATATCATAATCATCGAATCTGATGTCAATCGCATATTGCTCCGCTTCTTCGTCCATTTCGAAGCCCGACCGGACAAACAGTTTCTTGCGCCAAGCCGTTCCCGTTTCGCCCGAAGAATAATCGGCCTGCTGAACCACACCTGCGGCGAAACACAACGCGGCAATGCAGTTTTCGTCCAGAATATTGAAACTCTGAAGAAGTTCATTGGTCTTCGCAAACGAGAGATGGCCACTCGCCGGGTCGTCGGTGCTTTCGATCAGAATGTACTCGTTGCTTCTGTAAGCATCCGAGTCGGTCAGGGTCAGGGTGAAATCGAGCAGGCCGTTCTCCAGCCAGTAATAGATGATCTGCGACGCGGCGGTATTGGTGCAGCCGACCACGCACCGGTCCCCCGTTTGCGGATCGATCGGGCAATACTTATTGTACGGATCCTTCTGATTCCATCCCGCGCTGAGCGAAAGCAAAGCCTTGCTCTCCGCGTATTTCAGGATGGCCGGACTGCCGTCGACGGAACCGGAATAGGAGAAGCCCATGAGGTGATCCAGCATGTGCGACGCCACCGATATGACCTGTTCGTCGGAATACCCGGAATCCAGCAGGACAAAAGCATCGTCACTTCTGACCTGGTTGTTCCCGTCGCATGTCTCGGCAACGCCGAAGAAATCGCCGTATTCGTCGAACGCGGAGCTCACGCCGAAATAAAGCGTGGAGTATTCGACGTCTGCGGGGCGCTCGAGCGTGAACGCGATATTGTACTTTCCGTACCGTTCCGAAAGGGCGGAAACGACGGCTGCCCGCCGTTCTTCCGAAAACGCCGGATCGGCCACGGACAGATCGAACGACAGTTCCAGGCCGGGATTATCGTAGCGGGCCAGTTCTTCCCCGTCGAAGTCCAGATACACATACTGCGTCGGCTGAGCGGCGTTCACGCTCAGGACCAGATCGCCGTCGTTCAGGTTCAGCGTGTATTCCCTGCTGCCGACCACCAGGGACCGGTCCAGCGAAAGCAAGCCGAACTCCATGACGGAATTGGACACCGTGATCGTCTTCCCCTCGAATCCCGACGCTCCTTCCGCGAGCTTGTAGTCGCCGTATGCCTGCGAATCCGCAACGGGGAGCGAGAACGAAGGACTATTCTGAGTGTGGGCAAGCCCGGCAAGATCGACCAGCGCGATTTCATTTCCGGGCGAGATCGCGGAAAGATCGAATTGCAGGATCGCGCCGGGATCGAACGTGATGTCCGTGCAGTCGACATGCCCCGTGATGACGCCGCCGCTCAGGATCGCGGCAGACTGGATCGTCCCGCCGTCTCCGAGCTCCAGGGTGCCCCCGGCGGAGACCGAAAGATCGGTGACCGTTCCGTCGGAGCCGACAAACATCTTTCCGCCGTCGTTGACCGTGGCGTCCATGACGGAACCGCCGGACCCGATCTCGAGGCTGCCTCCCGAACTGATCGCGACCCCGGCCGCTTTCCCGCCGTAGGAAACGCTCAGGATACCACTTGCATTGACCGTGGTATGGGTCGCCGTACCGGTGCGCACGACAACCACGCTGCCGCCGGAATTGACCGTGGCGCTGTCCGCCTGCCCCTCGGAGACCATGAGCTCGCCGTAGTCGTTGACCGTGATGTGATCCGCCTGTCCGCCGCGGATGAAAATCCCGCCGTCGTAGTTCAAAGTGGCGCCCGTCACGGTCGTGTTCGAATGGACTGTGGCATAGCGTCCGTCCTCCAGCACGAGTCCGCTGAGCGTGTTGGAGAGGAATGCAACAGCCGCGTTGCTGTTGACGTCGACATATCCGCCGTTTTCCAGGATCTCCGTTACCGTGCCGCCGGAGTAAATAACAACCGTTCCCCCGACATTTGCAGCAAGGCTGTTCACGACGCTGCTTGAGAAGATGTCGACCGCGGCGCCGTCGTTGGCCGTGATGCGATCCGCCCGGCCGCCGCGGACCTGGAGCCTGCCGTCTTCATTGACCGTGGCGCCGGTCGCCGTCGTGCCGGAATGGAGGGATGCGGATGTATTATCCAGCACGAGGTTCTCGATCGTGTTCGAAAGGAAGGTCACGTCCTCGTCGATCCCGACATAGACATATCCTCCATTTTCAAGAATATTCGTCGCCTTTCCGCCGTTGCAGACATACACCAGGCCGTTGAGGTTGACCGTGGCACTGTTCGCCTGGCCGCCGGAGGAGACGTAAATCCTGCCGCCGGAGTTGACCGTGGTGCGATCCGCCGTCCCTCCAGCGGAGACGTTGATCTCGCCTTCGTCATTGACGATGGAGTGATCCGCCACGCCCCCGGAGCAGACGATGAGCTCGCCGTCGGAGTTGACCGTGGCGTAATCCGCCGTGCCCCCGCTGGAGACATGGAAACTGCCGCCGGAGGAGACCGTGGCGTGATCCGCCTGGCCGCCGGCGGAAACGTATAATCTGCCGCCGTCGTTGACTGTGGCGCCGTTCGCAATGCCGCCACCGGAAACGTAAATCCTGCCGCCGGAGTTGACCGCGGCGCCATTCGCCACGCCGCCGGAGAAGACATTCATGCTGCCGGAGCTGTTGACCGCGGTGTTGTCCGCGACGCCGCCGTTCCGGACATAGAACATGCCGCCGGAGTTGACCGTGACGCCGTTCGCCACGCCGTCGTTCATCACGTACATTTCGAAGTCGGCGTCAAGCGTTTTGCCGTCCATGGCGGAAGCGCTGGACAGCAGCTTGTTTCCCGAGCCGTAGTAGACGCCGGAATATTCGCTGACGAATGCCGCATATCCTCCGTCGTAGACACTGACTTGTCCTTCGCAGGGGGTCCACACGATATCCGTCGCCGTGCCGCCGCTCTGGACATAGAGCGCGCCGCCGTTGACCGTGACGCCGTTCGCCGAAGCGCCGCCGCGGATACGGAGCTCGCCGTTGCTGTTCACCGTGATGACGTCCGCCGTGCAGCCGGAGGAGACATAGATCTTGCAGTTTTCGTTGACCGTGTAATGGGAGACCGCGCCGTCCCCGATCACGAAATCGGAACCGTTGTACGTTCCCGCGATATACGTGCCGGGCGCGACATAAAAATTCAGGCAGGCGCCGGAATCCGCCGCTAGACCAGCCATCGTGGCGCCGGAGGAGACATAGAGGATGCCGCCGGATTCGACCGTGGTGCCGCTTGCCGTGCCGCCTCTGGAGACGTACAGATAACCGGCGGATTCGACCGTGGTATTACTCGCCGTGCCGCCGCTGGAGACGTACTGTCGGCCCGCGGATTCGACCGTGGTGCCGTCCGCCAGGCCCTCCAGGTAGACATTCATCATTCCCCATTCGCCGATGATGGTGCCGCTCGCCGTGCCGCCGGAGGAGACCTGAAGCGATCCGCCGTCGTTGAGCATGGTGCTCCCAGCCATGCCACCGGAGGAGACATGGAGTATGCCGCCTTCATAGACCACGGTGCGGTTCGCCAGGCCGCCGCCGGAGACATAGATCCTGCCGCCGTTGTTGAGCGTGGTTTCGTCCGCCAGGCCGGAGGAGCTGACGTACATCTCACCCATTTTGTTGACAGTGGTGCTGTTCGCCGTGCCGCCGGAGGAGACATACAGCCTGCCCTCCGAGTTGACCGTGGTAGTCATGGCGACTCCGCTGTCGAGCACGGTCATGGTATCGTTTTCGAGGACGATTCCTTCACTGGACTCACCGCTGGAAATGATGTACGGCATGTCTCTGTCCCTCAGTTCAAAACAAATGCGCCTGTACCTGTATTTTTCAAGAGAAAATATAGCATCGCCATTGAAAAAGTCAAATCCGGTATGGGAGGGGCATTGGGGAGAGTATCATTAAGAAACTTCCAACATGCTTTTTTTCGTGCCGTTCTCCTGCGAGCTGATATAGGAGATGTTTAACCGGTATTCATGAATCAGCCGGAGCACCTCGGTCACGCTGCCGGGGTGATCCGCCAGCATGAACTCCAGCAGCACAATGCTATCCTCATTCCTCGAGGTCTGCAGATAGCCGATTCCCGCAAGGAGCGTTTCCGCCCGCTTCAGATTCTCCTCGTCTCCGGCCGCATCAATGAAAAGCGTATGGGAGTCGATTGCCTTGTTGTAGCTGACGCGGGTGATGTTGATGTTCAGTTTCGCGAGACATTCGCTCGCTTTCAGAAATGCGCCGATGTGATCGGGCATTGTGGTGATATAGGTCTTTCTCATATCACGTTCAAATGAAAAAATATGATAACATGGTCATAACCGGAATGTGGATTTCAGCAGATTTGTTCCCGCCGTTGTCCGGAAGAAAGCAGCACACGCATTCCTGATGTTTTCAGCGGGAAAACCGTATTCCTCCGCATTGACGATATAGTCGGCTTCCACGAGAATCCGGTAATCCCGCCCGCTGATATCGTTGAGGGTATGATGGTGTCCGACCAGGAAGGAAACACGCTCGATTTGCGATGGGGAAAGCCCGGAATCCTGCAGGAAGTCCAAAACGAGCAAAGCTCCTTCCTTCTCCTGAAGTTCTCCGTTGGTATTCCCGTACTTCTCGCGGCAGAGCGGACAGGCGATATCGTGCGTGATGGCGGCAATCTCCAGAATAAGCTGTTCCTCGTCGGAAAGCTTCTCAAGGATACCAATCGACCGGGCAAAACCCCAGACTTTCACGAAATGTGCGATGTCATGCAGATTGCCGTTGGAAAAAGCGACCATCCGGTTCAGGGTTTCAGCTATCATGGCCTCGTTCATAGCGCACCTCGCAAAGCATCATTCCGCCCAGAAGACTCTGCCGGGTTTGCGTTCGGGCGGCTTCGGCAGGTCGCAGTCCATAAACCCGACGGCGCAATGCCCGATGCCTTCCCATTCGCCCTTGACCCCAAGATCTTTCAGAAGCTTTTTGTACTCCGGCATTTCGAATTCCTCTTTGGCCCGATGGATCCAGATATTCCCGAGGCCGAGCGAATGCGCGGCCAGCATCATGTTCCCCATGACGAGGCTGCCGTCATAAACGCGGTTCGGCCAGGTCTTGTCGGCCAGAACGATCAGGATAACCGGCGCACCGTAGAACGGATCGAATCCTTCCCAGCCGCCGACTTTGCAGTTGTCGGCGGAAATGCGGTCGCGCAGTTCCTTGTTGGTCACGGCGACGATGATCGTCGACTGCTTTCCCATTGCGCTGGCGGCATAAAGCCCGGCCTCGATGATTTGGTCGATGTCGGATTTCGCGGGCATCTCCTGCTTGAATTTGCGGATACTCCGGCGTTCTACCATTGCCTTGATGATGTCGTTCATGATTCGTTCTCCTGTTTATGTGTGTTGCAGCTCCGATTCGGAGTGGTTCGGGGTTCACATTATCCGGCGATCTATTTCCCAAGCTCAGATGCAAGGTAAAATCACCCAAGGTTGACGGGTGTCCCGCCAGTGCCTTTTTGTAAGTCTCCGTTCACGATGATGCGTTTGACCATGTGGGAGAGCTTTTCCTTTGTGAGCGGCTTCAAGACGATGGCGTCGAAGTGCGACATATCGAAATTGCCATTCGATTCGACATCGGCAGTCTGCGCGACAATCGGGATATGCGCAAATCCGGGATTATTCTTCACTTCAGCGGCGAACTGTGCACCATCCATTTCCGGCATCCACATATCGGAGAGGATCAGGTCGACCGGCTGTTTATTGAGGAGCTCAAGAGCTTCTCTGCCCGACTCGGCAGTAAAGACATTGTCGAACCCAACCTTGTTGAAGAGCGCCTGGGCAACGCGGAGGTTCATCGGGAGGTCGTCGACAATGAGAATGCGGATCGCTTTCACGTCACGCGCAATGGCCTCAATCTCTGCTTTGGCCTGAGTCGTGTCCGTCCGGACAGTCTTTGCACGGCAGCGCACTGCGTTGAGCGTGATCGTGAACGTACTTCCTTCGCCATCCTTGCTTATGCAGGTCAGTTCGCCGTTCATGCAGGTCGCCAGCCGTTTGGAGATGGATAGTCCGAGGCCAGTGCCGTTTTTCACGGCATTGGTATCGCGCATCCTGGAGAGCTGGACGAACGGTTCCATGAGCTTCTTCTGATCCTCCTCGGAAATGCCGATGCCGGTGTCGGAGACGGAGCATTTGAGCGTGCCGGTGTCCGCGGAATCGGGGTCGGGCGTGAAAGTGACGCTGAGCGTGATGGCACCATTCTTAGTGAACTTGACGGCGTTGCCGAGCAGGTTGATGAGGATCTGGCGGATGCGGATGTTGTCGATGTCGAGTTCCGGGAGGTCGTCCGGCACTTCGGAGACGAGCTTGTTGCCGTTCTCCTGGGCGCGGAAGGTGAAGATGAGCATGACCTCGCGGCAGAGGGCATTGAAATCGGTGAACGCGGTGATGATCTTCATCTGGTTCGCCTCGAGCTTGGAGAGGTCGAGGACGTCATTGATGAGCATGAGCAGGGCATTTGCCGAGGAGGAAATGGCATCAAGGTATTCCATCTCCTGATCTTTGGAAACGCCACCTTCGCGGAGAAGTTCGGCGAACCCGATGACGGAGTTCAGCGGAGTGCGGATTTCGTGGCTGACGCTGGCGATGAAGAAACTCTTTGCCTTGTCCGCGGCCAGAGCACGGTTGGCGTTTTCCTCCGCCGCACGCTTTGCTTTGACCATTTCGGAGACGTCGCTGGACGCCGTGAGCAGGAGCCTGCGTCCGCTGGTATCCTGAATGATACGCACAACAGTCTTGATAGAGCGAAGTCCTCCGCCTACAATAGGAAGATCTTCCTCGAACAATTGCATTTTGTTCATTTCCAAAGTCAGAGCAATACGGTTCATGCGGGTTGCGAAATCCAGGTTCGGACCATTGTCAAACAACTCGGAATCGGTCTTGCCTGCGACCTCGTTCGGAGTACAGTTGAAAATGTCAGCGAACGCATTGTTGCAGAGCAGATAGCGGAAGTCGTTGTCGACATCCTTCACCGTCAGCATGAACGGCATAGCGTTGATGGCGGCATCCCACAGGGCTTTGGTGTCTTTCAGTTTCATCATGCTCTGCGTGAGTTCGGTGACATCCTGGAGAATTCCGGTCACGGCGGGTTCGTCCGGATTGCTCAGGTCGAGCGAAACCAATGCACGGATGTAGCGCAAATCGGATGTCGGGCCGACGCGGAACGAGAACGTGGCGGTCTCGCCCTGTTTGTCCGATTGCTCCATTTTCTCCACCTCGCGGGCAAAAATCGGAATATCTTCCGGGTGTACCCAGTCCTCGAAACGCATGGGCTCGCCGTTATCGTCGTCAGGCCAAAGCGTGTGGAGGAAAGTTGAACCGGAACGTTTGCGGCTTTTGAGTTCGTAGCGGAACGAAGCCAGACGGGCCATTGCAGACGCATTTTCGAGGTCCGTCAGAACATCTTCAAGCTCCTCCTGCTTCTTTTCGATCTCCTTCCGCAGTTCAAATTCCTGCTGCCGCTGTTTCTCGATGGTCTCGCTGCGTTCCTTCATGGCATTCTCGGCTGCATGGGCACGTTCAAGAGCTTTCTCAAGCTCGGCCATGTGCTTCATCGCGTGTTCGTCTGCGACAACAAAAACATGAAGGAAACAGTTGCCGACGAGACAACCGAGCGCGGTAAACGGCGTGAGAGGCCAGATGATCTGGAGGACAAGGGCCGTTGCAATTGTGATACTGAACAGGATTACTATCATGCTCCGTCTGCGAGCGATATCTTGGCCACCATGCCCCTTAAGAAACACGCCAACCGCTAAACAGACATTGAAGGCAGCCAGGAGATAGAAGGCTGGATCTCGCAAGTAACCTGTTTGGTAAACGCCTTGGGAATCGATATAAAAGAAGCATCTGTTGAATGGGTTTGCTGCAATTGCCACGAGGTTGAAGGCCAAAATCGCATACCCGAACAAGGAGAGAATCCGAGCCGACCTTTTGCCGAGTTCAAGATAGGGGATGACAAAACGCCCCCACATGAAAACAAATGCGACAAGCGAGAGGAAGAAGAATATAGTCTCGACATACAAGCCCCTTGTCCAGCCAAGTCCCGCAAATATCCCCCATGCTCCATCAAAGACATAATAAGCAAGGGTTCCCAGCAGGAAGTTGCGGTAGCTTCTGCCTCGCGCTGTATCCTCACCCCGACCGATGAGCAATTTGAAATTGATAATCAGATGAATTACTATCGCCGCGAGAGAAAATACAGAATATGAGTAATCCTGCATGATATCACCTGTTGCCTATCATTAGGGTTACTTGCTCCCGTGGGAGGGGCTCCGCATAGTTCATTTCGTATCTCATCTCAGTATTCTGTGAGCGGACTGTGTGTCGGCGTGGTTTTTCGTAATATACATGCAACTATTCGTTTTGTCAAGTTTTTTGGGAAACCTGAAAACTGGTTTTCGGCTTTTTTTCGGGGTTGACCAATACGGTCTTTCAAAAGCAATCAACCGATGACGCCACGAAGTTTTTCGAGCGTGATCGGCTTTAACAGAATGCCCGAGAAACCTGATTTTCTATATGTCTTCTGAGCCTCGACATCCGCGGTTACGACATAGACGGTGAGTTCTTTCCATTGCTCTTTATTCCGGATTTCGCGGATCAGGCCCTCTCCGTCCAGCACCGGCATCCACATATCGGTCAGGACCAGGTTGAAAGATGCGTCTTTCGCCAGCGCGTCAAGCGCTTCCGCCCCGTTCCCCGCTGTCACGATATTGGTCACGCCCAAACGGCGCAGCATGGCCTGAAGGACCCGGATGTTCACAGGGACATCATCCACAAGCAGGACCCGAAGATTGTCCACCGCGAATTGCGGAATCGGGTTGATTCGGTTCGTTGAGAACAAGGCGTCCATATTGGCAACCGAGAATGGAATGTCCGGCAGAACGACAGTAAACGTGGTTCCTTTGCCCAGGGCGGATTTCACGGTAATTGTCCCGTTCATGAGTTTCGTCAGTTGCTGGCAGATCGAAAGGCCAAGTCCGGTCCCTTTGGCTGCCCCGGAGTTCTTTGCCTGGACAAAGGGCTCCAGAATGTGCTCAAGATCATCAGGTGGAATGCCGCACCCGGTATCGGATATGGAAAACGTCAGAGTCCCTGTCTTGGCGTCCTCGTCCGGATTCTTTTCGAATTGAGCGGACAGGATGATTTCCCCGCGTTCCGTGAATTTGACGGCATTGCCGATGAGGTTAAACAGGATCTGTCGAATCCGATGCCGGTCTATCATCAGCGGCGGAATCGAGGAGAAGTCCTCTTCAAGGTCAACATCTTTCCCGGAAACAGCGACGTCAAAAGTATGAAGCACGTCAAATGCAAGCTGTTCGAAGTCGGTCAATTCCGGCACCAACACGGTTTTGCCGGCGTCAAGCTTGGAAAGGTCAAGCACATCGTTGACAAGATCAAGCAGGACATGCCCGTTTGAAACAATGGCCCCGAAAGCCTGTTTCCGATCCTCCTCATCCTCGATGCCGTGTTCCATCAACTCCGCATACCCGATAATGGCGTTGAGCGGGGTGCGGATATCATGCGACACGGTCGAGAAAAAGAGCGCCTTTGCCTGTCCCGCCGCGCGCTCGGCCTCAAGCTGGATTTCGTAGTCGCGCGCGAGCAATTCTTTCCGATACATTTCATCCCGCTCGTCCTCAATCACGAAAACATGAAGGAGACAGCAGCCGAAAAGGCATCCGATCGAATAGATCGGGAGGAAAGGATCGAAGAGCTGCACCAAAATCGCCGCCAGCATCGTAATGCCGAACGCGAAAACCATCATGTTGCGTCGGCGGAGCGTTCCTTCCGTGCGCAGACTTCGAAACAGTGTCAGTCCGGCCCGGATTCCATTGAACGCGGCAAGCAACAGGAGCGCAATGTTACGCAATGGACCTTCCTTATAGATGGCTTGGGCGCTGATCTGGAAAAAACTTCCGGTGAAGAAGTTCACGATCAACGCGACGATGAAAAACATAAATACCCCGAGACCGGTCCACAGCAGATATCTGCGCAGCCAGCCATCCACTCCCAGATAGGCAATCACGCAACGCGTCCAGGCGAAGACGGACAGCGCCATCATCAGGAAGAAGAGGATCGTGTTGACGTAGAGAATATGAGGCCATTTCAAGACCGCGAATATCCCCCAGAGAATATCCAATACGAAGAAAAATAACAGACAAATGAGAAAGCGCCTGAACTCTACGGTTGTTGCATCCGACTTGACTTGCGGCCGTTGGAACAATTGCCCCCAATTGATGATTAGATGAACGACCAGCACGATGCCGGCTATGCTTGAATAGAGATAATTGTCCATAAAGGAGCCTCAAATCATCTGTTCACTACGAACTTGATTATATATTATAGCATATCCTGTGATAAATGCAAACTCACTTCGCAATAAAAACAATAAATTTCTCCTAAGATGCCTTGAAGCATGGTAAGGCAATGCCGGATGAGGCGGAGACGTAGTAGATCAGGGAATACGGAACCTCATCCGGCTTGCGCTCAAAAACAGGAAAAAGTATCAGCGCACAACCGGGAGATGCCAGACTACACGACGAACCGTTTCAGCTCGCTCAAAAGTTCGTCCACTTTCAGCGGCTTGGCGATGTGTCCGTCCATGCCCGCATTCAAAGACTTTTCCCGGTCTTCTTCGAAAGCGTTGGCGGAGAACGCGAGGATCTTCAGTTTGTTTCCACCAGGGAGTTTTCGAATGATGGACGTGGCTTCATATCCGTCCATCACCGGCATCATGACGTCCATCAGGACGAGATCGTAAGCGTCAACACCGTTCTCCCAGATCATATTGACCGCGGTCTGTCCGTTCAGGGCGGTATCGACGATCATGCCCTGCTGTTTCAGCTGAAGCGTCCCGATCTTGAGGTTGAGTTCGTTGTCGTCGACCATCAGGATCTTTTTGCCCTTTAGCGAGACGATCTCTTCTTCCTCGTCCGTATGATCGGGATTCGCTCTCCCGCAGAGTTGCAGGAGCACTCTCTGCAGATCGGACGGGAAGACCGGTTTCGAGATGAATCCGTTTGCGCCCGCTCCCCTCGCTTCTTTCTCAATATCCGCCCAATCGTACGCGGTCAGGATGATGATGAACGCGCCTGCCCCGGCGACCTCGCGAATGCGGCGGACCGTCTCGACTCCGTTCGCCTCCGGCATCAGCCAGTCCACGACATAGACCTTGAAACGGTCTCCGTGACGGAGAGATTCTTTCGTGCGGACAATGGCTTCGCTGCCCGAAACGCACCATTCGCCGCGCAAACCGACCGTCTGAAGCATATCGGCGATGCTCCGGCACGCATTTTGATCATCGTCCACGACCAGACTGCGCAGACCTTTCAGTTCCGGGATCACGAGATCGGTCATTTCCCTGTCGACGATACTGAACTCCACCGAAACGACGAATTCGGATCCTTCGCCCTTCTTTGAAGTGACGGTGATCTGGCCGCCCATCATCTCCACGATGTTCCTGGTGATCGCCATCCCCAGCCCGGTGCCCTGGATACTCGAAACCGTGGGGGTCTCTTCCCTCGTGAATGGATCGAAGATCGTTCTGACGAAATCTTCGCTCATACCGATGCCGTTGTCCTTGCACCGGAATTCGAACATGCCGCAGCCTGCCTTCGAAACGGCTTTCTGGACGAGCAGCAGCGAGATCGTGCCTCCGGGATGCGTGTATTTGATGGCGTTGGAGATCAAGTTGAGCAGCACCTGATTGAGGCGAAGCTTGTCGCAGTATACCAGTTCGTTCCTCACGTCCACCGTGTCGATGGAGAAGTTGTGCTGTTTTGCCTTGATGTCCGCATGGACGATGTCCCGGATCGAATGAAGAATCTCCGAGAGCGACTCCTCTTTCTCGTGCAGAGTCATCCTGCCGGATTCGATGCGGCTCATGTCCAGGACGTCGTTGATCAGAGAGAGGAGATGT
>JBGUKN010000019.1:0-21925 GCA_045114455.1 Victivallales bacterium
GGATTCTCACATGAAGCATCCCCGCTTTCATTTTTACTCGTTGATCGAACTCCTGATCGTGATCTCCATCATCGTGATCCTGGCCGCTCTCGCGTTCCCCGCGCTGCGCTCCGCCCGGGAATCGGCGAAGAAGGCCCAGTGCCTCGGCAACCAGAAGAACATCGGCGAGTACATCCAGCAGTACGCGGTCAACAACAACCGGTCGCTCGGTGTGGTCTCCAACTGGAGCACCTGGTACCGCGACATGATCGCTGCGAACGGCGGGTTCCTGAACAATTCCGTTCCGAACAGCGGATATCTGAACCCCGCCAATTACAGTAAGAACCTGAACTCGACCGGACTTGCCATGGCGAAGGTCTTCAAGTGCCCCAGCGACTCGTCCGAGGGCGCGACCGCCAGCTATGGACGCAACAACCCCGTGCAGGGCGGCACGATGAAATACAAAGAAGGCACCAACGGGAGCAGCAGGAGCGATGCCCTGGTCGATCCTCGGCTCGTGAACAGCCGCCTCGGCGATCAGAACACGCCCTCCGATCTGATCCTGATCACGGACCACTGGGGAAAGAACCACCAGCCGGGCGAATCCTGCAATACGGAGGAATACGACACGGTCAACGTGTACCACCTGCGCATCCGCGAAGGAGACACCTCCATCGGCGAACTCGGCACCGTCCGCGATGACAAGTCCCGTCACAAAGGCGCGCCGCCGATCCTGTATGTCGACAACCACGTCACCATAAACAACTGGAAGACCACGATCCCGGAGCGTTTCTACAAGCTCACCGAGACCTACGGCAATTCCGACGGCCTCGGCTGGCAGGGACGCGCCGTCGGCAGATGGTCCGACTCCCCGATCGTGAAAAAGTAGGAGGACAAGTCCTCCACTGTGGCAGTGCGCTCAGCTTCGCTTGCGCACAAGGGCAAGCCCTTGACGGCGGTAGTGCCTTGCTTCGCAAAGGCACACTGCAAGCAGTGATGATGCAGTGCCCGGCTGTGCTCGGGCACAGAACTGTTTTTCCTTCCCCAACCACAAAAAAGCCGCCCGGATTCGATTCGGACGGCTCTTTCCTTTTATTGAGAGCGAATCGTCAGTTCATTGTGCCGAAGAAGGATTTCTTTGTCCCCAGACGGCGACGCCCTTGTCGGTGAGTCCGGTGAAGAACACGGTCTGGCATTTGCGGTCCTGGTCCCAGCCGTAGGCGCATGAGCCTTTCGTCTTCACTCCATTGGGGAGTTCGACGGTCATGGAGATGCCGTTCGGATAGAGCTCGAAGCCGAATTTCCCGCCGTCCTTTGAGATGCAGTCGACGTAGCCTTTCATGGAATTCTCCGGGTCCAGCGACCACTTGCCGCCGCCCTCGATCGTCCCGTCCGCCTTGAGCGTGTAGATCGTCGATTCGTCGATGCGCCGGAACGTGGTGTCGTCCGTGACGCTGAAGACGATGAAATCCCACTGAGCGGACTCGTCGGAGTTCAGGATGCCGTCTTTCGTGATGATAGTGTCCTTTTTTCCGAGTAATTCCGTTTTCGTTCCGATATACATGTCTTCGCCGCCGTACACGCAGGGCGAGAGCAGCGGCCATGCGTCTTCCGTCCAGAAGACGCGCCGCAGGCCGACAAACGACGCGCCGTTGGCGCGGTCCTTGCTGTTGCTGCCGAACATCAGGTGGAAATAACCCGGCAGGTCGCCGGTTGCCGCGAGCAAACGGAATCCGTCCGGCAGGAGTCCGTCGTTATCAGGGGCGAGGAAAAGCGTGGTGTGTCCGGTCCCGACCCAGCCCGCGCCGGTCGATTTCCAGCGGTACGGCCCGATGAGCTTGGTGCCGTTCACTTCGTTGGGCCCCTGTTTCTCCTGGTCGTACATCAGCGGCTTGCCGTTGTAGTCCAGATACGGCCCTTCTACGTCTTTCGAGCGGCCGACGCGCACATGGTAGGTCCAGTCCAGCCGGTCGTAGGAGACGAAGAGATAGTAATACTCCGTAGACTCGTTATAGACGATGCTCGCGCCCTCGATGCCGTAGGCGGAGAACTTCTCCCCGTTCACGCCGGTCGTCGGGTTGCCCTGGAATCCGTCCTGCTCGTAGACTTTCTCGTAGCCGCGGCTGGCGACGGTCTTTCCGTGCGTGCCGGGGTGAAGCAGTTTCGAGGGGTCCTTCGGGTCCAGCTCCACGATAGCGATGCCGCCGAAGAACGATCCGTAGATCATCCACAGTTTGCCGCCCGCGTCCCTGAAGACCGTCGGGTCGATGGCGTTGTACTTCCTGCCGTCGCCGGTGCGCGTGTGGATCAGCTGGCCGCAGTCCTCCCACCCCTTGTCCAGCGTCCTGCTCTTCGCGCAGCCGATGAACGAATTGCGCGTGCCGTAGGCGGAGCAGGAATAGTACAGATAGTATGTCTGGTCCGCGCTGTTGTAGTAGATACACGGCGCCCAGAAGGGCTGGGCGGTGCCGAGGCGGTAGTTGTTCGCGCCGGGCGCGCGCTCGGTCAGGAATTCGTATTCGCCCTTTTCATTGATCTTCACGGCATTGAACTCGTAGCTCCAGCCGCGCGGCCCGAAGTTCAGGATCTTCGGCGCGTTTGCCTGCGTGAAGACCTTTCCGACGTCCTTCCAGTTCACCAGGTCGTCCGACTGCCAGATCGTGATGCCCTGTCCGCGGACATCCGTGCCGACCGCGAAACAATGCTTCTTTCCGTCGGAGCCGAGCCCGTGGATGATTTCCTCGTCGTGCGATGGGCCGAGCATCCCGGCGGTGCGGGGGCCGTCCTTGTTCACCTTGAATTCGAGCACGGGGTCCGCGGCGAAGACGGAACAGGCGAGGGCGGCGGCGAGGAGCGAAGCGGTCAGAACGGTTTTGGAAAACATGGCGGAACCCTTTCCCTTATGAGGCGGTGGAGTCTTTCCGAAGATCGAAAAAAGTTGCAGGCGATTTTTGTGATTTAGACGGTGCAGAATGCGTGTTTCTTTACCAGACGAGGCGCAGAGTCCCGCGTCGCATCCCGCGCCCGTGATGACGGCTGTTTTTTCCATATCGGAAAGTCTCCTGTTATCTCAAATAAAGAGCTGTTTTCGGATACGGCATAATATACTTTCGCGCGCCGCAAAAATCAAGGAAAAAATAGGATAGGAAAAAAATATATGAAAATCGAAACAAATAATTGCGGAAAAATGGCATTTCCTTATTGAAAAATGCCGAAAAGGTGCTATCTTTTCTAGAAATTATTTTTTTAAATATCCACACCCTACGTTAGGATAAACGGATGGATTTACTGCAAACCAAAGGCATTGAGAAGAAATTCCTCGGCGTCAAGGCTCTGAAGGGCGTTGATTTTTCGGTGAAAGCCGGAGAGATCCATGCCCTCATGGGAGAAAACGGCGCGGGCAAGAGCACGCTCATCAAAATCATCACGGGCGTTTACCCTGCATCCGCCGGCACGGTCTATTTCAACGGCAAGGAATGCAAGTTCCGCTCCCCGCTGGACGCCGAACATGCCGGCATCAGCACCGTGTATCAGGAAGTGAACCTGCTGCCCGACCTGTCCGTGGCGGAAAATATCTGCATCGGCCGCGAACCCCGGACGAAGCTCGGCTTCATCGACAAGAAGGAACGCAAGGTCCAGGCCCGCAAGGCGCTTGCGCGGCTCGACATCGACATCAACGTCGGCGAAAACCTTTCCAGTTACTCCATCGCCATCCAGCAGCTCGTGGCGATCGCCCGCGCGCTGGATGTGGACTGCAAACTGCTGATCCTCGACGAGCCGACCTCCAGCCTCGACGAAAACGAGGTGAAGGAGCTCTTCAAGGTCATGAAGAAGCTTCGCGAGGAGGGCATGGCGATCATCTTCATCACGCACTTCCTCGACCAGGTCTACGAAGTCAGCGACCGCATCACCATCCTGCGCGATGGCCAGCTCGTCGGCTCCTACGACGCAAAGGATCTCCCGCGCATCGAAATGGTCGCCAAGATGATCGGCAAGACCCCGGACGAGATCAACCAGATGCAGGCGGGCATCGTGAAGAACACCAAGTTCGGCGAGACCGTCTACGAGGCGAAGGGCATCGGCCGCGTCGGAACCGTCAGCCCGGTCGATGTCACCATTCGCGCGGGCGAGCAGCTCGGCCTTGCGGGCCTGCTCGGGTCCGGGCGTTCCGAGATTGCGCAGATCATCTTCGGCGTCGACCCGCACGATTCCGGCACGATGACCATGTGCGGCAAGTCCGTCAATTTCAACTCCCCGCAGAAGGCCGTGAAGGCGAAGGTCGCCCTGATCGCCGAGGACCGCAAAGTCACCGGCATCATCCCCGACCTCACCATCCGCGAAAACATCATGCTCGCGCTCCAGGCGTCGAAAGGCATCTGGAAGACCATGACGCTGAAGCAGCAGGAGGAAATGGCAGACAAATACATCAAGCTCCTCCGCATCAAGACGCCGAGCGGCGAACAGCTCATCAAGCACCTGAGCGGCGGCAACCAGCAGAAAGTCCTGATTGCGCGCTGGCTCGCCACCAACCCAAAGCTCCTGATCCTCGACGAGCCCACGCGCGGCATCGACGTCGGCGCGAAGGCCGAGATCGAAGCCCTGACCCAGCAGCTCTGCGGCGAAGGCATGGCCGTCATCTTCATCAGCTCCGAACTGGAAGAAGTCGTGCGCGACTGCGACCGCGTGATCGTGCTCCGCGACCGCAAGAAGGTCGGCGAAGTCGCCGGAGAGGACATTTCCCTCAAGAATATCATGAAACTCATCGCCGGGTAAGGGGCACGGACACCATGAACAAATCAACGAACAAATTCCGCCACCTCGTTTGGCCTCTCGTTTCGCTTGCATTGCTTTTGCTTTTTAATGCGATCTTCACCAAAAACTTCTTCAAGATTGAGATCAAGAAAATGGATTCCGCGCAGGAATCCGTCCAGACCCATATCCCTGCAATCCCCGACGAACTCTCCGGCACGGCAGATGAGGCTGCGGCACGGGCGGAAGCGGAAATCCAGTCCGCTGCCACGACTGAGGCCGCCGCGCAGAAAGCCGCGGCACAGGCGGAAGCGGAAACCCAGCCCGCTGTCACGACTGAGGCCGCCGCGCAGAAAGCCGCCAAGGCCGCCGAAGAGAATGCCCCCGCCGCCAGGGAAGGAAAAGGCGTTTCCATTTTCGGCTACTATCTCTACGGCACCCCGATCGACATCCTGAACCAGGGATCGAAGGTCATGGTGCTCGCCATCGGCATGACGCTCGTGATTGCCACGGGCGGCATCGATATCTCGGTCGGCGCCGTGATGGCCATCGCAGGCGCGATCGCCGCACTCCTGATCTCCATGCTCGACGCGGGCAGCTTCCCCGGCGCGTCCATGGGACCGGCTTTCTACTGGATCATTCCGGTCGTCGCCGCGCTGATCCTTTCGACCCTCGCCGGATTCTGGAACGGCATGCTGGTGGCTGGGTTCGGCATCCAGCCGATGGTCGCGACGTTGGTCCTGATGGTCGCGGGCCGCGGCGTGGCGCAACTGATCACCGACGGCCAGATCATCACATTCACGAACCCCGGCCTGGTGTTCCTCTGCAACGGCCACGCATTGTTCCTGCCGTTCTCGGTGTGGATCGTCGTCGCGATGTATGTGATCGCCGGGCTGCTTACGCGCAAGACCGCGTTCGGACTCTTCATCGAATCCGTCGGCAACAACGAACGCGCAAGCCGTTATGCCGGCATCGAGGCGCGCCGCATCAAATGGCTGGCCTACGTCATCTGCGGATTCTGCGCGGGCGTAGCGGGTCTTCTCGCCGCATCCAACATCAAATGCGCCGACTCCAACAACGCCGGCCTCTATCTTGAACTCGACGCCATCCTCGCCACCGTGATAGGCGGCACCTCAATGGCGGGCGGACGCTTCTTCCTCTCCGGCTCGTTGGTCGGCGCCATTCTGATCCAGACTCTGACGACCACGATGTACATGAAGAACGTGAGCCCGGCGATCGTTCAGGTGCCGAAAGCCATGGTGGTCATCATCGTGTGCCTGCTCCAGTCGCCGGTCTTCCGCGCGAAAGTCCTTTCCATCTTCGCCTCGAAGGCCGCGAAAGGAGGCGTCCAATGAAAAAGTTCAAATTCCCGATGCGCTATGTGCCGATTTCCGCGACGATCCTGGTTTTCTTCGTCGTCTACCTGATCGGCATCATTTCCTTCGATAACTTCGGCAGTCCGAAAGTTTTCCTTGATCTCTTCCTCGACAACGCCTATCTCGGCATCGCCGCCGTCGGCACGGCTCTCGTAATCCTCACCGGAGGCATCGACCTCTCGGTCGGCTCCATCATCGCCTTCACCAGCATCCTGATCGCAAAGATGATCGAGTCCGGATGCAACGCCATCTGGGCGATCCTCCTGGCGCTCGCGATCGGCATCCTGTTCGGCATGCTGCAGGGGTGGCTGATCCACTGCTTCAGCCTGCCGCCCTTCCTCGTGACGCTCGCCGGGATGTTCTTCATCCGCGGCTGCGGTTTCATCGTGAGCGAGGAATCCATCCCCATCAAGAACGATCCTGTGTTCAACTTCATCCAGAACGATCTCACGATCACGCTTGACAAGGGGCTGCATCTCCGCTTTATTGTGATGCTTTACATTGCCGTCCTGATCGCCGCAATCATTTTCTCCCAGCGCACCCGCGCCGGACGCAGCATCTACGCCATCGGCGATAACGAACTCGCCGCGACCCTGATGGGCATCCCGGTCGGCCGCACCAAGATCATGACCTACACGATCGCCGGGTTCTGTTCCGCGCTGGCTGGCGTGGTCTACGCGATTTACCTGAAAGCCGGCAACCCGCTGAACTGCGTTGGACTGGAAATGGACGCCATCGCCGCGGTCGTGATCGGCGGCACGCTGCTGACCGGCGGTGTCGGCTACGTCTTCGGCTCGCTCTTCGGCGTGCTCGTGCTCGGCCTGATCCAGACGCTGATCGTGTTCGACGGCCGGATTAATTCCTGGTGGACGCGCATCATCGTCGGTCTCCTCGTGCTCGCGTTCATCTTCATGCAGAACCTGATCACGAAGATCTCCAAATCCAAATCGAAATCCCATTAACTTTTTCCTAACAACCCCCCCACAAGAAAGGCAAGCAACATGAACAAGTTTGCATCCGTCATCATGGCCGCCGCGGCCGCGACGCTCCTCGTCACCGCCTGCTCCAAGAGCGACAGCTCCAAGATCAAAGTCGGTTTCTCCCAGGTCGGAGCCGAAAGCGACTGGCGCAAGGCCAGCACCGAGTCCATCAAGGGCGAGGCCGCCAAGCGTCCCAACATCGACCTGACGTTCTCCGACGCCCAGCAGAAGCAGGAAAACCAGATCAAGGCCATCCGCAACTTCATCACCAAGGGCGTGGATGTGATCTCCTTCTCCCCCGTCGTCGCCACCGGTTTTGAAGACGTCCTGAAGGAAGCCAAGGAAGCCGGCATCCCGGTCGTCCTCTTCGACCGCGCCGTCGACGTGTCCGAACCCGATCTCTACAAGAGCCTGATCGGTTCCGACTTCGTGGAAGAAGGCCGTCGCGCGGGCCGCTGGGTCCTTGAAAACGTCGGCGAAAACGCCAACGTCGCCGAGCTCGTCGGCACCGTCGGCTCCGCCCCTGCCATCGACCGCAAGAAAGGTTTCGAGGAGATCATCAAGGATCACCCCGGCATCAAGATCATCAAGTCCCAGAGCGGCGACTTCACCCGTGCCAAAGGCAAGGAAGTCATGGAATCGTTCCTGAAGTCCCCGGAAGCCGACCAGATCAACGTCCTCTTCGCGCATAACGACGACATGGCGCTCGGCGCGATCCAGGCCATCGAAGAAGCCGGCAAGAAGCCCGGCAAGGACATCATCATCATCTCCATCGACGGCGTGAAGAGCATGTTCGAAGCAATCCTCGCGGGCAAGGCCAACTGCACAGTCGAATGCAACCCGCTCATCGGCGCCCAGCTCTTCGACGTGATCGAGAAGATCCATGCCGGCGAGACCGTTCCGTCCTACATCCCCTCCCAGGAAGGCGTGTACGACACCAAGAACATCACGAAGGAAGTCGTCGACGGCCGCATGTACTGATCGGCTGACGGCATCCTGAACGGGACCGGTTTTCCCGGTTCCGCAGTGACTGCTTTTTCGAACCGGGAAGGCTCCGCGCTTTCCCGGTTTTTTCGTGTCTTTTTTGCTGATTTCCGTTTGTTTTTTTCCCGTTTCGGTGTATGGTATCGAAACGATCCTTGAATTAATGGAATCCCTTTTTGCCGAAAAAGCTTTCCCGGAGCCTCCCCCCATGAAAAAACTTCTTGCCGCCGTTCTCGCTTCCGCCGTGTTTACTCTCGCCGCCGCCGACATCCACATGGCGGGCGACTCCACGATGATGACCTACCGCGGCAATGTCGCCCCGCAGCAGGGCTGGGGACAGCGCATGCAGGAGCTCGTGAAGGACGGCGTGACCGTGAAGAACCGTTCCATCGGCGGACGTTCCACGAAGAGCTTCAAGGCGGAGGGACGCTGGGGAAATCTGCTCCGCGAGGTTAAAAAAGGCGATTTTGTCATCATCCAGTTCGGACACAACGACGGCACGAAGAACAAGCCGGAACGCTACGCCGATCCGAAGACCGAATACAAGGAGAATATGAAGGGGTTCGTGGAGGATGTCCGCAGGGCGGGCGGCATCCCGGTGATCGCCACGTCCATCCCGTTCGGCATCTACCTGGAGGACGGCTCCCTGAAGCCCGCCGGGTTCCTGAACCCGTATCTGCAATCCGCGCGCGAGGTCGCCGCCGAGACGAAATGCGATCTGGTGGACCTGTACGCGTACGCCGAAAAGGAACTGAACGCCGCCGGAGAAAAGAAGGGAACCTTGCTGTACCTGGTGCTGAATCCCGGCGAATATCCGAACTTCCCGGAGGGCAAGTCCGACCGCTGCCACATCAATTTTCGCGGCGCGCTCTTCTACGCGAAGGCGTTCGCCCTGCTCGCGAAAGAGAACAAACTCCCGATTGCGGAGCTGTTCCGGGAGTCCGGCGTGTCTCCGATGGATGCCGCGCTGAAGGAAAAAGATATTTATATCGTCAGGAAAGATGAGGCGAAAGGCAAAGCCGAAGAGAAAAAGCCGGAACCTGCGGCGAAGCCGTGATCCCGCTCATTTTTTCTGAAAAATAGTCCGTTTTGCTTGATTTTACACAGTTTCGGCTGTATTGTATCCATAAATAATAAAATCGCCGCCCGCTTATGCGGCTGAATTTTGAGCAGAGGAAACGGTCTGTGAATCGTTTGTCTTTGAAGTTGCTTTTTTTTGTGGCCGTGCTGAGCACGGTGTGGTCGTTTTTTTCCATCGGGACGCTGGCCGGTGCCCAGGAATCGAAGCCGATTCCGCCACGATTCGGGAAAGTCCTGGTGCTGTTCTCCGCCGAGACTTCGAAGGCGGATCGCGACGCCTTCCTCGACGGCCTGGAAGAGGCGAGGCTCCGTCATCAGAAAGACTATCTCGAGCTCGTGCGGAAATCGGCGGAGTTTTCCTCCGAACGCGGTTTCTACCACAATCCGTGGTTCCTTGAAGCCGTGGATGTGCAGATGATCCGCCAACTGTACAACACGACATCCGAACGCGCGTGGGCCCTTGAGCAGCTTCTACCCTTGCTTGGGGGACAGAACTGGCAGGGATTCGAAGCGCTGATCGTGGTCGCCTCGGACAAAATAACATCCGAGTTAAACAGCTTTGCCCGGAACTACAACCGAAGGGTTGAACCGAAACGGGACGATATGGTCATCCTGTTCGCCGGGGTGTCGTCGTTCGACGAATCGGTCCGCGAGCCGCAGACCAAAGACGGCAAGACCGAACCTGCGCTATTTCCCAATGCGTTCGCCATCCTGCATCCGGTCGCCCCGTGGCCGAATACGGAACTCGCGCTGTCGGTGTTCCCGAAAACGAAAAAGATCGTTCTGCTGACCTCCGGCAAGATATGGAACGAGGAAATGGAGACCGCGTACCGGTCGAAGCTCGGTCCCGGGAAAACGCTGAAGACTCTCCTGATTCCGCGAATCCCGATACGCGACGTGACCGAGGCGGACATCCGGGAGCTGAAGAACAAGTTCGCGGCGGACCTCAAGGCGGAGATCCAGCCGGACACGGTCATCGTGTCGCTCTCCTCGATCGAGCACGGCGAGAACCCCGTGGAATGGCTGCCCGACAATTTCGACGCATGCCCGGTCTTCTCGGACACGCCGCCCGTGCGGACAAACGAGGTCGGTGGATTCTGCCGTTCCATGAACAAGCTTGCGGTCCAGGCTGCCGATCTGCTGGAAGAGCTGAGCAAGGATTCGCTGTATCTGTCGAAGAAAAATGTTCCCGCGACCATCGCGGAGAGCGACGACCTGTGGTTTAACGAGGCGGCGCTGAAGCGCTACGGCCTGAAACTGTCCGATTTCCCGGACAACGTGATCGTGGCGAACACGACCACGAAAAAAGCGCCGCGGATGAAGGTGTATCCAACTTGGACGAGGAAGCGCATCTTTGCCCTGTTCGCGGCAAACGCCGCCGTGCTGTTCGGACTTGGCTTGATCACACTGCTCTCCATCCGCGCGCGCCGCAGAAGACGTGCGCTTTCGGAAAAAGTCTATGAATCCCTGCCGGCGCGCGTGCTGGTGACGGATCGCGACGGCCGCATCATCGACTATCATATGCAGTTCGGCGAACTGGAACAGAAGGGCGAGCTCCTGTGGAAGAACATCAATGAAGTCCCGTGGCTTCGTGATATCGGCGCGGGCAAGGCGGTCCGCGAGGCATTTGACTCCGGCAAGACGGTCGTCCGCGAATTCGTGGTCGACGGGGAGCATCGCGTCGTTGTGCTGACAAGTACGCCGTCGGACGTCTTCGGACGGCCCGCCGTGGTCGCGATCAGCTGCGATTTGCCCCAGCAGCCTCCGCGGGGGTAAGTTTCCCGCTTTTTTTTTGGGGGGGAGGGGATGAATTCTCTTTGTGTCCGAGCGGAGCCGGACACTACTTCAGTGGAGGATTTGTTCTCCCTGTGTCCGAGCGGAGCCGGACACTACTTCAGTGGAGGACTTGTCCTCCCTGTGTCCGAGCGGAGCCGGACACTACTTCAGTGGAGGACTTGTCCTCCCCTTAGGGAATCCAGCCGCCGCCGAGGAGACGGTCCCCGTCGTAGATGACGGCCGCCTGTCCGGGTGTGACCGCCCTCTGCGGCGTATCGAATTTGATGAATACCACGCCGTTCGGCGAGAGCAGAAGCGACGCGTCCGCGGGGCGCGACCGGTACCGTATCTGCACCTGCGCACGGAATTCCGCAACTGCGGCGGGTTTGCTGATCCAGTGGGCGCACGGCAGCACGATCGCGTCGCGCAGGAGGTCGTCCGGGTTCGTCGTGAGCCAGACCTTGTTTTCGCCCGCGTCGATCCGGCTGACCCAGGCAGGGACGCCCATCGCGACGCCGGTGCCTTTCCGCTGTCCGATCGTGTACGCGTAAATGCCGTCGTGCCGCCCGAGGATGCGCCCGTCCGATGCGGCGGCGAAGGTCCCGCCGGGTACGCGTTCGCCGAAATGTTCGTGCAGGAACTCCGCGGCGGTCTTGTCCGGCGGCATGAAGCAGGCGTCCTGGCTTTCCTTCGATTCGGCATTCGGGAGCCCGAGCCCGCGGGCGATCTCGCGTACCTCCGGCTTGGTCATGCCTCCGAGCGGGAAGACGATGCGCGCGAGCTGTTCCTGCGAGAGCCCGAAGAGGAAATACGACTGGTCCTTTTCTCGATAAGATCCGCGGGCGAGGATCGTGCCGCCGTTCGGGGCGTCGATCGCCTTCGCGTAATGGCCCGTGGCGAACGCCGTGCAGCCGTGCCGTTCCATCAGGGGCATGAGCGTGCCGAACTTGACCGCGGGATTGCACAGAGCGCACGGATTCGGCGTGAAGCCGGACTTGTACATCTCCCAGCTCGGACGCAGAACGGCGCGTTCGAAATCATCCGAGCAGTCGGCATGAATCAGTTCGATCCCGAGCTTCGCGGCGGTTTCTTCCGCTTTCCGGCGGGACTCTTCGCAGCCGGGGAGAAGCGTCATGTGGACGGCTGTCACCTGAAAACCCGCGCGGAGTGCGAGGACGGCTGCGACGGCGGAATCGACCCCGCCGCTGAACGCCATCAGGATGCGGGATCCTTGCGGAATCCGCCGGAATGGGGTGTATGCGGCCTCCTGCGGCATGGCTTCACTCCAGCGCGGCGGCGAGTGCGTCCGCCGTGACGCCCGGCAGGAAAACGACCTTGTCGCGCGAGGTCTGGCCGGAGACCAGCGAGACGGCGCTTTTCGGCAGCTTCAGTTTCTTCGCCAGAAACACGCACAGTTCCCTGTTCGCCTTGCCGTCGACCGGGGGCGCGGCAAGAGAAATCTTGAGGGCCGTGCCGTAAACGCCCGCGACCGCGGTGCGTTTCGCGCCGGGCTGGACGTGGCATGACAAAAACACCCCTGATTCGTTGATGCGGATCAGGGGCGTGAGAATCTCAATCGTCATAAAGACGCACCGGAGTTCAGAACGTCTTCACGGTGACTTCATCGCCGGACTGGGGCGCGTCGCCTCCGTCCTTTTTGTCGGGGCCGGAGTCGGAGTTGCCGGGATAGGTGTTCCCGGCGGGCTTGGACGCGTCGGCGGAAAGGACGGGCGCGGTTTCGTCTTCGGGCGGGAGATCAAGCAGCTTGCGGATGTCCGCGCCGGAAATGGTCTCGCGTTCGAGCAGGGCGTTCGCGAGCTTGTCGAGGCGTTCGCGCTGTTCGGTGACGATCTTCGTGGCGCGCGCCTTGCACTCGCCGATGATGCGTTTGACCTCGTCGTCGATCTCGCGCTGCGTCTGTTCGCTGCACGATTCGTTGCGCGTGATGTCGCGTCCGAGGTAAATATGGTCGGCTCGCTCGCCGTACTGGACGGTGCCGAGCTTGTCGCTCATGCCGTAGGAGCAGACCATGGCGCGGGCGAGGTTCGTAGCATGCGCGATGTCCTGGGACGCGCCGCTGGTGATGTCGCCGAGCGCGATCTCCTCCGCCACGCGGCCGCCGAGGTCGGTGGTGATGATGTCGAGCATCTCCAGGCGGCTTCGGGAATAGCGGTCCTCGTGCTCCATCATCATGGTCAGGCCAAGCGCCTGGCCGCGAGGGATGATCGTGACCTTGTGCAGCGGGATGCTGTTTTCGAGGAAGAGGTTGACGATAGCGTGGCCGGCCTCGTGCCATGCGGTGAGCCTGCGGTCGCGTTCGGGTATCTTGCGGCTGCGGCGTTCGCGACCGAAGCAGACTTTGTCGCGTGCTTCCTCCAGGTCGGCCTGGGTGGCGGCGTTCTGGTTGTTGCGCGCGGCGAGCAGCGCCGCCTCGTTGATGAGGTTGGCGAGGTCCGCGCCGCTGAATCCGGGCGTGCTCTTCGCGATGGCGTCGAGGTCGGCCTTCGGGTCGAGCTTGATGTTCTTCGCGTGGACGTCGAGGATCTTCCGGCGGCCGACGATGTCCGGCAGGTCGATGACGATCTGGCGGTCGAAGCGGCCGGGACGGAGCAGGGCGGGGTCGAGCACGTCGACGCGGTTGGTCGCGGCGATCACGATCACGCCTTCCTGCGTTTCGAGGCCGTCCATTTCCACAAGGAGCGCGTTCAGCGTCTGTTCGCGTTCGTCGTGTCCGCCGCCGATGCCGGAGAAGCGGGAGCGTCCCACGGCGTCGATCTCGTCGATGAAGATGAGGCAGGGGGCGTTCTTGCGGGCCTGCTGGAACATGTCGCGGACGCGGCTGGCGCCGACGCCGACGAACATCTCGACGAAATCGGAGCCGCTGATGGAGAAGAACGGCACGGACGCCTCGCCGGAGACGGCTTTCGCCATGAGTGTCTTGCCTGTGCCCGGCGGACCGGTGAGGAGCGCGCCGCGCGGTATCTTGCCGCCGAGGAGCTTGAATTTGAGCGGGTCGCGGAGATATTCCACGATTTCCTTCATTTCCTCCTTGGCTTCGTCGCAGCCCGCCACGTCGTCGAACTTGGTGTGGTGTTCGTTGGGCAAAATCATGCGGGCGCGGCTCTTGCCGAACTGGATCGCGCCGGAGCCCGCGCCATGGATCTGGCGGGAGAAAATGAAGTAGAAGACGAGGAGGATCGGCACCGCGATCGCGAGGTTCAGAAGCAGGGATTTCCACCATACGTCGCGTTCCAGATAGACGGTCTGCACGCCCTTTTCGTCCAGTTTGTCGATGATGGAGTCGGTGGCGTAGATGCGCGTGGTGTACTTCAATTTGAGCTTCGGCGCGGACTTCTTTCCTGCGTCGGCGGACTCGGATGGCTTCGTCAGGTCTTTTTCGACGATGGCGGGTGCGGACTTCTTCTCCGCGTTCGCCTGAGCCGTGCCGGAATCGGAATCCTTTTCGGAGAGGACCTGCTTGACCGTGTCGCTGACGACCTTCTCCAAAGAATCCTTGTCCATGTTCAGGGGGGCGGCGACAGGATGCGCGCCGCCGTCTGTCTTCTTTGTGTCGGCGGGGACTTTCGGCACGTTCCTGAACTCGCCGGAGATCGCGAGAATCTTGTCGGATTCGGGCATGATTTCGGCGGAGACGACCTCGCCCTTCTCAAGGTGCGTCAGGAACGTGTTTGCGCTCCATTCCTCGGGAGAGGCGAAATAGGGCGTGGAATTGAAGACGATCAGCGATGCGAGGACGAGGAACGCCAGCAGCCAGAGGAAAAGGGACGCGGGCGGCCTGCGCTTCGAACCGGGAAGCGATTTTTTCGGTGGATCTTTTTTTTCGTTCATGGATCAGACGGTCCGGGTCAGGGGGGCGTCCTGCGCGGGGATGAATGCGTTTGCGTTCTGGCTGTCCATGAAGCTCTTCACGAAGAGGCCGAGAATCGCAAGGAAGATGAGAGCGAGGAGGACGACGATGATGATCATGAGCTTGTTGGAAAGCCCGCTGCCCTGTTTGCGTTCCGTGAAGCCGGAGCTGGCGACGGACTTGATGGTCTGCGTCGTGCTGGCGGCGTTGATGTCGATGCCGGTCTGCGTTTTCTGGATCGACATGGTCATGGTCTTGTCCTCGCTGTCGTAGAGCAGCTCGAACGCGCCGATGCGGACGATGTCGCCGTTCTGCAGTTCGTGTCCCTCGGTGAGCGGGGTGCCATTGACCTTGGTGCCGTTGGTGGAGCCGGTGTCGGTGATGACGAGCTTGTCGCCGTCGCGCGTGACTTTGCAGTGAAGCGTGCTGACGGTGGGATCTTTCAGGCAGATGGTGCGTTCGTCGGAACGTCCGATTGTGATTTCATCCTGGTTCAGCTCAAACATCCGGCCGCGAAGCTGTTCGCTGAGAACGACAAATTTCGGAATAGCGGGCATTTCCTGATAAACTCCTGATTTTGAATCGCAGTCCGCCGTTCTGTGCGGCGGCGGGGCGAAGTTGTTGACGTGAGTCGATAGATATCCTTTAATATAGCACAGAAAAGCGGATTTCAAAACCGAAAACGAAGTTTTTCGGGATTATTTATGTTTTTTTCTTAAGGAAAAGGCTCCGGCGGATATCCGGAGCCTGAAACGGAGGAAGACGAGCGAGGTCAGTCTTTCGGGATGATCTTGTGGTCCTGCGCCGCCTCCAGCAGGACTTTGAGCAGAAGCGATTTCTCCGGCGGGGTTTCCGCATGGAACCGTTCCGGCGCTTCGGCAAGTTCGCGCCAGTAGGCGCGGACTTCGCCGGGGGCGGGTGAACCGGATTTGTCCGGGAAGAGTTCGAGCAGGAAATCCAGGATCTGCCAGACGAGCTTGACCTGTTCGTGCGTGAAGGACGAGATGAAGTCGTCCGTAACGCGCTTCATTTCCGGGTAGACCCATCTGCCGCGGATCGACCACGCCAGAGGCATCATGCACCGGAACAGCATTTCGGGCTCGGGCAGCCGAGAGAGGTCCGCGCCCGGCAGGACCGGATTGCAGAATGTCTCCGGGTCGTCGTCGCTGCCTGCCCGTTCGTAGACGAAATCAAAGATGCCGAAGAAAATCTCAGCGAGCTCCTTCCTGCGGTCGGGGGGATAGTAGCGGGGATTGTCGGAGATGGCGTCCTCGAGCTTCTTCTTCGTGTCGTAGACCGGCGCTTCGTTCGGGCGCTTGAAAAGCTTGTCCAGCTCGTTCTGGAACGCCTCGATGTCGCGCTGGATGCCGTGTCTGTCCGCGGGCATGGTCAGCCGAGTTTTCCCGCGAGGATTTCCTTCAGCGCCTTGGCAAGCTGGTCGGTGCAGGAGGTGCCCTTGCCGCCGCAGTCGACGCCTTCGAGCAGTCCGATGACTTCCTGCGGGGTCTTGCCCTTCACGAGGATGCCGATGGCGGTGAGGTTGCCGGGGCAGCCGCCCGTGAACGCCACATTGGAGATGACGCCGTTGTCGATGTCGATGTCGATCTGGGAGGAGCAGACAAGCTGGCTGGTTTTGTAGGTGTAGTGCATGGCGGAGTCCTTTCGGGATAAGTGAAAAACGAGATACGATTTCTTAATGTAGCACGGAAACCGGAAAAGACCAATGCAAAGCGGAAGAAAAGAGAGAAAAAATCTTGCAATCGGGAAAAAACACGCTATATTTTCGGGGTAGTTTTCCTTTATTGATAAAATGGAAAGTTCCGGCGGACAACTGCCCGGCCGGAATGAAACGGTACGGAGCGGCATTTCGTGGACAACGGAAACGACCAGACATTCATGCGCGAGGCTCTGCGGGAGGCTGAACTCAGCGCGGGCTATACCAGCCCGAATCCGGCGGTCGGAGCCGTCATTGTGCGCGACGGACGGATCATTGGACGCGGCCGCCACAAACGCTGCGGCGGTCCGCATGCCGAGATCGAAGCCTTCCTGAGCCTGCCGCACGAATCCGATGCCGCGGGCGCCGACCTGTATGTCACACTGGAGCCTTGCAGCACCACCGGACGCACGCCGCCCTGCTGCGACGCAATCATACGGAACCGCGTCCGGCGCGTGGTCGTCGGATGCCTCGACCCGAACCCGAAACATGCAGGGCACGGCATCGAAATCCTGTGTGCCGCGGGGATCGAGGTCGAGACAGGCGTTCTCGAGGAAGAATGCCGGGCTCATCATGAGGCGTTCTTCAAATGGATCACGTCGGGACGTCCTTTCGTGCTGCTGAAAATGGCCGAGACGCTCGACGGCAAGATCGCCGCCGCGAACGGGGATTCCAAATGGGTCACCTCCGAGACCGCGCGGGAACGCGTCGCGTATCTGAGGCGGCTTTCGGATGCCGTGCTCGCGGGCGCGGAGACGTTCCGCACCGATTCGCCCCGGTTCACGGCCCGCATGCCGGACGGCACCATCCTGAAGACGCCCCGCAGGTTCATTGCCACGCACCACCCGGAGATCCTGTCCTGCGCGGGCGGCGGCTGGGAATCCGTCGTGCTGGATACACCGGAGGACTGGCGGAATTATCTCGCCCGTCTGGGGCGGGAGAACGTGACCATGCTGCTGATCGAGGGCGGCGGAGAACTGGCGGCATCGGCGATCCGCGCCCGTGCCGTCGACAAGATCGAATTCCATGTGGCACCGAAGCTGCTCGGCGGACGCGGCAGCCGTCCCGTGCTGGGCGGTCCCGATCCGGCCGCCCTGTCCGAGGCTGTCTCCCTGGACCGTCTTCGCGTGTCGCCGCTTGGCTGCGATCTGCGGATCGAAGCGTATCCGCTTTATGGTGAATAATAAGGAGCTTTTCCCATGTTTACAGGTTTGATCGAAAAGACAGGCGTTCTGACCGGACGAGAAAGCGGAGCGAAGGCCGGACGGCTGTTCGTGAAGCCGGACGTCCCGTGGACGGACCTGGAAGCCGGCGAGAGCATCGCCGTGAACGGCGCATGCCTCACGTTCGAAAAGGAATCGGGCGGAAACCTGGTATTTTTCGTGATGAAGGAGACGCTGGACCGGACGAACCTGGGACAGCTGAAACCCGGCGCGCGCGTCAATCTGGAACGAGCCCTGAGCCTCGGCAGTCGCCTGGGCGGGCATCTGGTCAGCGGACACGTCGACGCCGCGGTGAAGGTTGTGTCGTTCGGGAAAATCGGCGACGACTACGAGCTCCGCATGGAAATGCCGCCCGGGCTGAGAATCTTTTTCGTGCCGAAGGGAAGCGTATGCGTGAACGGCGTTTCCCTCACGCTCATGGATGTGACGGATGAAACGTTTGCGGTGCGGCTGATCCCGACGACCCGGCGCGAGACCAACCTCGACGACCTGAAACCGGACGACCTCGTGAACATCGAGACCGACCTGATCGGCAAATACGTCTGCGAACAGCTCCGGCACATGGACGGCGCCCCGCAAGGCGGGAAAAAGCTCTCCATGGACGATCTGACGGAGGCCGGGTTCTGATGGAAAGAGTCGATTACAGGCAGATCCGGTTCGGGCTGGCGCTCGGCCATGCCGCCATGGATCCGGCCTCCGTGTCCGATTTCCTGGTTCCGGGGGCATTCGACGCCATCGAGATCCCCGCGGAATGCTTCCTGCACAGCGATGCGGAGTTCCGGCGGCGGCTTGCGTCATGCAAATTCCGGATCGTGCGCGCCGGGCACCTGATGGCGCCCGACCTCACGCGCAATATCCCGTTCCTGGCGGAAAACTACCGCCGCGACTATGTCGAACAGGCTTCGATCATGGTGCGGACCCTTGCCGCCGCAGGCGCATCCGGGGCGTTCCTCGGGTTCGATATGAGGCGCATCCTCGGCGACGATGCGGCGGAAAAGGCGGCGCTGGAGATCGTCACCCGCATGATCCCGGTCCTGCACCGCGAAAACTTCGAACTGCTGATCCCGTACCGCATTCCGTTCAAAAGCGAACGCGAACTCGTCGCGCCGCCGCTGATGGGCCGCTTCATGCGCGGAACGTTGTGCCCCCTGGTGAAACTGAGCTTGGAAATTCATCCGTTCGAGGTCAAGCCGGAGAAGGACAAAGCCGGGATGCTCGGCATGCTCGGATGCGAGGCGCATCAGGCGGTGTTGGTGTACGACGCCGACAGCGGCCTCCACATCGCACCGTCGCAGTTCAAGCCGTGGGCGGAGCTGCTGGAGCGGCGATTCTTCCGCGGTCCGTATCTGCTGTGTCCGCGTTCGATCCGCAATCGAATGGCGATCCCGGAGTCGGATTTGTTCGCAAAAATGGTTTCGGACTTGCGAAATGAATAAAACCGTGCTACAGTATTAGATTACATTTTTTTAAGGAGATCGCACGATGAACAGAACATTGAACCTCGGAGTCAATATCGACCACGTGGCGACGGTCCGCCAGGCCCGTCTTGCCTCACAGCCGTCCCCGCTCGAAGCCGCGCAGCTCTGCATGGCCGCCGGAGCGGACGGCATTACCGCTCACCTGCGCGAAGACCGCCGCCATATCCAGGATGCGGACGTGATTGCACTTTCACAGGCGGGGATTCGCCTCAATATGGAAATGGCCCTGACGGAAGAGATGGTCCGCATCGCGAGCTCGCTGGTGCGGCCGCAAAGCTGCTGCCTGGTGCCGGAGAAACGCCAGGAGCTTACGACCGAGGGCGGCCTCGACGCCGTCGCCAGTCTCGACAAGCTCATGCAGTGGGTCCCTGTCCTGAAGGGCGCGGGGATCGCCGTCAGCCTCTTCATCGCGCCCGATTTCGCGCAGATCGACTGCGCGAAGCAGTGCGGCGCGGAGTTCGTCGAGCTCCACACCGGCTCGTTCGCGAACGCCGTTTCCGCGTCGGAACAGGCCGCCGAACTCGACCGTCTGGCGAAGGGCGCGGAGTACGCGCACTCGCTCGGCATCGGCGTGAACGCCGGACACGGCATCGACTACGAGAACATCAAGCCGCTGCTCGCCGCCGTCCCGCATCTGCACGAACTCAACATCGGGCACAGCATCATCGCGCGCGCCATCATGAAAGGCGTCGGTGCGGCGGTCGCGGACATGCTCGACCTCATGAAAAACTATCCGGGCGAATAAGCCCGTTCATATTTTATCCCAGCAGAAAGGATTTTCAGAAAATGGCCTCGGAAATCATCGAAACCTTCCACCAGATCCTCGCCCAGTGCGTGGAGCATGGCGCGTCGGACGTCCTGCTTAAAGAGGACGCCCCGGCCAATCTCCGCATCGCCGGTTCGCTCTATCCCGTCGATTTTGTCACGACGCACGATTTCCTCGACGCGCTCCTCAAGGAGATCATGGACGTCCGCATGCAGAATGAATACGAACAGAACGGTGACGCGGACTTCTCCTACTGCGTGGAAGACCTCGGCCGTTTCCGTATCAACGCGCACAAGCAGCGCGGCATGCACGGCATCACGCTCCGCTATGTGAAGAGCAAGATCAGCTCCATGGAGGAGCTTTCCCTTCCGCCCGTGCTCCGCACCATCGCGGAGACCCCGCGCGGCATCATCCTGGTCTGCGGCACCACCGGCAGCGGCAAATCGACCACGCTGGCGGCCATGATCCAGCACATCAACGAGCATTTCACGAAGCACATCATCACCATCGAGGACCCGATCGAATACGAATTCCGCGACGGCAAGTCGTTCGTGGAGCAGCGCGAAGTCGGGCTGGACTGCCCGACGTTCTACAGCGCGCTCACGCACGCCATGCGCCAGGCCCCGGACGTCATCATGGTCGGTGAAATGCGCGACAAGGAGAGCTTCGAGGCCGCGCTTCAGGCCGCCGATACCGGACACATGGTCATCAGCACCGTGCACGCCGCCGATGCGTCCCAGGTTGTCGGGCGTATCCTCGACCTCTATCCGATCCAGGAACAGGACACGATCCTCGAGGCGCTCGCCGCCAACCTGAAGGCCACCGTCGCGCAACGTCTGCTCCCGAAGGCGCTCGGCAAGGGCGTGGTCCCGGTCGTCGAGGTCATGATCTGCGACCCGGTCGTCCAGCGGTACATCTCCAAGAAAGAGTTCGAGAAGCTGCCCGAGGCGATGGAAAGCGCCCGCGAAGCAGGCATGCAGACGTTCAACATGGCGATCCTCGACCGCATCAACAACGGCGAGATCACCGAGGAAGTCGGCCTCGCCGCCTCCAGTTCGCCCACCGCCCTGAAGATGAACCTGAAGGGCATCTTCCTGAGCAGCTCGAAATAACCACGATCCCGAGCGTCCGGGCCGCCGGTTCCCCCGTCCGGCCCGGTCCTGAGAGTTTTTATGAAAGCGAAAACAGTAAGTGCCGTCGCCGCGATCATCCTGTGCTGCATTCTTGCGTTCAAAGGCGCCACTATGGACTTCACGCTGTTTCTTCAGTCTCTGATCCAGGGCGTCGTGGAGGGCGTGACCGAATTCCTCCCGATCAGCAGCACCGGACACATGATCATCGTGGACAGCTTCTTCCCGATGAAGGACGCCGAATTCGCGAAGCTGTTCGAGGTCGTGATCCAGCTCGGCGCGATCCTGTCCGTGCTGGTGTACTTCTACAAGACCATCTTCCCGCAGAAGTGGAACGTCGACGGGTTCAAGGCGATGATCCCGCTGTGGTCGCGCGTTGTGGTCGGCGTGATCCCCGCCGCCGTGATCGGATTCCTGCTCGACGACTTTATCGAGGCGCATCTTTTCAATATCGTGGTGGTTTCCATTGCGCTGGTCGTATGGGGCGTTGCGCTCGTCTTCAGCGGCCGTCTCGAACAGCGCGAATCGGGCACGGCGGAGATCGTGAAGATGAGCTACGGCAAGGCGCTCGCGGTCGGTTTCTTCCAGTGCCTCGCCATGGTCCCCGGCACGTCGCGGTCCGCCGTGACGATCCTCGGCGCGATGTGCCTCGGCTGCTCCCGCGCATGCGCCGCGGAATTCTCGTTCTTCCTGGCGATCCCGACGATGTTCGGCGCTTCGCTCCTGAAGCTCGTGAAGGGCGGGGCGCACCTGTCCCCGCCGCAGTGGATCGCGCTCTCGATCGGCTTCATTACCGCGTTCTTCGTGGCGTGGGGTGTGATC
>JBGUKN010000020.1:0-44141 GCA_045114455.1 Victivallales bacterium
GGCATGATGTGCGGCTGCGAGATCGCGAAGTTCAGCAAGTTCGACCGCAAGAGCTATTTCTACCCGGACCTCGTGAAGGACTACCAGATCACGCAGTACGACCTGCCCATCTGCAAGAACGGGCGCATCCACATCTTCGGCACGGGCTTCTCCGGCGAACCGCTGCCCGACAAATGGATCGGCATGACCCGCATGCACCTGGAGGAGGACCCCGGCAAGTCCACGCACTTCTCCAACTGCACCGGACTCGACTTCAACCGCTCCGGCGTGCCGCTCATCGAGATCGTCAGCGAGCCGGACATGCGCTCCGCCGACGAAGCCTACGCCTATCTTTCCTCCCTCAAGGAGATCATGCAGTACGCCGACGTCAGCGACTGCGACATGGAGAAGGGGCAGATGCGCTTCGACGTGAACATCTCCCTGCGTCCGCGCGGCACCGAAAAATTCGGCACCAAGGTCGAGATCAAGAACCTGAACAGCTTCCGCGCCGCCCACCGCGCCATCCTGTACGAGATCAAACGCCAGCTCATCGAGCTTGAGAACGGACAGGAGATCGAACAGGACACCCGCGGCTGGAACGACGAGCTCGGCGAGACCGTGGTCCAGCGCACCAAGGAAAACGCCAACGACTACCGTTATTTCCCGGAGCCCGACCTCCTGCCAATCGTGTTCACCGACGCCGAGCTCGACGCCTTCCGCGCCGCCCTGCCGGAGCTTCCCGCGGACAAACGCCAGCGTTATGTGCGCGACTACGGGCTTACGCCCTATGACGCTCAGGTGCTGACCTCGGACCGTTCCTACGCGGAGTATTTCGAAGTCGCGGCGAAAGGCTCCTCCGCCTCGAAGATCATCGCGAACCTCTTCACGTCGGAACTTCTCCGCAAGCTCGGCGAATCCGGCGGTTTGCTCCAGGACTGCAAGGTGAAGCCCGCCGACCTCGCCAAGCTCGCCGACCTCGTGAACGCCTCCACCATCAACTCCAAGACAGCGAAGAAGGTCTTCGAGGAGATGTTCGAGACGGGCAAGGACCCCGACTCCATCGTGAAGGAGAAGGGGCTCGTCCAGGTCTCCGACGAGGGAGCGATCCTTGCGCTCGTCGACCAGGTGATCGCGGCGAATCCGGCGCAGGTCCAGCAGTTCAGGGAGGGCAAGACCGCCGTGCTCCAGTATCTGGTCGGCCAGCTCATGAAGCTCAGCCGCGGCAAGGCCAACCCGAAGCTCGCGATCCAGATGTTCCAGGAAAAGCTCAAATAAGCGTTTCTTCTCCGTTTTCCGGCTGAAACGGTCGGGTCTTTCCCCGCTCGAAAGCAAAAAATCCCCGGTCCCGAACAATGACGGGAACCGGGGTTTTTCATCGTCCGCCATCCGCGCCGGAAACGAAACCGGCGGGCGGTGGGGAAGAAAGAAAAGCAGTCTTACTTGTTGAACGTGTCGTCGATGGCCTTGCCGACGGCTTCGTTGGTGTCCTTGGCGGCGTCTTCGGCCTTCTTTGTGAACTTGTTGACGCCGTCGCCGGTCTTTTCGATGGCGTTGTCGAGCTTTTCGCCCGCGGTTTCGTTCTTCTTGCAGGAGGTGAAGGTCATGGCGCAGAACGCGGCCGCGGCGAGGGTGAGGGTGAAGAGCAGTTTCTTCATGGTGTTATGCCTTTCGGTTGATTGTTGAGTATTATGGAGAAAGCCTGATCGGGAAAAGCGGTCACTCGGCTTTCTTTTTGGGCTTGATGGTGAGGATGAATCCGAGGGCGAGGCTGAGGAATGCGCTCATGAGGACCTGGTAGTTGGCGGGGAGCGAGAACGTGATCGTGTGCGCCGGGATCCAGAAGACGACGATGGTCTTCAGCAGGTAGGAGCCCCAGAGGTGCTTGTCGATGCCTTCGAGGAACTCGGCGCCGCCGAGGAAGCGCTTCTTCGTGATGCAGGTGTTCCAGTAATCGTGGCTGAGCATCATCGGGAAGCAGAAAATGAGGTTGGCCCACAGGGAGGTGGAGAAGCCCTGCCAGATCTTCTGAACGGTATCGTTTTCGAACGTGAGCGGCCAGACCGGGGTGCCCATGACGGCGGCGATGCCTTTGCCGAAGAGCGCGAACGCGATGGTGAAGAGCATGCCGTACACGCCCCAGACGAGGAACTTCAGGATGAGGTCGGGGGTCTTCCAGCTGCCGGTCTTGCCGCGCACCTTGATCATTTCGCCGAGCGTGGCGAGGAGGCCGACCTTTAGGAAGCCGGAGATGTAGGGATAATGGCCGACGACGTCGCCGAAGTTCTTGATGCCGTCGGTGGAGAAACCGGCCCAGTAGAGGCCGTGCTTCGCGGACCCGGTCAGGGCGTTGAGGTCGATCTTCACGTCCGTGCCGTACGCGAGCGGGAAGAAGAAGACGAGGCAGACGAACGCTGCGAAGTAGATGACCGCGATGATGTCGCCGATTTTGAATTTCATGGCAAATGTTTCCTTTTGTGATGGTTGGGAAAAACTATATCTAATAAAATAGCATGAAATATCATAAAAATCAAGTCGAACCGCCGAAAGATGCGGAAAAATGGACACCCGTCCGGTTTCCCGATATTATTGCGGCGTCTGCTGGGGAGCGGAATCGTCTTCGGCACATTCTTCCTCGTCCTTGGCGTCAGCGTTTGACGGATTCGCGGATGCGGCCCTGCGTTTATCCATCTCTTTCTGCCGGATGATCTCCTCCCATTTCCGGGTCAGCTCGCGGTACTCCTCGATGTCGCGTTTCTTCTTGTGATTCGGCGCGCCGGGCATATAAGCGTGGAAGTTGACGCCGCTTTTCGGATCACGGACCCGTATTTCCAGCTCAAGGGGCTTCTTGTGCAGGACGGGCGACTTCCGTTTCAGCTCGTACACATCACGGGCGATGTCGAACATCTTTTCCCCATCTTTCGGATCGAGTCTGATGCCGAGCATGATCGTGTCGTCCGGGGGAAGTTTGATCGAACAATCCCTGTATTTCCATTCCTTGTCCGTGATGTTGTACTTGCTTTCAAGCGGATCGATGATGTCGGCGTGGACTTCGCGGTACATGCCGGGCTTGAGGGACTGCCATCGCAACGCCCGCGATACGCTATAAAAAGCATAAGACATGAGCGCCACGCAGGCCAGGAAGAAACATAAGGCGATCCACTCGAACTTCGTGGGTTTGCTGAGCTTCAGTTTCATCGGTCCGGCCTCGGGATGGCGTTCAGAGGTGTGTTTGGGAGAATGAGGAAATCATACTCCTAAAATACACCTTATTATCCTTTTGTCAAGCGGCGGAAACGACTTTGTAACTTAAGAGTCCAGAGCTTCGAACAGGCTTTTTATGTCGTGATAGACAGGCGCATTGGGATCATTTGCGAGGCGGTGTCCCTCCACGATGGCGTCCAGCGTTTCCTGGTTCACATGCTGCTTTTCTTTTTCAGTGTGTTTGTTTTCTTTTTCTATGTCCATAGTGAAAGCTCCAAAGTTAAATCTCCGCGCTGATGTTCCGGCCGCGGGAATCGCGCAGGAAGAACGCGGCGATGGCGGCGGGGACCGCGAGGACGAGGCAGATACCGAGGATGAGTTCGAAGGCGCGCGGCGTCGCCTGAAGGGAATCCGCTACTTTGAACCGGTCGAAAAGCCAGCCGGACACCTGCGACAGGGCGATGATCAGGATGTTCGCGCAGAAATTCACGAACGCGATGGCGCTGGCGGCGAACTCCGCGGGGACAAATTCGCGGCACGCGGTGATCTGGATGCAGGTGAATCCGTAGCCCGCGCCGAGCAGCAGGAATCCTGCGCGGGCGCTGCGGAGTGCGGCCTCCGGCGCGTTCAGGAGCGTCCCCGCGAACAGGACGGCGCACCCGGCGGCGAGCAGGGAACATCCGGCAGCCTGGAAGACTTTCCGGCGGTTGCCGCAGAGGAGGCTGACGGATCCGGCGAAGATCATTTCGATCATGACGAGCGTGTTCATATTTCCGATGGCGGAGGCGTCGGCGCCGCAGAGGTCGGTGAGGTATTTTTTGCCGAAGACGCTGAGGCAGGACCAGTAGATCACGATCCCCGTGGCGGCGCAGAAGAAGACGGCGACGCACTGCGGCTTTTTCAGCTGGCGCAGCAGGTCTTTCCACGGGAACGGCGCACGGCGGTTGACTTCGGCGGATGCTTTCCGGGCGGTCCGGGCGGAACAGAGCAGGCAGAGCGCGACGGCAACGCCGCAGGCGGTCGTGAGGTGGTTGCACCAGCGCAGGACGGTCTGCCACGGGTGGTCGGCGGCGAGAGACGCGAACGGGGAGGACCCGAGGAGCGTACCGCCGTAGCTGAAGATGTAGAACACGCCGATGAGGGCGGAGAAGTATTTGCGGTCGAACTCGGAGTCGAGGAATTTCAGGAGTGTGAGGTAGCCGATGGTGCGGCCGCCGCCGTTCAGGAACGCCCCGGCGTAGATCCAGACGGGCGAGGCGAACGTGTACAGGAGCCATTCGCCGAAGACCTGCAGCGCGATCCCGGCGAGGATTACGGGCCTCCAGCCGAACCGGTCGGTCAGGACGCCGGAGATGCCCAGGAACGCGATGCATCCGGCGACGCCCCAGCTGGAGATGGCGGAAGTCTGCGCGGCGGTGAAGCCGAGCGATTCGCGGATCTGGTCGAATACCATGCCGGGGACGCCCGCGCGCGTGGCGGCGCCGATGGCGTAAACGACGGCGGCGAAGAAGAACAGGAACAGGGTCGGGATGGGTATCTTTTTCATGGGGCGTTATGGAGACGTGTCGGAATTGTCATGAGGAAAGCAGGCGGAAACGATTGAAAAGCCGGAATATAATATAATCCGCTCAAGACAGAAATATAAATAATCATTCAGCATAGTTTAATAAAGAAAAGTTATCGATGTATCGTTTGTGCACCAAGTCAATAAAACTGCAGGGGCAAACCATGATTGAACGAAGTCTGTCCATTTTCCGCCGTGCGGCCGCCGTGGGCAACTTCATGAAAGTCGCCGTGATGACTGGCCGAGGCGGGTTGACAAACGGTTGAAACAGCAGTGTTGTTTATCCGGAGAGGGCATCGGGGAAGGTTTCGCGGAGCACGCGCATCACGCCGTCGTCCTCGTTGGACGGTGCGCGGAACCGTGCTGCGGCGAGCAGGTCGGGGTGTCCGTTCGCCATGGCATAGCTGTACCCGACCTGCCGGATCATTTCGAGGTCGTTCGGGTAGTCGCCGAACGCCATGCACTGATCGGGCGCGAGTCCGAGGCGTTTCTGGAGAAATCCGATCGCGATACCCTTGTTCACGTCGGCGCGCATGATGTCGATCCAGTTCTGGCCCGCCAGCGTGACCTTCAGGCGGGCGCGGAACGGCGCGAAATGCGGCTCGCAGCGGTCGGCTGCGCTCACGGGATCGAACACTGCCACCTTCACCACGGAGTCGCCCGCGTTCGCGACGGCGGCGAGCGGATCGTCCGTGAACGTGCGTTTCCTGTAGTAGATCGCGGTGTTCTCGACTCCGACCGGGCCGCAGTCGCTGCTGATGTATGCCGACTGCACGCCGCACAGGACCGTGGTCGCCGGAATGGCCGATCCGGTGCGCCAGAGTTCCGGTAAAATGTCGTCCGGGAGCGGACGGCAGAAGATATTTTCCGCGCCGTCGAACACGAGTCCGCCGTTTTCGGAGAAGAAGAAGAGCTTGTCCGCGATGCTTTCGAACATGGCGACGAGGTTGAAATACTGGCGTCCGCTGGCGATGACGAACCGCACGCCGTGCGGATGCAGCGCGTTCACCATGGGAACGAAGTCCGGCGGGACTTCCTTGCGGTCGTTGAGCAGCGTGCCGTCCAGGTCGACGGCGATCAGGCGGATGTCGGGGCGCATGCGGACGGGCTTACGGTTCGATCAGGTCGTCCATGCGGAATGACGGCGGGAGCATGCCCTGGCTGCGGACCCAGGCGCTCACCGTGGGCTCCAGCAGAAAATCCTCCATCGCCTGGTCTTTCGCGAACTTGTAGTCGCAGTAGGGGCAGCGGGAAAAGGACTCGACGTCCGGTTGGGCGAGCATCTCGCCGCACACGGGGCAGACGAGGAAACGCTGTTCGCCGTCGTCGACCGGGGGGACCGGGACGGTCGGAACATGAATTGCGGGTCTGATCATTTTAATCTTTCATCCTTTCCTTGTGCCATCTCTTTTTTTTGCGCGCGCCGATCCGTGCCGGACATCCGGCGAAAACACCGCGCTCTAACTAACAATATACCCCGCGGCCTGTTTTTTTTCAACCCGCGCCTGCCGGTTTTTCCGAAAAAAGCCGAACCGGACGCGGGACGCTGTCCGAAAACCTTATTTCCCGGGGCGGTTGCCATAGGGGAAGAAGAAGATGCGGCCGCCGGTCTTGCCGTCCTCCTCGGAGCGTTCGAAGAGGCCGCCGAGGAAGGACCATTCGTGGAAACCGGGGGCATCCTTTGTTGTGATAAAGGGGAAGATAAACTTGCGGGTGTTCACGCCGTCGGTATCCATGTTGTAAAGGTATCCGAGGATGCTCTTGTGTTCCTTTTCGCCGAGCTTCTGGCTGTTAGCGCCGAGTCCGAAGAGGACCTTCGTCTGGTAGTCGCCGGTCTCCTTGCACTCGAAGGACGACGAGGTGAGCCCCCAGCCGGTGCTGAATCCGGTGATCGTGCGGGTCACGAGGTGTTCCGCTGCGATCTCGCGGAGCATGGTCCCCGCCGTTTCAAGCAGAAGCGCGTTTTTGTCGAACGGCTTCATGCCGGTCTTGTCCATGAGGCCGATGGCGTTTTCCAGAAGTCTTCTGTACTGCGTCCGGCCGGGATTGTACTTGTCGTCCGGCAGAGCCAGCACGTCTGCGACGGTCATCTGCCTGAGTTCGGGGAGGGTGAGCCCTTCGACGCCGTTCGATTTGTACAGGCGGTACAGGCAGTTGTAGATGTCCGTGACCGTGCCCGGCGTGCCGGGTTTCCACTGGAGGAACGTCTCGTCGCTGGTGTTGACCATGAACAGGGCGTAACGGCCGGTACTTCCGCGGACCGGAAGCCCGCTGTGGGACGCCTGAAGCGGATTGGCGTTCGGAGACATGATGCGGTATGGTTCCGGGATCGTTTCGTCGTGCTGCTGCGTCGCGCCGAAGTAGAGCAGGGGGCAGAGGATGCCGAGGGAGGAGCCTTTGTCGGAAGACGTTCCGCCGGAGAGGAGCGGGAGGACGAACCATGATTTCGAGATCTGCGAGATATCGCCGTTGCGGTCGAGGCATTCCTTGTCCCAGAAGAAGAACGGATAGAACCCGCTGGCGGTCGAGACCTCGTCGCCTTCCCAGAAGTAGTCGTTCTCCCAGCGGACGATGTTGTCGATCATTGCCTGCGAATCGTCCGCGGTGCGCGCGCCGTTCCGGTAGGCGGTGACGGCGGCGACGATGTCCTTGAACCGCGCGTAGCGTTCCAGCGCGGTGTCGCATGTGGCGGTGACCTCGAGGTTCCAGAAGTCGGCGAGGACGGGATTGTCGTCCGCGGCGGGCCGGTTGCGGAGAAGGGTCGCGAAATTGTTGAGCGGTTCGACCGAGCCCCAGGTCCGGGGACGGCGGTCCGTGCCGGTGCGGATGAGTCCGAGCGTGGAGAAAACGTCTTCCGTGCAGGCGTGTCCGTTCGCGAGGGTGTAGTGCGTCTCGCTGGAGCTTTCGCCGAGGATGCCGAACAGGACGTCGGTTTCCGTTTTGTTCTCCGTGATCTCGGTGCAGGTGAGCGGGGTCAGGACTTCGGTGGAGACGGGCGTCGTTTCTCCGTCTTTCTCGCACACGGTCCGGTCGACGCCGAAGAGCGGGAAGAAGCCGTAGCGGGTCTGGACGCTTGTGCCGCTTCGCCCGTGGATCTTCAGGTCGGCGTCCATGAGGCGTTTCACCGTGTCCTCCGCCTCCTTCGCGGTCATTTCGCCGGAAAGCGCGCGGTCCATGCCGCAGACGCGGAAGACTTCCTCGTTCGGGATGCCGTAGAGGATCTGCCGGATCTTGTTCTGCTGGACGACGGTCACGGATTTCACTTCCTCGCCGGTCGAGGTCCGGACCGGTTCGCCGTCCGTCGTCGGCTGGGGGACCTGTTTGGGGTTCGGGATGTACTTCTTGCCGATGTAGTCCGTGTAGACGTCCCGGCTCCACTGGATGCTTTCCTCGGAGCCGTCCTCCATGAGGGCGCGTTTCAGGAGCAGTTCGATGCATTCGTCGACGTATTGGCGCGGCGTGTAGGTCGCGGGCGTATAACGAGCGTATTTTTCCCGGATCTCGGCGTCGCGGAACCAGTAGGGGAAGACGCCCAGGATGTTGGTGTAGCTGGACGTCCGGTCGAATCCGTAGCTGTCTTTGCTTTTTTCGGAGCCGGAGGTGAACAGGATGTGCCAGAGCAGCCAGTTGGAGCTGGAATCCCTGTCGCGGTCGAATCCGAAGAGATAGAAGAGCAGCCGCAGGTCGCGTTCGCCCTCGTTCGAGCTGGTCCACTCGAAGAACGGATGCAGGGCGGTCGTGCGGATATCCCATTTCGAGGCGACCTCGTCGTTTACCTGGGTCGACGCCTCTTCCGCCGTGAGGTCGTCCTCCTTCATGCGCGCCTTCACGTCGTCCAGATACGAGGACGAAAAGCCCCAGCGCGGGATGTAGTCGTCGCGGTCATGTGCCGCCTTGAACCGGTTGCCTTTCTTCTCGTGGTCGGCGTAGATGAGGTAGCGGCGGCCGTGGACGGACGTGGTCACGCGGTGCTCGGGGTATTCGTAGTCCTCGCGGAAATACGGGATGGATGTGAACTCGGAGCCGAAGCGGTCCTTTTCCCAGCTGTAGACGGGGAAGAGGTAGCTTCTGTTCGTTTCTCCCTGACTGCGCTCGACGCGGAAGAACGGGAAGAAGCCGTATTCGCGTTCATCCTCGTCGTAAGCCCACCAGACCGGGCCGACGTACTTCATGTCCTCGACCGCCGACGATCCGCGGAAGAACGGGAAGACGCCGTATGCGTGGCGGCCCCAGTAGCCGAGCAGCAGGACGTCGCCCTCGGTCCAGGTCTCCTCTTCGCCGTTCATGCCCGTGGCGGAACGGTTCTTCCATTTCGCGAAGGGGAGGATGAGCCCGCCGTCCTTGTTGAACCAGGCGAACGGGAAAAGCCCGCAGGTCTGCGTGTTATTCTTCCACCACCAGAGAAGGACGTGGTTGAGGTCTTCGTGCTCCCTGTCGACCCTGTAGAACGGGAAGAGGCCGTGTTCGATCCAGTTTTCATCCCAGTAGCCGAGGAGAAGATACTGGCCCCTGACCCATTGGTCGCCCTCGTCGCCGTTCCCCGTGGACATCCAGAAGAGCGGCGAGATGAAGGCTTCATCCTTCGCATAGAAATAGATGGGGATCAGCGCGGATCCCGCCCCGAATTCGTGCCAGTAAAGCGGGAAGACGCCGAACGAAGTCGTTCCTTCCTCTTTCAGCCCCGCCTGTTTTCTCCGGGCGTCTTCCTTTTCTGACGCGTGTACCCACCAGACGGGGCCGACGAAATCGAGCATGTCGCCGAAATAACAGACCGGGATGACGCCGACGCGTCCTTCGTTGCCGAAGACCGGTCCGGCGAACCAGAAATCGCCTTCCTTCTTCCCGAAATGCATCAGCGGGAAGACGCCCCAGAAGTTTTTGGTCCAGTAGGAATTCAACGCCCAGCCTTTGCCGTCCCCGATGTGCATGATCGGGACGATGCCGAAGCAGTCTTCGTCCCAGTACGCGTTCAGCGCCCAGCCGTCGCCGTCGACGGTGTTCCATGAGGACAGCGGGAAGAGGATGGAGCAGTCGTTGCCCTCCTGGTTGAAGAACGGGCGGATCGCCATGCCGAAGTCGTCCCAGTCGATGAACGGCCACAGGACGCTGACGTACCGGCTGTTCACGGTGCAGAACGGCCAGATGTTGACCTGACGGTCCTTCAGCCCGACGGGGGTGCGGAGATTGACGACGGCGTCGTCGAACTTGCCGCCGGAAATGCGGCTGGCCTTCGGCGCGGAATAGGAATCGGAGTCCCAGCTGATGCGGTTCATGCGTTCGCTGGAGGCGCAGGACGAGGCGAGCAGGACCGCAAGAAGCGCGATGGCGGAGAGGAGGGATGCTTTCAGGTGGCGCGGATTCATGGGGTGTTTTCCGGTTATATCGAAAAGGGGATGAATGAGATGCGTTGTTTTGTTCGGTTTTTCTGATAATATACCATAGGGGAGCGGGGATTTCAAATCGTATCGGACGATTTGTTCAGAAGGGCGGAGCGTCGAGGTCCTTCGAAAGGGAGCGGATACGATCGCGGAGCTGGGCGGCGCGTTCGAATTCGAGCGCTTCCGCCGCCTCGAGCATCTGGGATTCGAGCTCAAGCACGAGTTCGTCGATGCTGGCGGCCCCGGTCTGCTTCAGGATCTCCTCGGTCTCGCTGAGCGTGATTGTGTTCCCCTTCATGCCGCGTCCCTTCTTCGCCTTAGCGGGGCGGGTCTTGAGGCCGGTGTTGTAGGGTGCGCCGGGTTCGTGGAAGGTGTAGGCGCGCCCGGAGTTCGATGGGGAGGACGCGGGCGCGGATTCGGGTTGTGCGGCGCCGATGATCTCGGCGATGGTCTCGCGCGGGGGCTTGATGATGGTGTGCGGGACGATGCCGTGCTCCGTGTTGTAGGCGTTCTGCTTGGCGCGGCGCGCCTCGGTGGTTTCGATGAGCGCCTTCATGCTGTCGGTCATGTTGTCGGCGTACAGGATGACCTTGCCGTCTGCATTTCGGGCGGCGCGTCCTGCGACCTGGATGAGGGAACGGCGGGAGCGCAGGAAGCCCTCCTTGTCGGCGTCGAGGATGGCGACGAGGCGGATCTCGGGGAGGTCGATGCCCTCGCGGATGAGGTTGATGCCGACGATGCAGTCGAAGTCGCCGCGCCGGAGCTCGTTCAGGATCTTCACGCGTTCGATGGCGTCGATCTCCGAGTGCAGGTATTTCACGCGGATGCCGACGTCGGACAGGTAGTCGGCGAGGCGTTCGGAGCTTTTCTTGGTGAGCGTGACCACGAGCGAGCGCGCCCCGACGGCTGCGGTCGCCCTGATCTCCGCGATCACGTCGTCGATCTGCGAACCGAGCGGGCGCACTTCGACCGGCGGATCGAGCAGTCCGGTCGGGCGCACGACCAGCTCCACGACGGCGTCGCCGCACATCTTCATCTCGTAGTCGCCGGGCGTGGCGGAGACGTACACGGTGTCGCCGGTGAGCCCGAGGAATTCCTCGAAGGTGAGCGGGCGGTTGTCCAGGGCGGACGGCAGGCGGAACCCGTAGTCGACGAGCGTCTGCTTGCGGCTGCGGTCGGCCTTGTACATGGCCTGGAGCTGAGGGAGCGTCACATGGGATTCGTCGATGAAGAGCAGGTAGTCCTTCGGCATGAAGTCGACGAGGCAGAACGGGCGGGAGCCGGGGGGGCGGCCGGAGAGGTGGCGAGAATAGTTTTCGATGCCGGGGCAGTAGCCGATCTCCTTCATCATCTCGACGTCGTAGTTCACGCGCTGGAAGAGCCGCTGCGCCTCGACGAGCTTGCCCTGTTCCTCGAAATTGTGCACGCAGGTCTTCATCTCCTCCAGGATGCCGTTCATCGCCGCGTCGATCTTCTCCTGCGGCAGCACGAAATGGCGTGCGGGGAAGATGAGCGCCTTGCGGCACTGTGCGATGACGTGGCCTGTGACGAGGTCGCGCCGGGAGATCGATTCGATGCTGTCGCCCCAGAACTCCACGCGCAGGAATTCCTCCTTCTGCGACAAAAAGACGTCCACGCAGTCGCCGCGCACGCGGAACTGGCCGCGTTCGGGCGCCATGTCGTTGCGTTCGTACTGGATGGCGACGAGCATGTGGAGGAACTGGTCGCGGTCGAGCTCGTCCCCGGCGGCGAGGCGCAGGCTCATGGAGTCGTAGTCCTCGGGCGAGGTCAGGCCGTAGATGCAGGAGACGCTGGCGACGACGAGCGTGTCGCGGCGTTCGAGCAGGGACGCGGTCGCGCTGAGGCGGAGACGTTCGATGTTGTCGTTGATGCTGGCGTCCTTCGCGATGTAGGTGTCGGTCTGCGGGATATAGGACTCCGGCAGGTAGTAGTCGTAGTAGCTGATGAAGTATTCGACGGCGTTCGCCGGGAAGAACGCCTTGAATTCGCTGTAGAGCTGCGCGGCGAGCGTTTTATTGTGGGACAGGACGAGCGCGGGCCGGTTCAGCTCGGATTCGAGAAGCTTCGCGAGCGTGAAGGTCTTGCCGCTGCCCGTGACGCCGAGGAGCGTCTGGTGGCGGACGCCGCGGTCGAGGTTTTCCTTCAGCTGCCGGATGGCGTCGGCCTGGTCGCCCGCGGGTTCGTAGTCGGAGACCACGCGGAAAATTTCGCCGGAATCCTGGATCATGGTTTCGTCTCGGACCTCAGATCAGACCGGTTTCCCGGCACCGTTTTCGGATATGGCGCTTTCCAGCAGTTTGCACGCGGACTGGTAGCGGCATTTGCGGCACATCTCCCGGTTTTCGCAGGGCGGGAAGTCCCCGGGGTGCACGAGGCCGTCCTTGTCGATGAGCGCGAGCATTTCCGCGCTGCTCCGGTCGATCAGGGATTCGATGTCCGGTTCGAAGAGATTGTAGACGACGCTGGAGAGTTCCTGTGAGAACGTGAAGGTGGTGATGCTGACGGGGAATCCGGGGTAGCGCCTGGCGCAGTAGAGCGCGAAAAGCGAGTTGAGGCGGCCGATCCGGGCGAAGAAGTCACTGCTGTTCTCCCGGCCGGTGAGGCGGACTTCCGCATTGATCGCCGACGCCGCGCCGTCGCGGAAGTAGATGAGACCGGGGACGAGCCAGACGGGGAAGCCCTTGTAGTCGATGCTGATGAAGACGTCGTCGGTGCGGAGGTCGACGAAGCTGATGTTGGAGAGGTCGGCGATGATGTCGGAACGCGAGAGCATGGCGTAGGCGTCGCCGAGGATGTTGACGGCCATGGCGGTGAGCTTGTCGACGTCGGCGAAATCGCCGATCCCGAGGTGGTATTCCAGGATCGCGGGGCGTTTGGCGTCGTAGAGGTATTCGCGGTTTTTCAGGCTCATTTGCAGGTCCGCCGTGGCCTTGCCGATCTGCCGCAGCAGGTAGAACCCGAAGCCGCGGCGCTTGTGGCCGGGCGAACCGGCGCTCATCTTGGCGAACGCCTCGCGGATGGAGTCGCGCAGCGTGTGCGAGAGCCAGGTGTCGAACGGCATCAGGTACTTGCTGAAATACGCCTCGCGCGCGAGGGTGTGGGAATAGGCGTCCCAGCCCCCCTGCGCGAGGTAGTACCGGATGAAATACGCCCGGCGGCAGAAACGGAAGAGATAGTGCCTGGCGAGGGACCAGGAGAACTCCTCGGTCCGGATCGGCGGGAGCGAACCGGCGGCGTTCCTGACTTCCTGTTCAAAATCTCTCATGGCGCACGCAAAAAGGACGGCGGGATCAGAATCCCGTGTAGAGATAATACGGGCAGCCGGCCTTCGGGAGGACGAGGTTCGTGCCGGAGAGGAGCGAATTGAACGTGACGGGCTGCGCCTTCACGCCGAACATGCCGAGGATGTCGGCGAGGGAGGAGCTGGACTTGTAGCGTTCGATGCAGCAGTTGTCGCGGGTGAGCCCGGCGAGTTCAAGCGCTGCGTCCTCGGCGTCCGTGAAGTATCCGATCTGGTCCACGAGGCCGTTTGCGAGCGCCTGTTTGCCGTCGAATACGCGGCCGTCTCCGAGTTCGCCCTGCGTGATCTTTTCGATCGGGATGTTTCTGGCTTCGGAGACGATGCCGGCGAAATCGCTGTAGACGTCCATGACGAGCGTCTGGACTACCTTGGCCTCCTCCTCGGTGGTGGGGAGGGCGGGATTGAGCATGGCTTTCATCTTGCCGGAGGTGTAGAACTCGGGCTTGACCTTGGCCCAGTCGAGCAGGCCGGAGACGTCCACGCTGGAGATGATGACGCCGATGCTGCCGGTGAGGGTGGACTTGTTGGCGACGATCTTGTTCGCGCCGCAGGCGACGTAGTAGCCGCCGCTGGCCGCGAGCGAGTTCATCATGGCGACGACGGGCTTGCCGCAGAGCTTGAGCTCGTGGTAGATCTCATCGGAGGCAGTGACTTCGCCGCCGGGGGTGTCGAGTTCGACGATGATCGCCTTTACGTTTTCATCGTCCTTCGCGGCGCGGATGAGCTTGACGATATGCTTGGAGTTCGCGATGGCGGTTCCGAAGGATTCGGCGTCGCTGGTGATCGTGCCCTTCACGTCGATGACGGCGATGCAACTGTCGGCGTCGGCGTTGCCGCTGATGAATTCGGTGGTGTAGTCGGCCGAGGCTGTTTTGAACGCCGCGCCGGATTCGCCCAGGGCGCCGACGAGGGCGCCGAAGACGGCGAAGAGGCAGATGAAGCCGATGAAGCAGACGAGGACGAAGATGCCGACTGCGATCAGGCAGCCGCGGAGAAATCCGCCGGAAGAATTGGAGCTCATTTTGAGTTGTTCCTTTCTTGTGTTGTTTATTTGGAAAGAATATGGTTTGTGTTTCTGTTTCAGGGTGTGCCGGTGCCGACGGTTTCGATCCGCATTTTATCTCGGATGCGGAGCGCCTCTTCCCGGTCGAATCCTGCGGCATACTGCGTGAGACAGCTTGCACAGGCGGCGGCGACTCCTGTCGTGAAGGACTCCAGCGGATCGGCGCCCGCGAGAAGTTCGGACAGCATGACGCCGGAGCAGACGTCGCCCGCGCCGATGGGGTTGCAGACGCCGGAGAGCGGCGGGATGAAGATGCGGCGGACAGTCCCCTGCCAGGCGATGAACGCCCGGGCCGGGCCGTCCGTGATGGCGGCGCACTGAAGAGGATACCGGTTCAGCAGGTCGAGCGCGGCGGCTTCGGGATCGGATGCTCCGGTCAGGGACAGGAGTTCGCCGCTGTTGATCTTCAGATACCGGACTCCGGCGGCAAGCGTCTCATGGAACTGTTCCACGGAGTCCGCCAGGACCGGTTTTCCCGCTCGGACGGCCGCCGCCGCGATTCCGGGGTAGAAGCCGTCGAGCGGCCCCTTCGGGAGCGTTCCGCAGAGTGCGACCGCGTCTGCGTCAGAGATCGCTTCCAGGATGCGGTTCCACAGGAAATCCACATCGTCCTTTGTGACGGCCGGCGAAGGTTCGATCAGTTCGGTCATGGTGGTGTTTTTTCTGCACAGGACCGTGGTGCAGCAGCGTGTTTCGTCTTCGATCTTCCGTCCGACGAATTCGATGCCCTCCCGTTGAAGCCATCCTTCAAGGTCGCGTCCGTTCGCGCCACCGGAGAACTGGAACACGGCGGGGGTGGCGGCCCCCCAGGTGCGGATGGCGCGGGCGCAGTTCACGCCCTTGCCGGATGCCCGGCAGTCGCGCATCCCGGAACGGTTGACCTCGCAGGGGCGGAATTCATCGAAGGCGAGCGTCTTCTGCCAGGATGGATTCGGACCGCAGACGAGGATCCGCGGGAGCTTGTTCCGGTTCGTGGAGACGGCATTCGGAGTCATGGGAGAGGCTCCTCTCCGGACAGAGATTCGCCGGATGACTGTTCATTTCCCCTGCGTATTTGCTCAAGTTCCCGGATCCGCTGTTCCCGCAGGGGCCGTGACTCCGGCGCGAGATTGCCGATGTCGGTGTTGTAGACATTGATCGCGCCGTCGTAATTTCCCTCTTCGATGAGTCTGGCCGCTTTCGCATCCAGATTCTCCATGAGTTTCGCGACGGCGGTGCCGGATGCTTTCCGGAGATCGGAAATGAGGCTCAAAGCCTCCAGGGAATAGTCCTCGGAAGTGGTGAAGCTTTCCAGGTCGTCGATGGCTTTATCGAAGCCGAAGCCGTCTTGCTTGGCTTTTTCAGCGGCTTTTCTGGTTTCTTCGAAAAGCCCGGACACCTGCGCGTCAATGGTCTCGCCGCCGATCGTGACTTCCGCGTCGAGCGCCTTCGTGGACGGATGGAACGACGGAGCGGATCGCCCCGATTCTTCGATGAGCGGGGAGACATCCTGTACGGATTCTTCCCGCGGCCCGGTTTGTTTCGCACGCTGTGCCGCCTTGTTTTTTTCCATCAGAAGCAGCAGTCCGGCGGCGACCAGGATCAGCAGGGAGAGCAATGCCGCGGCCATCGGAAGAAGAGCGGGGAATTTTCCCCTGTCGGTGCGGCTCTGAACAGCGGCGGTCCGGATGAACGGGACCGCGCCGCATGTGGTCGACGGGAGCGGGGCGTCCGCAAGGAACGCCTCGAGGTCCGCGAGAAGTTCTTCCGGCGTATGGTAACGGTCTTCCGGATTTTTCTGAATGCAGTGCATGACGATGTAGTCGAAGTCGATCGGGATGTCGTGGACATAGGTGCTGGGGACGAGCGGCTCGACGGAGATGTGCATGTGGCGGAGTTCGGAACGGGTCTGCGTCTCAAACGGAAGGCGGCCTGCCGCGAGCTGGTACATGGTCACGCCGAGCGAATAGATGTCCGAACGGATATCGCAGGATTCCGAGTCGATATACTGTTCCGGGGACATGTATTCCAGCGTGCCGAAACTCGTCCTGCGCGCGGCTTTCACCGGATCGTTTTCGTTCAGGACGCACGCCCCGGTCCCGGAGGGGGACGAGGCGTCGAGCTTCGCAAGGCCGAGATCCGTGAGCATGTATTTCCCGTCGGCGGAGAGCATGATGTTGTCCGGCTTGATGTCCCGGTGCACGATCCCGAGAGCTGCGGTCACGGCCAGCGCCCGGCAGATGTCCGCCCCGATCCCGGCCGTTTCCTTTGCGGAGAAAAAGCCCTTGTCCAGCATGCGGTCCGCCAGCGAACCGCCGGAAAGGAATTCCATGGCCAGGAACGGGATCCCGTTTGCGTCGCGTCCCGTTTCGTAGACTTTCACGATGTTCGGATGAACCGCTTTCGCGTAGATCTTCGCGGCGTGGAGGAACTGTTCGCGGGATGGTTTGTCCCCGGCATATTCGGGGAGAAGCGTCTTGATTGCGGCGTGGACTCCGAGATCGGGATGGATCCCCTCGTAGACGCAGTTTGTTGCGCCGCGTCCGAGATAACGCAGGATGCGGTAGCGGCCGATGAAATCCGGCGGCGGGAGGTCCGGCAGGGAAAACTCCTCAACAATCGTCGAGTCGTCGATGCGGAACGTGGTCCGGCAGGCGCAGACGGCGGTCCTGCCATGTTCGACATGGGGGATCTCGCTGATTCGCATGCACTGTGGACAACGTATTTTCATGGCTGCGGAGTGTCGGGCGGTTATTTCCCGGAACGGGCTTTTTTCAGGGCGTTTTCAATGAAGTCGATGACGTTTGCCGCGGCGCGGGGCTGCGCCATGGCGAGCGCGCCCTTTCCTGCTTCGCGGAATTTCCCGGGATCGTCCAGGAATTCGGCGAGGATGGTGCGGAAAAGCGAGGGAGAGCAATCCTCGTTCGGGACGATCCGGGCGGCGCCTGTCTTTGCCAGCAGGCGCGCATTGTCGTCCTGGTGGCCTTCGGCGGCATAGGGATACGGGATCAGGACGGCGTAACGTCCGAAGATGGCGAGTTCGGAGACGGTGCTTCCGCCTGCCCTGCACACCACGAGGTCCGCCGCCATGTAAAGGTTCTGCATGTCGGAAGCGGATTCGAGCGTGAGCGCATTGATGCCGCACGCGGAATACTTGTCATGGATGGCGTCGAATTTGCCGGGGCCGGAAAGGTGGATGACCTGAAGCGATTTCGCGCCCGGATGGTCGATCGGGATCGTGAAATTCTCGTTGATCGCCGCCGCGCCCAGCGAACCGCCGAACACGAGGACGACCGGACGGTCGGCTGTGAACGCAGTCCCGCGCGTAGCATTGATGCGGGCGATTGCCTCCGCCTTGGACGCCGGGACGTCTTCCAGCAGCGCCTTGCGGAGCGGAAGCCCGGTCACGGCGGAGGGACAGTGTAGCGTGTCCGCATTGACGGCGGGGAAGGAGAGCGCGATGCCGGATGCGATGCGGCTGAAGATGCGGTTGGATTTGCCGATGCGTGCGTTGCCATCGTGCAGATAGAGCGGGATGCCGCTGCGCCAGGCGCCGACGGAGGCCGGGATGGACGGAAACGCGCCCATGGAAAGAACGGCGTCCGGCTTGAACTCGCGGAAGATGGCACGCGCCTCGCGGATGCCTTTCATCTGCTGAGAAAGGAACCGGAACGCACCGGACGGATTTTTGGAGAGCGGAGCGCAGGAGACGCGCCGGAATTCGATGCCGTTCCTTTCAGCGGTCTTCGATTGCTCCTCGAAATGCTTGCCGCCGAGGATGAGCAGGGGCGTCCCCCCCGCGTCGCGGAATGCGCATGCCGTGCTCAGACCGGGGTTGAAATGGCCGCCGGTCCCGCCGCAGCTGATGATGAGTCGGTTCAGTTCCTGCATCTTCGTCTCCCCTGCTTCAGGATGATTGTTCCGTTTCCTCAAGGCCGGAGGAACGGTTGAAATGAAGGCGTTTTCCGGCCCAGGCCAGAAGTTTGTCCGGGTAGTCCGGTATGGCGGAGTCGATCGCCACGCCGGCGACGCACGCCGCTGCAATGAGACAGGCGAGCAGATTGCTGCCGCCGTAGCTGATCATGGGGGCGGGCATGCCCTTGGTCGGGAACGCCGCCGTGATGACGCCGATGTTGATCAGCGCCTGCATGCCGATGAAAATGCTCATGCCGAAAGCGATCAGCATGCCCTGCCGGGTGCGCGCCTTCACGCTGATGCGGAGCCCGACGTACACGAGGATCAGATACGCCACGATCACGGTCAGCAGCGTGATGAACCCGAGTTCCTCGCCCACGATGGAAAGGATGAAGTCGGTGTGGTTTTCCGGGAGGTACATCAGCTTCAGGCGGCTTTCCGTGAAGCCGACCCCGGTCCAGCCGCCCGAACCGAGCGCCAGCAGTGAATTCCACAGCTGGTAGCCCGAGGTCATTTTGTATGCCTCGGCGTCCATGAACACCGTGAGGCGGCTCCAGCGCATCGCGTCGAACTGCTTGATGACGAGGATCGCCGTCGGCGGGAGGATCAGTGCGAACGGCAGGATGTACCGCAGGCGCATGCCCGCCACGAAAAGCATCAGCAGATACAGGGAGCCGAGCAGGACGGTCGTGCCCAGGTCTTCGCCCGCCAGCACGAGCAGGATGACCGGGCCGACCCAGAACCCGGTCGGGATCATGACTTTTTTGAAGGGTTCGCTTTCGAGCGCGCGCGTATGCGAAGCGAGAAATCTTGCCATGAAGAGCGTGATGACGACCTTGCCGAGCTCGGAAGGCTGAAGCGTGAAGCCCGCGACCTGAATCCACCGCCGGGCGCCGTTGATCGGCTTGCAGAAGAGCGCCCATACGAGAAGCAGTTCCAGCACGATGATCATGAGCGGGCTCCAGTCGCAGAGACGTTTGTTCCCGATCAGGATCGTCCCCGCGCCTCCCGCCAGTCCGATGAACATCCACATCAGCTGTTTTCTGAAGTAGGAGCTCCCCTGTGTGACGAACGAGGTGGAATAAAGCATGATGAGGCCGAAAAGCGTGATCATGAACGCAAAAAGGATGAAGACGGCAAGCTCGGGCAACGCCGGTTTTTTCGGCTGTTCGATGACCTGGGCGTCGGCCTGCGGCTTGATGGGTTGACGGATTTTCATGGTCTATCTAAATACTGCGCGTGAGAGACGGAAAAAAAACGGATATGATAACCTAATCCAAAAATGCCGCAGTACAACCCGAAAACGGCTTTTTTTCACAAAAAAAAATATAAAAACTTAAAAAAAGGTTCCACGGAGGAGTTTCGCGCTTGAAATCCGGCATCTGGCAGGCCATATTATGTAAACCGTTGCCGACGGGTTCTCCCTGCCTCGGCAAAAAACATGTTTCCATTTGATGAAATCCGCTCCGAACATGAGATCGAACTACTTCCTGTCAATCCTCTGTCTGCTGCTTTGCGCCGCTTTCGCTTCGTGCCGTTCCGCCGAGGCGGAGGATGCCGAAATCGGAGGCATCTCGGAAGTCCTGGAGATCAAGGATTGCGAGCTGTCCGTGCCGTACATGAGGGTGACTTCTGATGTGCTCTACACGCTTCCCGGGCCGGTTCGGGACAAAGCGGAAAAGTATTGTGATCGGCCGGGAACCGTCGTGGTCGTGTCAAGCCTGCGTCCGCGCTATTTCCGGCTGATCCGCAGCCAGGACCGCCTCCTGCTCGGGAGCGTCGAGACGAAGTCGGCCCTGAAGGTCGTTTACCTGAGCGTGATCGACGGACTCGGCGAGACGGCGGACTCCATCGGGAGCATCAAGGTCGAGAATCCCGATTCGCCCGATCCGTGGGATCTGGGCGTCTTCATCAGGCGATATTCTGAACTTGCCGGTCGCATCAACGATCTGCCGCCCGGAGACGGACGCCTTGCCGACCTGAAACCGGCGGCGCAGGAGCTGCTGAGCCGCGGCTCGACGCGGATCATGCTGGAACGGAATTCAAGGACGAAAGACCCCGATGCGCTGGAAGCCGCGGCCCGTGCCGAGCAGGAGCAGATCGTCGTGCTGGAAGAGATCCTGAACTCAAAATGAACGTGTTTGCGGATATAAAAAAACGCACGGCCGTTTGACTGGCAAACAGCTGTGCGTTTTTTTATGTCCTGATGTGATGATTTGCGTTCAGGACGGAGTGGAGGCGGCGACTGTCAGGCATGCCGCCGCACGGGAGTCCGGACAGTCCAGAAGCCGGAACGACTCCGGGATGAAGACGACGTCGCCCGACTGGAGCCCGTCGGGCGGGAAAAGTTCCTGTAAGGCGTCGAACCGTTCGAGCGCCGCCGCCGTGCGGGCGTCGTCGGAACCCGCCAGCAGGTCGATGAGGATCAGGTGGAACTGCTGGCGCCGCGTAAGCGTGCTGTCCGTGTAGTTCCCGTCGCCCGGCAGGATGAGCACGCACGGCGGCCTGAGTCCGGCGGGCAGGTTTTTTCCCTGGACTGCCAGCTCCGGCGTGCTCGCGGATGCGAATCCCGTGGCGGGGAAGGCGGCTGCGAGAATGGTTTTCAGTTCGTTCGCGATGGCAAGCGTGGCGGCGGTCATGGGCGCACCTCCGGGACGTTTTCGGCACGCTTCAGCGAAAGCCCGAAACGAGCGGAGATCTCCTCTGGATCGGCGTCAAGTCCTGCACGGTGGAGCGTTTCCACGATCCCCGCGAAGACCGTGCGGTCCTCCTGTGCCGCGTTGCGGAAATGCAGGACCGGGACGGCTGCCGCGTCGCCGAAATTGAACTTGGTCCAGGGGACGGCGAGTTGAGTGCGGATGGTCGATTCGATCGCGCGGGCGTCGGCTTCCAGCAGGTCTCCGCGGACGCGGGACTGGGCGTCGCCGCCGGAGAGACCGCCCGATTCGGACGAGCTGGCGAGCTGGCCGAGGATGACTTTTGTGATCGCTTTCGAGGTGTATTCCAGAAGCTTGAAATAGACGTCGCCGCCCGCGTTCGACGCCTGCAGGAGTTCCAGCTCGGTCGACTTCGTGAACACGCCGCCGCCGTTCGGCCCGAAGCTCCGGATCAGGTTCCGCATCACGCCGCGTTCGTTTTCCCATGCGCTGCGGTCGACCTTTGCCACCACGAACGGCATCCCGTAGCGTTCGACGAACGAGACCAGGTCCTTCACCGGATAGTTCTGGAACACATGCAGCCAGATCAGCGTCCTGATGAGTCCTGCGCGCGCCGGATCGCCCGCGCCGCCGTGCGTGTGGACGATGAATTTCGAGGGGGGCAAGGGAATGCCCGTGCGGTTGTCGTCCGTCACGAGGAGAGGCGTTTCCGAGTTGCGGAACGTGAAGTGCCAGGCGCCCACGGGATGGAATCCCGCAAGGGAACCGCCTGCGCCCCAGACGATTTCCGCGGCGGACAGCGGTGCGACGATCGCATCCATCAGGTGGTCGACGAGTTCGTGGAAGGATGCCAGGCCCGGTTCGCTTCCGGCCGCCTTCAGCGCGGCTTCGAATGCCTTTGCGGCATCCTTCGAGGTCGGACGTTCGTCGCCGGGTTCCACGCCCCATTCGAGGCCGGTCAGCGCGCTTTTCCGCACCTGCATCGCCAGAATGACTTCCCAGTTGCGTTCCTGGATCTCGCGGGCGGCGACGGCGAGTTCCGCGATGTCGCCTTCGTTCGCGGCCTCCAGGATGTGCGTGACGTTCACGGGGGTGTATTCCGCGGTCTGGAGCCAGCGGCTGCGTTCTCCGGGTTCGGCGGCGATCCAGCGTCCCGGCGCGGGGGTGCCGCCGTTCCGGGCGGCGGTTCGGTCGGAGTGTTTCATTTTCATGTTCGGTTTCCTTATGCTTTGAGTTTGGAAGAGGTGTTTACGGTTTGACGCCGAGGATCGAGGAGAGGCGGTCGGCGACTTCGGCTCCGTCCACGCGGGACCATTCGTCCCGGCGCCGGTCGAGCAGTTCATTGTACTGCATCCTGGCGCGTTCGAGCGCTTCGCGGAGGCGGACATTCTCTTCGGACAGCGCGGCGACGCGTTTCCGCAGGACGGTGTTCTGGCCGTCCGAAACGGATTTCGACAGCGTGACGGCCGAGCGGACGAGCCGTTCGATTGTCTTCGGATCGTCGGTCGTGGCGTCGGTGCATTCGCGGACGAGTTTCAATAAGTCGATCTTCAGTCCTTCCGCGATGGCGCTTGTTGCCTCGCAGTCGCGGAGCAGTGCGGCGGACAGGCGGACCTCCTCGTAGGCCCGGTGGACTTTTTCCCGTTCTTCGGCAATCGTTTTGAACTCCCGCGTGGCCTTGAACCGCGTGACGGCCGCAGCCGTCAGCGTCAGGCCTAGCGAACTCAGCGTCCCGGCGACTTCAGGATTGTTGAGCACCGCATGGCCTGCTGCCCCTTCGAGGAGCAGGCATGCGATCCGGTATCGAAGCCGGAACGGGAGGCGTCCGAACTGGGAAGGCGGTTTTGTTTTTCTGTTCTTTTTGGGCGAGCCCATGATCCCTCCTTCATTCTGTAAGCTGATCTCTCAAAAAAGAACACAAACGGGGAAAAACGGACGCTCGATTTTTGCAATTTACTGAAAGAACAGATGTTTATGTGCGGCGCCTTTTTTCCGCCTTCTCCCTCTTCCTTACTCCGGATGCCTCTGATGCGGAGAAAAAAACGGGCCGACCTTGCGGCCGGCCCGGATGAAATGCGCGAATAAAAGGATAATTACTTCTTGTATTCCTTCGCGAAAACAAGGTTGGTGACCTTGTCCCTGGCTTTGTCGTAGTAGAACACGAGCGTGCCGGAAACGTTCCGGCCTTTCCAGTTGAACGTGTAGGGAAGCACGGTCTGGCCCTCGCCGTCTTTCGCGAGCTTGACGCGGGAGTAGATGTAGGGAAGGTTCTCGGAGGAGACTGCGTTTTCGAAGGATTCGGCCTTGGCGATGGCATCCTGAAGTTCGGAAGCGGCCTGGTCGCGGGCCTCCTGAAGCTCGTCGCGGTTGTCGTCGTCCGCATTCTTCAGTTCGGCCACGGCTTTATTGAACGCCTTTTCCGCGTCCTTCACGGCGGCCTGGGCCGCTTCGATCTCGTCTGCGTCGGCGATCTGCTGCGGCTTGGTCTTGCCGGAGAAGATGTTCGTGAATGCTCCGGAGTTCACGCCCTTGTCCTCTGCTGCATGTCCGTATTGCTCGGTGAGGGAGTCCTTGAAGCGGAGGAAATCCTGTCTGGAGCAGTCCTTCATGACGAAGACGACTTTGGAGAGGCTGTTGGAAACATAAACGAGGTCGATGGATGCGGGTTCCCCGGCGATGCCGACGTCCAGTCCGTCGGGCGGGAAGTTGATGACGTCGCGTCCGAGAGCCGGTTCGATGTACGGGAACTCGGGTTCATGCCAAAGCGCGTAGCGGGTATCCGCGATGGTGAAGCCCCAGCAGGCGTCTTTGTATCCGCAGTCGGCGTCGATGCCGGCATAGTTCTCGTTCGCGTCTTTTTTCTGCTTGGCGGCTTTTGCGGCGACGGCTTTGTATTTTGCCTGGGATTCCGCATTGTCCTCAAGCTTGATGGCGTCATTGACCTGAACGGTGCCGGACTGGGCGACTTCCTCCTGGTTGCCGGAATCATCCGGCGTATTGTCCACGGGCTCTTCGTCCCATTCGTCGTCAACCGTTTCGTCGGCGTCGGACGGCCTCGTCTGGGCGGCCTGGTTCGTTCTCGGCCTCGTTTTGGGTTTGTCCTTGACAAGACGCTCGATGTAGTTTTTCGCGATTTCCTGCGCAGTGGACCATTCGCCGGTCTGCGAGTTGTAGATGTAGCCGGCGGTCTCGTTGCGTCCAAAGATTTCGCCTTTGAGCTTTTCGTAGTTGTCGTTGATCTTTTCGATCTTGATCCGGTTGATCAGATGGGTGCGCGTCTCTTTGTAGCGGTCGCGCATGTATCTGTTTTTCTGCGGATCGAACCGGGAGCGGGTTTCGTCGTTGAGGTCGACGAAGTTGATGATCTTGTCTTCAACCGTGATGGAGCTGTCCGTGATGCGGTAAAGCTTGCCCTTGACGGAGAAATGCTTCGGTCCCATGTTGTAGTCGACGACGACCGTGTCGCCGACCTTGTAGAGCGGGAATTCAGCCGCGGCTTCGGCATCGATATAGTTGGCAAACTGCTTTTCGTCGGCGCCGTATTCCTGATCGACCATGTCCTTTGCCTTTTTGTTCAGTGCCTGGGCGTCGGCCTTTTCGAGGGAAACGGACGGGACAAGAGGCATCTGCTTTCCGATGTCCGCCATAATGTCGCTGACGACGTTCTGGTCGGTGAGGTCTTCATCGGAGGCATAGCCGTCGATCGTGGCACGGATAAGGTCGGTACGGTGGTTCGAGAGCTGGTATTTCGCGGCTTCGAGGGCAGCCTTGTTCGTCGTATTGCTTTTCGTCGCGGAGTTTGTCTTGCCCGCCGTTGCCGCGGGCTTCGCCCCCGCCGGATTGGTCCTGCCCTGCGCGCCTGCCTGCGGAAGACCGGGGCCGCGTCCCATGCCCTGCGGCATCCCCTGAGGCATGCCCTGCGGCATCCCCTGAGGGAAGTTGCCCTGGGCGGCCACGGGGACGGACAACAGCATGCAGCCTGCGGCAAGCACGCTTCCAAAAACCCAAGTCGTGTTCTTCATTTTCACTATTCCTTATGTCGAGGTTTATGGATCGTTATGGTTGGTGCCTTCCCGGTCGATTCCATGAAAAAATCTCGGGAAACATCATACATTAACTTGATTCTTGCAAGTTTTCAAGCTATAATAGAAAAGTTTTGGCGTTTTTTTTAAAAAAAAAGCCCGTTTCAGCCGTTTTGCCCTTATCAATCCAACATAGAGGAACCGCCGCCGTGAGTGGAAAGACCTGTTTTGTCGCGACCTTGACCCCCGACCAGATGAATGCCCTTCGGGCCAGCCTTGAAAGCTTTTCCGCGTGGGAGTTCTCGTCCGGGCCGTATATGCTTTTCAAAGCCGCGCGGGAGAAGACGCAGGTGGCGGCCTACCGTTCCGGAAAACTCGTCGTTCAAGGCGCCGGGACGCAGGATTTCGTCGAATTTGTTCTGGAGCCGCTGATCGGGCTTGCGCATGACGAATCGGAACCGCCGCCGCTGCTGGAATTCAGGGATCCGCATGCGGGCATCGACGAGAGCGGCAAGGGGGATTTCTTCGGCCCGCTGGTCGTGGCGTGCGTGTTCGTGGCGGACCGGGAGACGGCGGACGTGCTGGCGAAGGAGGGCGTCCGGGATTCCAAGGCGATCAAGGACGATTCGAAGATCGCTTCGCTTGCCGAAAAGGTCAAGGCGGCGGTTCGCGGCAAGTTCGGCGTCGTGGTCATCGGGCCGGAGGCGTATAACCGCACATACGAATCCATCGGCAATCTGAACCGGTTCCTTGCCTGGGGACATGCCCGCGCGCTTGAAAACATGCTCAAATTCGCGCCCGAATGCCGTCATGTGATCTCCGACCAGTTCGGCGACAAACGGCTTGTGGAGAACGCGCTTCTCAAAAACGGGCGTGCGGTCCGCCTGGAGCAGTTCCCGCGCGGCGAACGCGACGTCGCCGTGGCGGCCGCGTCCATCCTGGCACGTGCGGAGTTCGTACGGCGTCTGACGAAGCTTGAAGAGGAGGCCGGATGCCCGTTGCCGAAGGGCGCCGGAACGCAGGTCGACAAGACCGCGAAACAGCTTTTCCTGTCCGGCGGCGAACCGCTTCTGCGGAAGTTTGCGAAGATGCACTTCCGCACGGCGCGGAAGGCGATGGGACTGCCGCTGGACGACTGACGGCCCGGCGGTTTCCCGGAATCGGAAAAAGAATCGGGCGCAAGACGTTTTTTTCACAAGAAAAAGATTGCTTTTTCTTCCGGGAGATGCTATATTGATATGATGGATTTCTTTCAACCCTAATCACAGGAAAGGACAACCGTATGGTCAACTACAAAGATCTCGGACTGGTCAACACCCGCGACATGTTCAAAAAGGCGATGGCCGGCCACTATGCGATCCCCGCATTCAACTTCAACAACATGGAACAGCTCCAGGCGATCATCGCCGCTTGCTCCGAAGAAGAATCCCCCGTGATCCTTCAGGTCTCCAAGGGCGCCCGCAACTACGCCAACCAGACCCTTCTCCGCTACCTCGCGCAGGGCGCGGTCGAATACGCCCGTGAAATCGGCGGCGGCAAGGTGATCCCGATCGCCCTCCACCTCGACCACGGTGATTCCTTCGAACTCTGCCAGAGCTGCATCGAGTTCGGTTTCTCCTCCGTCATGATCGACGGTTCCTCCAAGTCCTTCGACGACAACGTCGCCCTGACCAAGAAGGTCGTCGAATACGCGCATCAGTTCGACGTGACGGTCGAAGGCGAACTCGGCGTCCTCGCCGGCGTCGAAGATGAAGTCAAGGCCGAACAGCACACCTACACCCGTCCGGAAGAAGTCCAGGCGTTCCTGAACGGCACCGGCGTCGACTCCCTCGCCATCTCCATCGGCACCAGCCACGGCGCCTACAAGTTCAAACCGGGCACGGATCCCCGCATCCGCCTCGACATCCTCAAGCAGATCGAAGAGCGCATCCCCGGATTCCCGATCGTCCTCCACGGCTCCTCCTCCGTTCCGCAGGAATACGTCCAGATGATCAACCAGTACGGCGGCCAGCTGAAGGATGCCATCGGCATCGGCGAAGACCAGCTCCGCGAAGCCTCCAAGTCCGCCGTCTGCAAGATCAACATCGACTCCGACGGCCGTCTCGCCATGACCGCCGGCGTCCGCAAGGTCCTGATGGAAAAGCCCGCGGAATTCGACCCCCGCAAGTATCTCGGCCCTGCCCGCGATATGCTCAAGGAACTCTACAAGCACAAGGTCATCAACGTGCTCGGTTCCGCCCACCACGCCTTCGATTGATCCTTCGATCGATTCAGCGTCAATTCGCGCCGCTCTCTCTTTCCCGGGGGAGCGGCTTTTTTTTGTTAATTTTCTTCCGTTTATTTTCTTTCGCGCGCACGTTTCTGCTTGATTTTTTCAGTTTTTATGCTAGAATATAACAATCCATAACTGTCTTTTTTCACCTTCTTATTACGAAAGGATAAGCATTCCCGCCATGTCTGAACTCCAAAAGACTCATAAGACGTTTTCGAATCCCATCTCCTGGTGGATTCTCAACATCCTGACGACGTGTTTCATCGCCACCGCCATTTGCGCGTTCGCAGTCCGTTCCGCCAAGACGTCCGGCAACGTCCGTGTGCTCCGCCTGGGGCATGGGCTTTCCGCCGACCACCCGGTCCATCAGGCCATGCTTCACATGTCGGAACGCCTTCGCGAGCTTTCCGCCGGCACGATGGAACTCCAGATCTACCCGAGCGGGATGATCGGCTCGGAGGATGAATGCTTCAAGCAGGCGCAGAATGCACAGATCGAGTTCGCCAAATGCTCCGCCGCAGTGCTTGACGGCTCCGTGCCGGAATTCCAGGTCGTCGGCGCGCCGTTCCTGTTCCGCGACTCGGATCATTTCTGGGCGGTGATGAACGGTGAAATCGGCAAGTCCCTGCTGAGGAAGATCGACGGGCTGATGGGCATCTGCTATTTCGATGCCGGCGCCCGGAGCCTTTACACCACGAAGAAAGCCGTGCGTTCCGCCGAAGATATGAAGGGCCTGAAGATTCGCACGCAGAAAAGCTCCATCGCCATGCAGTCGATGGAGGCGCTGGGCGCTTCCCCGACCCCGATTTCCTGGGGCGAACTCTACACTGCCCTGTCGCAGGGCACCGTGGACGCCGCGGAGAACAACATTCCCAGTTTCGTGACCGGACGCCATTTCGAGGTGTGCAAATACTTCACCTTCACGGAACACCAGCGCGTTCCGGACGTGCTCGTGATGAGCAAGAAGATCTGGGACGAGCTCACCGCCGAACAGAAGAGCTGGATCGAACAGGCCGCCGCCGATGCGAACGTGTTCCAGCGGCAGGCATGGCGCGAATCCGAGGTCCTCAACGAGCAGATCGCGCGTGAGGCGGGCGTCGAGTTCATCAAGGTCGACCGCGCCCCGTTCATCGAGCTTTCCAAACCGATCTACGATGCGTTCCCTGCCGACCTGCAGGATCTTGCGAAGCGCATCCGGGAGGTCAAGTGATGCGGAAATTTCATACCGTCATGGTCAAAATCCTGAGCTTCCTGCTGGAAACCAGCATGGCGCTTCTGGTGCTTGACGTGCTCCTCGGCGTCGTTTCCCGCTACGTCGTGGGCAAGCAGGTGTCCTGGACCGAGGAGCTCGCCTGTCTGCTGCTCGTCTGGTCGTCCTTTTTCGGCATCGCCCTGGCGTTCGACAGCCGTTCCCACCTCGGCATTGACCTTATCGTGAATATGATGACCGATACGCCGCGCAAGACGGCGGCGACGATCGCCCATCTCGTGACGATCGTGTTCACCGTCGTGGCGTTCCTCTACGGCGGCTGCTTCCTGCTGCACAAGGCCATGTTCGTCACCCGGAACGTGATGCCCGCGCTTCAGATCCCGGATGCCGTGATGTACCTGCCGATCCCCGTTTCCGGTCTTTTCATCCTGTATTTCGAGATCTGCAACTACGCCGAGGATGTCCTCGGCAGGAAAGGGAAGGAGGCCTGATTATGGAGTGTGTAGGCTTTGTTCTCGCGCTGATCTTCTTCTCGCTGCTTTTCCTGAACGTTCCGGTCGCCGTGGCCATCGGTTCCGCCACCATGCTCGGCGTGGCCGTCGCGGGCGGCACGTTCCGTCCCGAGATCATTGTGCCGGAACGCATGATGTTCGGCATCAACTCGTTCCCTCTGCTCGCAATCCCGTTCTTCGTGCTCTCCGGCATCCTGATGGGACGCGGCGGCATGGCGCGGCGTCTGATCGACTTCGCTTCGGCGCTGGTCGGACACCTGCCCGGCGGCCTGGCGTACGCCAACACGATCACGTGCATGCTCTTCGGGTCGATCTCCGGTTCGGCGGGCGCTGCGGTCGCCAGCGTGGGCGGATTCATGGTCCCGGAAATGGTCGAGAAAGGCTATGACCGGAACTTCTCGACGGCCCTGACCACGACGTCCGCCACGACCGGCCTCATTATCCCGCCGTCGAACATCATGATCGTCTACGCCGTGGCCTGCGGCTCCGTTTCGATCGCGGCAATGTTCCTGGCAGGCGTTGTCCCCGGTATCGTGATGGGCCTGTGCATCATCGTGGCGTGCGTGATCCATGCGATCCGTTCCGGTTCCAAGTTCGAGAAGCGTGTTCCGTTCTCCATTCTCTGGACTGCGTTCCGCCGTGCGTTCCTGAGCCTCTTCCTGATGGTCATCATCATCGGCGGCATCCTGGAGGGCATCTTCACCGCCACGGAGGCCGCAGCCGTCGCCGTCGCCTATGCGTTCATTCTGAGCGTGTTCCTGTATCGCGAAGTCAAGTTCAGCGACCTTCCCGGCATTCTGAAGGAGACCGGCATCACGACCGCCGTCGTAATGTTCCTGATCGGTGTCAGTTCCTCCATGAGCTGGATTATGACCGTGGCGAACATCCCCGGCACCGTAAGCGCGTGGATGATGTCGCTGTCTTCCAGCCCGGTCGTAATCCTGATCTTCATCAATGTCCTGCTTCTGGTCGTCGGTGCGTTTATGGACATGACGCCCGCCGTGCTGATCTTCACCCCGATCTTCCTCCCGATCGTGCGCGAATTCGGCATGACGGACATCCAGTTCGGCATCATGATGATCGCGAACCTGTGCATCGGCCTCTGCACGCCGCCGGTCGGCACCTGCCTTTTCATCGGCTGCGGCATCGGCAAGACGTCGATCGCGAAGGTCACGCCTGCCATGATCCCGTTCTGGATCGCGATGGTCGTTTCGGTGATGCTGATCACCTATATCCCCGCGCTGTCCAACTGGCTGCCCTCGCTGCTCGGAAAATAACAGGTTTGATTTGTACGCGAGCGCAGCCGCGTACTGTCCTGTGTTTCTGGACTTGTCCTGGCGGCTGCCTTTTTCACGAACGGCAGCCGTTGTTTTTGTGGGGAAGGTTTGAATGGAAAATCAGGGGCGTTCCTCGACGGGCGGGACGACACCCTCCTCGAGGGAGGAATAGTCGATGTGGCTGTCAGCGATCCTGAGCCGTTTCGCGAAGACGCATTCCGCATCCATGAGCTCGCAGTCTCCGTTCGCCTTGCCGCAGCCGCAGGACCCGTTCGCAAGTCCCTTCGGGCAGGTCTCGGGGCAGACGTAGTCGGTCTGGGGGAGTCTGCATTGGCTGCATCCCCGGCAGGAAACGAGCATCTTTTTGGTCAGGCGGCGTTCCCGCGCGGGCAGCTTGTCCGCGTTCGCGAAGAGCGAAGCGGAAAGGTTGTGCCGGAATCTCTCCGATCGTGTCAGCGGGCGGATTCCCGCCGCGAGCGCCGGCTGTTCGGCGGGGAGGTCGGATTCCAGCAGCTTGTCGAAAAGGTAGAATTCGTTCGGATACGGCGCCATGTCGAGGCGGTCGTAGTATTCTCCGTAGGCGGTGCGCCAGTCTTCGAAAGTCTGGAATTCCTGAAACGCCTCGCGGATCTTCTGGAAGACGGTTTCGAGGAGGGCGACATTCGTGATTCCCGCGATCTGCACCGCGCTGAATCCGAGCAGGCGCGCCCCCGCGGCGTGGATCTGGATTCGGCGGAGCTGCGCCGCTTCGAACTGCGCGAACGAATGGCTGCGTTCCTTCTTCAGGAGCACCTCGAAATCGGGGGAGATGTGGACTCCGTGGAATGCGCCCGCGCAGAGCTGTTCGGCGTTGTCGGGCGTCAGGAACATCAGCCGTGCCACGGTCGGGATGTTGATCTCGCGGCGGAAGAGATTCCAGATCAGCTCCTGCAGCTTCATCATGTCCCAACCGTATTGGGCGACCAGATAGTCCGCGCCGTTTGCGAGCTTGCGGAACATCTTGAACGACTGGGCGTAGGCGGATTCCGGCGTGTACTGGTAGGGATTGACGGCCGCCCCGACGGAAATCGAGGGAAGTCCCGCCTCGCGGATCGCTCCAAGCATGTTGACGCTTTCCAGAAACACGCGTTTGCGGGTCTGGGCCGCCGTTTCCCCGTGCACCGATGCCCCGGTCACGGCGCAGAAGTTCTTGAATCCCTCGGAGTGCGCATGCCGGACCGTTTCGAGGATGTCCTTGATCGTGTTGTCGCGCCCGTGCAGATAAAGCACATGGCGGTCGCGCGAGTATTTGCACAGTTCCGAGGCGAACTGCACCATGTCGAGCGAACTGCCCGCGGGCGCGTCGTCGATGAACGCGATGGACGCCTTCGGACGTTCCTGCGAATGGACCAGATACTCGAAATCGGAGGCGCGGCGCACGGCGTCGGCGAGCGGCGTGTCGGCGGACGGGACGGGGAGTTCGGCGATGAGCTGGAATTCGCCGAGATCGAATCTCTGCTTGAAGCGGTTCTCATCGGTTCCGTCGAAATTCATTTCGAGCTGGATGGATTCCCGGGTCATGGATGCGTTTTTCCTTCTCCAAAAAATTCTCTGACATTGGTGATGAACTCCGCCGGATCGTCCTCCATGAGGAATCGCCCGGCGAGAGGCAGCATAACGACTTTTGCGGACGGGAAATATTCCGTCCATTTCCGCAGGGCCCGTTTCGTGTAGAGCCAGTCTTTCCCTCCCCACAGGATCAGCGCGCGTTTTTCCCTGAGCGACCAGATCGCCGTCTCGATCTCGATCATGGACTGCGCCGACTTGTCCTCCGGCGCGCACGGCAGCGAATTGATGAACTCCATGAGCGCGCAGCGGTCCTCCCGGCGCGGGAACGGCAGCAGATAGGCGTCGCGGACGATCTTCGGGTACCGCCAGGAGGGACGGAGGAAAAAGTTGAACTTGTTGACGAGGATGTTGCCGAGGATTGGGAGTTTGCAGATGCGGAGCCGGAACGGCAGCGAAAAGTCGGAAAACGACATGGCGTTCATGACGACGAAGGAATCGACGCTTTCCGGATGGCGGGCTGCATAGCCCATGCCGATGGCCGCGCCGCGTCCGTGCATGACGAGCGTGATATGATCGCTGATGCCAAGGTGGTTGAGCAGCCGTTCAAGGTGCTCGATGTGGTTTTCGATGCGGTAGTCGAAATTCAGCGGCTTGTCCGATTGTCCGAATCCGAGCTGGTCGTAGGCGATCACCCGGCGCGTCGTGCGGAATTCGCGGATCACGCTGCGGAACGCGAACGCCGACATCGGGCAGGAATGGATCAGGACCATCGCCGGGCCGGTCCCTTCATCAAAATAGCACAGGTTCTGGCCGTCGACTTCGAGGAAATGCGCCTCGAACGGAAATATCTCCCGGAATCTTTCCCTGTCCTGTGCAACTGGGTCAGACATGTCGAGTCGACGGCCTTTGCGGAATCAATCAGTAGCGGTTGCGGGAACTTCTGCTGCTGCGGGAGTTGTAGTTGTTGTTATTACGGTCGCGGCGACGGTCCTCGCGCTCCTGTCTTCTTCTCTCGTTCTCTTCGCGGATCTGGCGTTCCCGCTCTTCCTTCTCCCGCTGCTTGCGTTCCTTTTCCTCTTCGGCCTTGCGCTTGCGCTCCTCTTCCTTCTCTTTCTGCTGCTGTCTGTATTCTTCAGCCTTGCGCTTGCGCTCCTCCTCCAGCTGCTGTTTCTTTTCCTTCTCCTCCTGGGCCTTCTGCTTGGCTGCTTCGGCTTTCGCTCTGGCAGCTTCCTTGGCGGCTTCATCCTTTTCGGAAACTGCGGCGGAACCGCCCTTGAGAGCGGCGGCAGCGGTCGCGGAGGAAGGCTTGCTGGAGGAAGAGGACGGCGCGGGCGTGTAGGTGCTGGTCGGGCCGCCCTTCGAGAATTCGACGGTCATGCCTTCGGGGGAGAACTCGACGCTTTTTGCGCGTGCGAAGAATCCCTGCACGGCCTCGTTCAGGATCAGCGTAGAGAAGCCGTTGAGGAAGGGCTGGGTATTCACGAAGATCGGGAGACGGCCGATGTCGAGACGGTCGACGTCAAGGCTGATCGGATCGACCTGGGCTTCCTTCGCGTTTTCCGGCGGGGTATTGTAGACGATATCGCCATGGATGGTGTAGATGACCGGGACTTTGTCCTTGATGGAGACCCACAGATACACGACGGGCTTCTGCTTCGCTTCGTCGTAGGCGACTTCCGCGGCCGTGACCTTGGCGAAGGACGGAATATCGGAAAGCGGATCCACGACCATTGCCTTGAACATCCTGTTGACTTCGGGATAGGAATACTTCACCTTGCCGACCGCGGTTCCGGTGGTCGCCGCGTTGAATTTCTGCTTGGCGACCGCTTCCGTGGTTTCCGGTTCCTCATACTGGCGGAGGCCGCCGTTGTAGAAGACCACGCCGAGGAATCCGCCGACGACGAGAATGGCGACGAGCCCGGAGATGGCGCCTTTGATGCGCTTCTTCGCGAGCTTGATGTTCTTTTCCTTGTTGACGTCTTTCTGAAGCTTGTTCGGGTCGATCGCATCCATATTCAGCTTTTCGCCGCACTCGCGGCAGAAAATGCTGCCCATCTGGTTCTCGAAGCCGCACTTCTGGCATTTGATCATCATGGTAGGGGGTGCCTTTCCTTGGTGGTAAAAAGTGGTGATGCAGGTACAATCTCTTAATATAGCACCGGGACGCCTTTTATCAAGCTTTCTTCTCCATCTTTTTCTTTTTTTTAAGAAAAAAACGCCTTTCACGCGCTTTTTATTTGACTATACGCGTTTCGGATGTATAATTGTTGATACGCTTTTTTGTTCATGCTTGTTTTCCACGGGAGACTTATACCATATGCCGCAGTCCGAAAAGGAATCCGCACCCGCTCAGGATATGCCGTTTGAAGAGGCTATGTCCAAACTCGAATCGCTTGTCCGGTCCATGGAAAACGGCAGCACGCGCCTGGAGGACGTGATCGCGTCGTTCGAGGAGGCGAAACGCCTCTCCGCCTACTGCCAGCAGAAGCTCGAGACCCTCAAGCGCAAGATCGAGATCCTGACGAAGGACGGTCCCGAGGGCCAGACCTGGGCGCCCTTCCGCCCCGAGGCCGACGGCGGCGACGACTTCATCCCGCCCGCGCAGGAGTCCGCATCATCCCGCGACGACGCTTCCGGCGACGAAGACTCCATCCCGTTCTGAGGCGGTTCCGCGGCGACCATGAGCAGACCCCCGAAACAGCGTTCCCCCGAGGATTTCGGCGAGAAGAACATCACGCCGATGATGAAGCAGTATCTTCAGGCGAAGGCGGAATCCCCCGCCGACTCCATCCTGCTCTTCCGCGCCGGCGACTTCTACGAGATGTTCTTCGAGGACGCCCTGCGCGCCGCCCCGGTCCTCGACCTGGTGCTGACCCACCGCGCGGGCAATCCCATGTGCGGCGTGCCGTACCGCGCCGTCGACGCCTACATCCCGAAACTGCTCGACGCCGGGCTGAAGGTGGCCGTGGCGGAGCAGATGGAGGACCCCGCGCTCGCAAAGGGCCTGGTCCAGCGCGCCATCACCCGCGTCATCACCCCCGGCACCATCCTCGACGCGTCGTTCCTGAAGCCCGGCGACAACAATTTCCTCTGTGCGGTCGTGGCGGAGGACAAGGATGTCTACGGTCTCGCCTGGCTCGACATCAGCACCGCCGAATTCCAGACCGAACGCCTCGACACACGGGAAGCCTTTGAAAGCGAGCTCCAGCGGCTCCAGCCGCGCGAATGTCTCCTGCCGCGCTCCCTCCACGAACAGTGGGATCAGACCGGCGGACGCCCCGTGCTCATCCGGCCCATCCTCTGGACCCCGCTAGACGACTGGATCTTCTCCTTCGAACATACCTCCGAGCTCCTGAAACGCCAGTTCTCCGTGGCCGTGCTCGACGGCTTTGGACTGAAGGACTGCGCGTGCGGCGTCCGCGCTGCCGGAGCCGTGCTGCACTACGCCGCTGAAAACCTCCGCCGCAACACCGGACACATTGTCTCCATCCATCGCAACTACAGTGAAAAATACCTCGGGCTCGATCCCGTCTGCCAGCGCAACCTTGAGCTTGTCGACGCGCTTCACGGCGGCGGCCGCGAGGGCACGCTCCTGCAGGTCCTCGACCGCACCGCCACCGCCATGGGCTCCCGCCTCATGCGCAGCTGGCTGCTGAAGCCGCTCCGCGACGTCGACGCGATCGTGGAGCGCCAGGATGTCGTCGGGCTCATGAAGGACGAGGTCCTGACCCGGCAGGAGATTCGCGAAACGCTCCTTTCCATCCGCGACATGGAACGCCTCACCGCCAAGCTCAACGCGGGCGCGCTGAACCCGCGCGACCTGCTCGCGCTCGGCCACAGCCTCTCCGTCCTGCCCGGCCTCAAGATGATCCTGAACGCCTACGACCTGCCGCTCGTGGAACGCATCCGCGACGGCCTCGGCGATTTCCCCGAGCTCACCTCGCGCATCTTCGCCGCTCTCGCCGACGATCCTCCGGCGGACATGGCGGAGGGCGGTTTCATCCGCGAGGGCTTCAACCACGACCTCGACGTCTTTCGCTCCGCCATCACCGACGGCAAATCCTGGATCGCCGCGCTTCAGGCGAAGGAGCAGGAGCGCACCGGCATCAAGAGCCTGAAGGTGCATTTCAACGGTGTCTTCGGCTATTACATCGAAATCTCGAAGAGCAATCTCGCGCGCGTCCCCGACGACTACGTCCGCAAACAGACGCTCGTGAACGCCGAACGTTTCATCACTCCCGAGCTCAAGGAGATGGAGAGCAAGATCCTCGGCGCGTCCGACAAGGCCGTCGCGCTCGAAAAACAGCTCTTCGAGGAGCTCCGCACCTACGCACGCACCTTCACCGGCGAGATCCAGAAGGCCGCGTTCTCCGTCGCCCGCCTCGACGTCCTGACCGCCCTCGGCGAATGCGCCTCCAAATACCGCTACTGCCGTCCGCACATCGCGGACGACGACGTCCTCAGCATCACCGCCGGACGCCACCCCGTGCTCGATGCGAGGATGGAGAGCGAACGCTTCGTGCCGAACGACACGCTGCTGGACGGCGGCGAAAACCGCATGATGATCATCACCGGGCCGAACATGGCGGGGAAATCCACCTACATCCGCCAGACCGCGTTGCTCGTCATCATGGCGCAGATGGGGTCCTTCATCCCAGCGGACGAGGCGCACGTCGGGCTCGTGGACCGCGTCTTCACCCGCGTCGGCGCCATGGACGACCTCGCGCGCGGCCAGAGCACGTTCATGGTCGAGATGATCGAGACCGCGAACATCCTGAACCACGCCACCAGCAAGAGCCTCGTGATCCTCGACGAGATCGGACGCGGCACCAGCACGTTCGACGGCCTTTCCATCGCGCTCTCCGTGGCCGAATACCTCCTCGACCACCCCGCCGCGCGCGCCCGCACCCAGTTCGCCACGCATTACCACGAAATGACCGAGCTCGCCCTCACGCGCAAGGGCGTGAAAAACTACAACGTCGCGGTCCGCGAATACGGAGACCAGATCATCTTCCTGCGCCAGATCGTCCCCGGAGCTGCCGACAAGAGCTACGGCATCCACGTCGCCAAGCTCGCGGGGCTCCCGAACGACGTGATCGTCCGCGCCCGCGAAATCCTCGAAAACCTCGAGGAAAACGCCATTGCCGACGCAGGCATGCCCTCCTATACGCGCCCCATCCTCCGCGAACGCCACGCCAAGTTCCACGCGAAAAAGACCCGCAAAGCCGCTGCCCCGGAAGAAGCGGACGACGAACCCGAACAGCCCACGCTGTTCTGAGCTCGGACAGCCTGGGAAGCCGCGCTGTTTCAGCGTTTTTATGATTCATTTTTCCCTTCGTTAACGTTACTCCAATCCAATTCTTCATTGTTTTCCTCGGAAAACCGTTCCCAAACTTCAAAAGCGGGATTGAAGTTTTTGTTTTCGAATGTATATTAGTCAATGTTCTTACATAACGGGCTGGCTTCTGATTGTTAGGTAACCTCAGAAGAGGCTCAAAAACAACGATAAGGAGTTCTAAACATGAAACTCGGTTACTTCCTCGGTTGTTCTCTCGCACTCGCGTTCGCCGTGACGGCGCTCGCACAGGCTCCCGCACCTCAGGGGCCGGGCCAGGGCGGCCAGCGTCCGCAAGGCCAGCGTCTGCAAGGTCAGGCTGGCCAGGGCGGCCAGCGTCAGGGTGGCCAGCGCAACGGCGGCAGCCCGTTCGGAGCAGGCGGCTTCGGCGGCGGCAGTCGTGTGGAACCGCTTCCGGAAGGGTTCATCCCCTCCGAAACGACCATCTTCAACTCCCAGTATCCCGCCGTGAATCCGAAGACGCGCGAAGCCATCTACAAGGTGAATGCCCCTGGCGCGCAGAAAGTCACGATCACGCAGGAAGGCAAGGTCTACAACATGGAAAAGGCTTCCGACGGACGCTGGACGGTCAAGACCGATCCGCTGGTCGTCGGCTTCCACTATTATTCCTACAACGTCGACGGCAACACGTTCTTCGATCCGGGTACGGAAGCGTATTTCGGCGGAAACTTCGAGCAGTCCGGCATTGAGATCCCGGAAGACGAGAAGGAAGCGGCATACTACCACTTCGACAAGAACGTCCCGCACGGTCAGGTCCGCCGTTGCGACTACTGGTCCGAGATCAACGGCGTTCCGCGCGTCTGCCACGTCTATACGCCGGCGGAATACGAAACCCATCCCGAAAAGCGTTACCCGGTCCTCCTCCTCCTGCACGGCTGGGGCGAGGATGAAAACGGCTGGACCAATCAGGGCAAAACCAACTACATCATGGACAACCTGATCGCGGCGGGAAAAGCCGTTCCGATGATCATTGTCATGGACTGTGGCGACCTGAAGACCAATTCCTACTTCAAAAAGCCCGGACAGGGCGGCCGTGGCGGCAACGTCAACGACATCTTCGTCAATGAGCTCCTTCCGTTCATCGACGCCAACTTCCGCACTCTGCCCGGACGCGAGAACCGCGCCATGGCCGGCCTTTCCCGCGGCGGCATGCAGACCTGGAGCACCGTTACGTCCAACCTCGACAAGTTCTCCTGGATCGGCAGCTTCAGCGGTCTTTCCGTGAACGGCGCGATCGACCAGGCGTTCAACGGCGCGTTCAAGACCGCGAAGGAGGATCCCTCCAAGAACATCAACCACATCTTCATCGGCCTCGGCTCCGAGGAACGTCCCGAGAATGCAAAGCGTGTTGCGGATGCCTTCAATGAATTCGGCATCAAGACCACGTTCTTTGTTTCCGAGGGAACCGCCCACGAATGGCTGACCTGGCGCCGCTGCCTCCGCGAATTCGCTCCGATCGTCTTCAACAAGAAGTAACCGGTCTTTCCGATTCGTGCAATCATACCTGGGGAGTCGGCGCAAGCCGGCTCCCCTTTGCTTTGCCTCGGTTCATTTCCGGTGTGCCTCAGCCGCGACCGTGCCGGAAATGAAACTCAAAAACTGCTTTCCACGAATTCCGCGTCCGCGGGCGATGCCGTGACCAGTACGGACTCCTGTTGGAAAAGCAGCCTGTACTGGCGGGCGATCCGCCGGACTTTCTCTCCGGCATCGGACGGAGCCAGGATCACGATGATGTGCGAATCCTCGCGCAAGGTCTCGGAAGCATCGCCCGACTTCCAGTAGCCGGTCGCCTCCAGCACGGTGTAGCCGTCGGGAAATTCCGCAGTCACATGTTCATCGCAGAACTGCCGCCATTCCGCTTCGGAGATTGTTCCGCTTTCGGGGGCTCCGCAGAAGATCCTGTATTCCATCCAGTCCCCGCCCGCGGAATGGACGCATCCGGCCGGCAGCAGGCATGTGAACAAAAGACAGGCAAGCGGAAGAAGCCATTTCGCCGGCAAGTTCAGCTGCCTCATCGTTCCGCTTCCGCCTTTTTCAAATCTCCGCTCCAGTCCCGGTTCAGATCAAGACCCGCGAAAATGTCCGGCGAGTCCGGCAGGCGAATATGGTAATCGCCTGCATGGCAGAAGCTCAAATCCCCTTCGAACAGCGAGAAGTTGACCACATGGCCGCCATGCTTCCGGGCTTCATCCATGAAGTGGAGATGCCATCCCGGAGCGTTGATGCCGTTGATGTATCCCGGGAGACGGAATCCAACGAGATCGCCGCGAATGTCCCTGAACTCGAAAACGGCTTCATCCTTCGCCGCCTCCGCCAGCCCGACGCCGTCCTTCTCCTGGCGCCTGACGGTCCTGACTTTCATGCAGCTGAATGTTCCGGACAGGCGGATCGCAAGCGGGAAGTCGTTCCGCGGGCAGCATTCGTTCATTTTTTCCTCGAATTGCTCGTAGCTCGGGATGCCGGCGAGTCTCACGGTATCCTCGGCATGGAAATCCGCGATCGTTCCGAACGGGACCGTCTCGTCGTCTCCCGGCAGATAGACTAGTCCGTCGGCGCATGCCTGGTAGACCACGCCGTCGATCATCTGCATTTCGCCGTCCAGCCGGTCCATCGTCGCAATCGCCAGATTGCCGAGTTTTTTGACCTCGCCGACGCTGACGATCCCGTCATAGTGCCCGCCCAGCAGAACGCTGAACAGCGAAATCTGTGTGAACTGTCTGTTTTTCCTGTTCATTTCCCTGTTCTCCGATTCTTTCAGTATTTCTGCGATCCGTTGAATCCGTGCCGCAGGGCTCCCTGAGAGGGCTTCGGGGGCTGACGTTCGTCGGGGGGCTGCAACGCGACGCGGAATCATCCGAGGTTGATCGGTCCTCCTTCATTGCCCATACCTCCGTCCTCGACGATGCGTTTGACCATGTTGGAGAGTTTTTCCTTGGTAATGGGCTTCAGGATGATGGCGTCGAAGTGCGACATGTCGAAATTGCCGCTCGTTTCGACGTCGGCGGTCTGCGCCACGACCGGGATGTGGGAGAGCTTCGGATTCTTCTTGATTTCGGCGGAAAGCTGTGTGCCGTTCATTTCCGGCATCCACATGTCGGAAAGGACCAGGTCGACCGGCTGTTTGTCGAGGAAATCGAGAGCCTCCTTGCCCGATCCAGCGGTGAAGACGTTTTCGAACCCGATTTTGCCGAAGAGCGCCTTGGCGACACGGAGGTTCATCGGGACGTCGTCGACGATGAGAATGCGGATCGCCTTCACATCGCGCGCAATGGTTTCCGCCTCGGGTTTGGACTTTTCCTGCACTTTTTTGACCGCCTTTGCACGGTAGTGCACGGCGTTGAGGGTCACGGCGAAGGTGCTTCCCTCGCCGATCCTGCTGGTGCAGGTCAGCTCGCCGTTCATGCAGGAGGCCAGGCGCTTGGAGATGGAGAGTCCGAGCCCGGTCCCGTTGTTCACGGCATTCGTGCCGCGCATATTGGAGAGCTGGACGAACGGTTCCATGAGCTTCTTCTGGTCATCCTCGGAAATGCCGATGCCGGTGTCGCTGACGGCGCAGCGGAGCGTACCGGTGTCCATGGAATCCGGGTCGGGAGTGAAGTCGACATGAAGCGTGATGGCGCCCTTCTTCGTGAACTTGACGGCGTTGCCGAGCAGGTTGATGAGAATCTGGCGGATGCGGATGTTGTCGACGTCGAGTTCCGGGAGATCTTCCGGCACCTCGGAAACGAGCTTGTTGCCGTTCTCCTGGGCGCGGAAGGTGAAGATGAGCATGACTTCGCGGCAGAGGGCGTTGAAATCGGTGAACGCGGTGATGATCTTCATCTGGTTCGCCTCGAGCTTGGACAGGTCGAGGACGTCGTTGATGAGCATGAGCAGGGCGTTCGCCGAGGAGGAAATGGCGTCGAGGTATTCCTTCTGCTGGTCTTTGGAGACGCCGCCTTCGCGGAGAAGCTCGGCAAACCCGATGACGGAGTTCAGCGGCGTGCGGATCTCGTGGCTGACGCTGGCGATGAAGAAGCTCTTCGCCTTGTCCGCGGCCTGGGCGCGGCTCAGCGCATCCATGATGAGGTCCTGCGCCTGTTTTCTGGCGAGGACGACCTCGATCATGTGTGCCGTGGCGCGCAGCAGCGAAAGATCGTTGTCCGTGAAGGTATGGTCCACGCCCTCGAAGGAGAACACGACGTTTCCCCTCACTTCGCCTTCGCAGATGATGCTCGAGAAGAAGATCGCCCGGAGATCGAGCGCGAGGGCCGCCTTGTGCCAGTCCTCCTTGGCGATACTCCAGTCGAAGGAGCGGATGTCGCTGCATGCGAACGTGCGCTTATCATCCGAATTATCCAGAATGTTCTGGATGCGAGTGAACGCACGGCCAAGCATCTTGAGGGACGCGTGCGAATGGGTCGGCTCGACATATTCGAAAACACAGTGCGATTTCGGATCTCCCGCCTCATGCCGGAGCAGGCAGCCGCGGCTGGCGCCGAGGATTTTGCAGACATTTTCCAGCGTGCGCCGGATGCACAGATCGAAATCGTCCTCGCCGATGATCTCCTCAAGCAGGTTGTTGACACGTTTCTGGTTCTCAATGAGCGTGTGCATGGCGGTTTCGTCGCTGGATGCCGCCAGGAGCAGACGGTGTCCGCGGGCGTCCTCGAACACGCGCAGGATGCTCTTGATGTAACGGAGATTTCCGCTGCCGTCCGCGAGCTCGCCTGAAAGCTCCATGAGGCCGTCGATTCCGGTCGTCGTGGAATTGATCTGGTCGGCGAAGCCGCGGATGCGTTTGTCGTGGAAGATATCATAGTCCGTCTTGCCGATGACCTCGTCGGGCGAGAAGTTGAAGGCGCTGGAAAACGCCTTGTTGCACAGGAGATACCGGAAATCGTCGTTGATATCCTTCACCGAGAACATGATGGGGATGGAGTTGATGGCGGCGTCCCACAGGGCCTGGGTGTCTTTCAGCTTCATCATGCTCAGCGTCAGCTCGGTGACATCCTGCAGGATGCCGGTCGCCGCCGGTTCGTCCGGATTGCTCAGGTCGAGCGAAACCAATGCACGAATGTAGCGCAGGCTGGATCCGTGGCCGATGCGGAACGAGAACGTGGCGGCCTCACCCTGTTCCTGCGATCGTTCCAGTTTCTCCAGCTCGCGGGCGAAAAGCGGAATGTCGTCGGGATACACCCATTCCTCGAAGCGGATCGGGTCTCCGTTTTCGTCGCTCGGCCAGAGCGAATAGAGAAAGCTGGAGCCGGAACGCCTGCGGGTCCTGATATCGTAGCGGAACGCCGCCAGACGCGCCATCCCGGAAGCATTTTCCAGGCTGATCATGGTCCGGCGGAGTTCTTCGCGCTTGTTGCGTTCGTCCGTGACGTCGCGGAACACCAGAATGGCGCCCGTAATCTCGCCGGACCGCGTATGGATCGGAGCGGCGTTGGAGGCGATGTGATACCGCTGCCCGGAGGCGGAAATCAGGTCGGTCATATCCGCCCCGGCAGCGACCTTGCCGGACTTCAGGGCTTCCGTAAGCGGCGAAGAGACTGTCTTCCCGGTCTGCTCGTGAACGATGCGGAAGAAGTCGGTATGGAGTTTGCCGAGCACGTCGGCCTGTTTGCAGCCGAGCAGGGTCTCGGCGTTCGGATTGAGCATCGTGACGACGCCCCTGGCATCCGTCGTGATGATGCCGTCGCCGATGGACCGGAGCGTGAGGAGGAAGCGGTCGGCGTTTTCCTCCGCCGCGCGCCTCGCATTGACCATTTCGGAGACATCGTTGGATGCCGTGAGCAAGAGCCTGTGTCCGCTGGTGTCCCGGATGATGCGCATAACGGTCTTGATGGAGCGGATGCTTCCGTCCATGACAGGAAGATCCTCCTCGAATTCCTTGATTTCGTTCGCGTCCATGGTCAGGGCAAGATTGTTCATGCGGTTCGAGAAATCCAGGTTCGAGTCATTGTCGAACAGCTCGGGATCGGTCTTGCCCGTGATTTCGTTCGGAGTGCAGTTGAAAATGTCAGAGAACGCGTTGTTGCAGAGCAGATAGCGGAAGCCGTTGTCGACATCCTTCACCGTCAGCATGAACGGCATGGCGTTGATGGCGGCGTCCCACAGGGCCTGGGTGTCTTTCAGCTTCATCATGCTCATTGCGAGTTCGGTCACGTCCTGCACGATGCCGGTCAGCGCGTTCGGGTTGCGCGGATCGAGCGTGAGTTTCATGCGGTAGTGGCGGAGGCTGTCGGACGAAAAACCCACTCGGAACGAGAACTGCACGGTCCCGTTCACCTCGTTCCTCTTTTCGAACAGGGCGCGCATGTTCTCCTTGAAGAGCGGCAGATCTTCCGGGTAGACAAATTCTTCCTCAAGGAGCGCTCTGCCTGTCTCGTCCACGGGCCACAGCTCGCAAAGAAGGTTGGACCCGGTGCGTATGCGCGTGTCGAAATCGTAGTGGAAGGACGCGAGGCGCGCCAATTCGGACGCGTCTTCGAGGTCCGTCAGGATAGCCGTTTTTTCGCGGTCGGCGTCCTGAGCCGATTGCAAAGCGTCTTCGAGCCGTTTCCGCAGTTCCGACTCCTGCTGCCTCTGTTTTTCGATGGTCTCGGTGCGTGCCGTCAGTTCCCGGTTGATTCCCCGCAGCTTCCGGTTGTTGAGCCGAACGCCGATGATTGCCATGATCATCGCGGCCAGGATCGCGACTGCGAGGATGACAAGCAGGATATGTTCCCGGAGATAATCCATCATGGTAAAAGTGTGCATCTGCGCCAGGTAGGAATACGCTTTCTTATTGACAAACGTGCGATCAAGCATCGTCAGCCCGCGGTCCATCAGCAGCATCAGGCCGAGGTTGTCCTCTGCAAATGCCATGTAAAACTCATAGTCGTTTCTGGCCTGAGCCTTC
>JBGUKN010000021.1:0-51151 GCA_045114455.1 Victivallales bacterium
AGTCCGCCCCAGCTCTCATGCCACATGGCCTTGTGTCCGGCGGCGCAGCGGCTGCGCGCCATCTTCAGCGGATCGATGTTGCCGGTCAGCTCGGCCGGGATCCAGTCGCAGTGTTCCACCCAGCTGAACGCCGCCTTGCGGACGGATTCGCTCATGCGGAGGGTGTGGAGGATCTTTGCGAAGAACCATTCGCTGGAGTAGATGCCGCCTTCGTACATGGTGTAGTCGGTCCCGCCGTGGGACTTGGCGTAGGCGTTGATCTCGTCCGCCTCGAAAATGGCGGTATGGTCCTTCCAGAGGATGAACATGGCGTTCGGGTCTTCGGCGAATTCCGGCAGCATGGACAGCGGGACGCCTTCCTTGTTGACGGCGCACGGGGTGGAGCCGGTGGTGTCGACGCCGATGCCGATCACACGTTCCTTCTCGATGCCCTGCATGACGCCCTTGACGACGACTTCGAGGCTTTCAAGATAGTCCAGCGGGTGCTGGCGGAACTGGTTGTTCGGAGCGTCGCAGTATTTGCCTTCGCTCCAGCGGGGGTAGTTCTGAACGCAGGAGGCGAGGATTTCGCCGTTCTCCACGTCGACCAGTACGGCTCTTACGCTGTCGGAACCGAAATCAAGTCCGATCGTCAGTTGACTGCTCATGGTTTTCTCCTTGTGGGATGTTTTTTATGTGGTGAATGTTATATCGGATTTCCGTTCGGAAAAGAATCAGCTTGAACAGAAGGGCAGGGCACGGAAGAGGAGGAGGCGGTGCGGGATTCCGCCATATGCGGCATGACGAAGTCCGGATTGCCGGATTCGAATCCGACGGAGTAACGGATGTCAGGCGCATCCGTTTTTCCCGCGCAGGAATTCCGCAAAGACGCGACAAGCCCGCCGTCCGCGGCAATGCGCAAAGCGCGCGCACTCAACGGCATAAATGAGCTCATATCCATGCTTTTCTTCCCGGTCATAGGTCGACCTAGGCTCCTTTCATAAAAAAGTATTGCGTGAACTATACCACAGAACCAGAATAAAATCAACCGGAAAACGCTTTTTTTGGCTCTTTTTTGATAAAAAAGCGGCAGGCACGCAAACGGCGGGAAATCGCAACGGGATTTTTTTTCGTTTTTTTGAGAAAACGTGCTTGACTTTCCGGCGAAACGGCATATATTAAATGCATGCTGATTTTTTGTGCGCCCTTAGCTCAGTCGGCTAGAGCAAATGACTCTTAATCATTGGGTCCGGGGTTCGAGTCCCCGAGGGCGTACCATTTTTTTTGCCTTTTTTCCGGGACGGCGCACGGAATTTGAACTCGGAACAGAGAATCCGGCTCCGGCACTTGCGAGGTAATGCTGTGAACATTCTGGAAGCGACATTCATGGGCGTCGGACTTGCGATGGATGCGCTTGCCGTTTCGCTCGCGCTCGGCGCGGTCGGGTGGTCCTGCCCGAAAATGCAGAGCGCCGCCGGTCCCGGCAATTCCGCTTCCGGCAAACATCCCCGGTCCCTGCCGTTCCTCAGCCTCACGCCATCCGCGCCCGTCTGCGCCGTCTGCCGTCCGCACGGGGCCTGCACATGCGGCTGCACTGCGGATTCGGAATCCGCCCGGACCGTTTTTACCTGGGACAAGATCGTCCTGACGGCCGCTCTTTTCGGCATTTTCCAGGCGGTGATGCCGACGGCCGGCTGGTTCGGAAGCGGGCTGTGCGGCGGGATCGTGCAGAAACTGGGCAGGATCGCCGCCGGACTTCTGCTGGCGTCCGTGGCGGCGCAGATGTTCCGGGAAGGCATTTCGAAGGAAGGCGATCCCGCGAAAAAGATCGGCGTGTGTTCGCTCCGGCGCCTGATCGTGCTGGCGTTCGCCACGAGCATCGACGCGCTTCTGGTGGGCGTTTCCTACGCGTGCCTGGGGCGCACGGACATCTTCGGCGACGTGCTGGTGATCGGCGCGGTTACGGCTGCCATTTCCGCCGCGGGCTGCGTCTCCGGGCGCGTGTTCGGCAACCGGTTCGGCAGCCGGAGTTCTCTCCTCGGCGGCCTGGTCCTGCTCGGCATTGCAGTGAAAATCATGTTTTTCGGGTAAATCCCGGGAGGTTTCAGCTATGACACAAAAAATGAAAAGCGTTTTCGGCCCGATCATATCCCGCAGGCTCGGCGTCTCGCTCGGCGTCGATCTCCTGCCGTTCAAGACCTGTTCGCTGGACTGCGTTTACTGCGAATGCGGCGCCACCACGAACCTGACCATGGAGCGCGGCGACTTCTATCCTGTGGAACGCGTCCTCTCCGAACTCGACGCATTCTTCGAAAAGCACGAGAAGATCGACTATGTGACATTTTCCGGCGTCGGCGAACCCACGCTCCATACCGGGATCGGAGAGATCATACGCGCCGTAAAGGCAAAACGTCCGGAAGTGAAGATATGCCTCATCACGAACGCCACGCTGCTCGGCGATCCCGGCCTGCAGAAGGAACTCGAGGGGATCGACCTCGTCATGCCTTCGCTGGATGCGTCCTGCGAGGAGGAATTCGTCCGCGTGAACCGTCCCGCTCCCGGCGCGACGTTCGACGGCCTCATGGCCGCGCTGAAATCGTTCCGCGCCGTCAACAAGGTGGAAATGTGGCTGGAAGTCTTCATCGTGCCCGGGATCAACGATTCCCCGGCTTCGCTGGAGCGTTTCGTGAAGTGTCTGCGCGATATTTCGCCCGACCGGGTGCAGATCAATTCGCTCGACCGTCCCGGGACCGAAGACTGGATCGAAATCCCGTCGCGGGAACGTCTGGATGAAATAAAAGAGAAATTCGAGGCGTGCGGCTGCCCGGTCGCCATTATCTCTCGCAGTCAGCCCGCTCCGGCGGTCCAGCCGCGCGGCACGAACTGATCCCGGGGGCCGCGTCCTCGCGCCCGTCAATATTTTTTGTTTGTGCGCGAAGAGGACCGCTCCGGCAGCGTGATATCCCGTGAAAAGGTTTTTTTCTGAAAAAAAAGTTGAAAAAAGCTCAACAGCTATTGAAAAATGAGAAAACCGGGATAAGTTATATGAAACCCCCGACATATCCCGAACTTGCCGCCAGGAACAGAACGTGGACTTCAACACAGACAACCTGCTTCAGAAAATCATCAATCCGCCCCTCGTGACGGAAAACGACGCCTATTTGCTCAAGTTCGCGGAGACCGACGACGAGATCTTTGCCGCGCAGAAACTCCGCTACCGGGTGTTCAATTGCGAACAGAACCGCGGCCTCGATTCCGCAAAGGACGCGCAGTTCGACCGGGACGAGTTCGACGAAGGCGCGGCTCACCTGATCGTCTTCGACAAGGCGAACGGGATGCCGATCGGCACATACCGCGCGATTGGGCAGCCCGGCAACGATCCCGAGAAGATGTATTCCGCCCGCGAATACGAGGTCGACGGCATCGCGCCCTACGTCCCCCGGATTATCGAGGTGGGGCGTTCCTGCGTGGACAAGGACTACCGCAACGGCGCCGTAGTGGCGATCCTGTGGAGCGGAATGGCCGCGATCACGCTGCGCTCGGGATGCCGTTACCTGTGCGGCTGCGTGAGCCTGGAGGACGCGCATCCGGCGGTCGCGTGGGCGGTCTACGAATCCCTGCTGGACAAGGGGCTGTTTTTCCCGGACATTCATTTCAAGCCGCGTCCGCAGTTCAGCTTCCCCCGTCCGGACGAGGCGGAGATCGAAAGCATCCGCAACGATCGCGCGCGTCTGCGCGAAGCGATGCCGCCGCTGCTGAAAGGCTATATCACGATCGGAGCGAAGCTCCTCGGCGAACCGGCATACGATTATGAATTCGGCTCCATCGACCTGCCCGTCATGCTTGACATGTGGCATCTGCCGGACCGCTACAACAGGCATTTCTTCCCGAATATCACGTTCCCCGGAGACTGAGCGATGCGGATTCTGCGCAGGATTTACCGTGTCATCGCGCTTTTCCTGTGGGGAAGCTGGCACGGCATCTACTGTCTCCCGATCCGCTATCTCTACAAGGAAGAACACAGCATCCGCCGCATGGCGCTTCAGACGAAATACTGGGGCGGCGGGATCGTCAGGATCCTCGGCATCCGGACCATCGTGCACGGCAATCCCGAGGAATACCTGAAGACGGGCGGACTTGTGATAGCGAACCACCAGAGCTACGTCGACATCTTCCTGCACGCATCCATCTTCGGGCTGCGCTTCACGCCGAAGAAGGAGATCAAGTCCTGGCCGGTCCTCGGCTGGTACACCGACATGATCCGTCCGATCTGGGTCGACCGCGACTCGAAACAGTCGTCCGGCGCCCTGATGGAGCAGTTCCGCGACACGCTTCGGAAGAAAATCCCGCTGATCGTCTACCCAGAGGGCACCACATCGGACGGGCGTTCCGGCCTGAAGGAGTTCAAGACCACGCCGTTCGAGACCGTCTGCGGCACGGACATCCCCATTCAGCCGATCGTCTCCATTTACCATCCCGCCGAAGGAGACATGCACCCGGCCTGGTACGGCGACGCCACGTTCATGCCCCACCTGTGGGCGATCCTCGGCAACCGCCGTTCCACCGCCGACGTCTATATCCTTCCGCTCATCTATCCCGAAGGCCGGAACCGGAAACAGCTCGCGAAGGCTGTCCGCGAAGCCATGCTGAAAGCCTACTGCGAGCATACAGGCTGGACCCCGCCGGTTCCGCCGGAACAAACCGCATCCCCGGTCAATCATGCAAAGGAGGCCGACCGTGAACAACAGCACGCTTGAAGCGATATCGGCGGCATGGGCGCTCGCCACAGGCCGTCCGCTGCCGCTTCTGCCGGAACCAAACAGGATTCCGGAGGATTTCCCGCTTTACTTCCCGCTGATCGGGCTTGCCGTCGGCCTGGCGTGTTCCCTGACGGCATGGATCGTCGTCTGGCTGTTCGGCTCGTTCGCAGGCGCCATGTTCTCCGGCGTCCTGGTCGCGCTTCTGCTGGAAATCCTGACCGGATGGCGCGGTTTCAACGGCGCGGCATTGTTCGCCATACGGTTTTTTCCGAAAGCCGCCGCCGCGTCCCCCGACAGATTCACCGCCCAGCCGATGTTTTTCGGCGCGGTCTTCTTCGCGGTCCGCGCCATCATGGTCGCGGCTGCCGTACAGGCCGGAGGCGCGCACTGGCTGACCGCCGTGCTCCTTTGCGGGTATTTCGCACGGGAAGAGCTCAGCGCGGCATCCACGCCCGTCGGCGGGGAACTGATCAGGACATCGGACCGGGAGCGCCGGAGGGGCGCGGTGGCGGGCTGCCTCCTGATGCTGCTCTTCATTCTGGTCAGCCGCCGCATCTGGGGCGCCGCAGGAATGTTCCTGCTGACATGGCTGACTTCCTGGTATCTGGTCAAGCGTTCCGAAAACGGGACGCTCGACTTCGACCGCAGGGCTTTCGATACGGCGGCATACCTGATCGAGACCGCATTGCTGGTCCTGACCGCGGTCTGCGTGCACCGCTGAAGCCCGTTCCGTTTGCGTTTTTTCCGCACCGTCCGGCACGCCGCCTGTTCCTGACGGAAAATGGGATCCGATTATCCTTTCCCGCTCTTCTTTTTGGGAGTAATCTTCCGCAAACAGTACGCCGCATCTGTTCCGCGGCTTGATTTTTGAGAAGGAAAGAGTATATTATTTTACCCCGGACCGTATGGCGGAGCCGTTTTGCAGGACGATCCTGTCTGACGCGGTCCGGAGCCATCCGTGGATCCTTAGCTCAGTGGTTAGAGCGGAGGTCTCATAAACCTTTGGTCGCTGGTTCGAACCCGGCAGGATCCACCATTTTTATACAAAACGGTCATTCTTTAAAAACCGTCGCGGAACAATTCGCTCTCGATCCCGGCGACGTCGCAGAATCGGATGGTTGTGCCGTCCGCCAGAGTCAGGTTTTTTCTCACCGGCGAGATCCTGATGATCGAACTGGATTTGAACTCGTAAGCGCCGCCGGATTTGAGCGCGTCGGGAACGAAGTATTCGATCGTGACGGCTGGCTTTTCCCGAAGATGCGCGGCCAGGATGCCGATCCGGCGGTCCAGTTCCTCTTTTTCCGTTTCGTCCAGCTCGCGTTTCGGGACCGTCGTCCGTGCCGTCTCGTCGATGACGTCCTCGTAGCCGACCAGCGCGGCGAACGGCGAGAATTGCGCGGCGCGGTCGTGCAGGGACATCCGCGGATGCACCTTCGAGACGTGATGCGGCAGACCGATGATGTCCGCGTAGGGATGGGGCGGCATGGCAGTCAGTATTCCTTGTTTTTCATTACCTTGAGGCATATGAGATACATCCCCGTGCACAAAACTGCCATAAATGCAACGGCTCCCGATGCAAGGATGAAAGCATTGTTCGTCCATTCGGGCATCTGCCGGGCAGTCTCTCCATGATCGACCGGACCGACGACCTTGACGATCACCGCCGAGAGAACGAATAAAAGGCCGTACAGCACAAGCGTCACGATCCTGCTTCTTTCTATGCCGAATATCATCTGGTTCACCATGGTCGAAAAGATCAGAAGCAGAGTCCCCGGGAAGTAAAGGATCAGATACGCGAGGTCTTCCCGGAACGCCTCCATATTGCCCTTTGTCGCGCATGCGATCAGAAACAGCCCCGTTCCGATCGCCAGTCCGGCAAGGTCCGTCAGGATGCAGAACAGGATCTTTTCCTTCACATAGGTCTTTACGTCGACGGGCAGCGAGAAGAGGAACGGAAACCCGTTGTCATGCTCGTCATAGGCATATGTGGACAACCCTAGGATCCCCGCCAGTCCGGCGGCATATGCCACGACGAAACTGCCCTCGGCGGTAAACGCGATCATCGCGCAGAAAAACAGAAGCATGAGCAGCGACTGCTTTCGTCTCAGGATCAATCTGAAATCCTTGATCAGCAGACCTTTCATTTTTCATCGCCTCCCAGCAGCAGGATAAAGTCGTCGACGGTCGCTGCTTGCACCTTGATCCCGGGATGGTTTTTCTCGAAAAACTCCCTGTCGTTCGTGATGCAGGCGTATCCGAACGTCTCCTTCTTATATCCGGAAATGTATTTCCGGTCAATCGTTTCGAACATCTCGAACGGGATCTGGACCGTTCCGTAATGCTTCCCGATGTTGTCGTCCGTTTCATGCAGCAGAATCTTCCCGTCGGAAAACAGGTAGAACTCCTCGCAAAGTCCCTCCAGGTCGGTGGAAATATGCGAGGAGATCAGGATGGTGCAGTCGTTGGCGCGGACGTATTCCCTCAGGAAGGAAATGATCTCGTTTCTCGCTTCGACGTCGAGTCCGGCGGTCGGTTCGTCCAGGATCAGGAGAGCGGCCTTGTGGCTGATCGCCGTCAGGACTTTGACCTTTGCCTTCATGCCGGTCGAGAATTCCTTCAGCGGTTTTCCGAGCGGCAGATTCAGTTTGCCGCACATTTCCCGGAAAAACGGTTCGTCGAAATCCCGGTACATCGCCCGCAGGATTGCGATGATGTCCTCGACGGAAAGCAGGACAGAGAACATGGAGTCGGAGAGTGCCGCCCCGATCTTTTCCTTGTCCCGGGGCGTGAGCTCGCACGCTTCCTTTCCGAAGACCTTTACGGATCCCGACGTCGGTTTTACCAGCCCCAAAATCGCCTTGATGGTGGTGCTTTTTCCGCATCCGTTTTTGCCGATGATCCCCACCACCCTGTTGTCCGGGATGTCCATGGAGAGTTCCAGGCGGAAATCCCTGTACTGTTTTACGAAATGTTCAAACGCTATCATGTCCGGCTCATTTCCTTTCGAATGCCTCCGTCCTGTTTCCTGAATCCTGTTCCGGTTTTGTCCGTTCGAATGAGACGCCGGATTTCACGTTTCACGAATAATATACCATGGGAATCCTTTTTTTCAATCTTTTCCGCGGCAGGAATCCGGCTTCCTGATCGTTCATTCCCGGTGTCCGCCGACCTGCTTGTTGCGTTCCTTCGCGGTCGCGCCTTCCAGCAGGTTCATGCCTTTCAGGATGGCGTTTTTCCCGAGCTTGCGCTTGATGTCCAGGATCGCGTTCTGGAGGCGTTTCTCCCGGTCGCGCGCGGATTCCTCTTCCGCCTGCCGTTTCTCGAGCTCGTCATCCGGGAACAGGTCGGGCTGTTCCGGTCCGGCCGGATTCCGGTCCGCGTCCGTTTCGTTCAGAACATGATTTGCGGCGACCGTGATTCGCCGTACCAGAAGGCCCGGGTCGACCACGCGTTCGAAGATCTTTTCCGCCGCCTCGACCATCAGGGAGGACGAGGCTGTGTGCCTGTCGAAATTGACGGAGTCGTGGACTCCTTTCGGGACTTCGCGCCCGTAATGGTTGATATGGACTTCGCCCTTGTATTTGCGGCGGAGCTCCGGCGTGGACAGGTTCGTGACGTCGTATCCGACGGTCAGGATCAGCTGGTCGGCCACGAGGTGTTTTTCGGACAGGCTGAGCGCGAGCTGGTCGGCCATTTCCTTCGCGACGAGCTTTGCCTTTGCGAAATCGTACGGTTCCTTCAGCACCTGGCCGGAACTGAGGCTGTTGCTTTCCGGCTTGTATGCCTTGATCTCGGCGATGGTCACGGGTTCCCAGCCCCACGCGTGATCGATGAGCAGTTCGGCGTTCACCCCGAAAAGCCGGTAGAGTACGTCCTCGTTTTTGACCGACATCCGCGCCACGTCGCCCATCGTTCGCATCCCGCGCGACTCCAGCCTCCGGGCATAGCCGTGTCCGACGCGCCAGAAATCCGTGAGCGGGCGGTGGTCCCAAAGCGTCTCGCGGTAGCTTTGCTCGTCCAGCTCGGCAATGCGGACGCCGTCTTTGTCGGCGGGGATGCGTTTTGCGACGATGTCCATGGCGATTTTGCTCAAATACAGGTTCGTTCCGATTCCCGCCGTGGCCGTGATGCCGGTTTCCGCCAGGACCTCGCGGATGAGCTTCATGGCGAACTCGCGCGCCGTCAGCCCGTACAGCTTCAGGTAGGATGTCGCGTCGATGAACACCTCGTCGATGGAGTACACATGGATGTCCTCCGGAGCGACGTGCCGGAGATAGATGCCGTAAATCTTCGAGCTCACCTCCATGTAGCGTCCCATGCGCGGAACGGCGACGATGTAGTCGATCTCCAGCGACGGCTTTTTCCCGAGCTCGATTGCATTGCTGGATTTCCCGCGGAAACGACGCCCCGGCGCATGTTCCAGACGTTCTCCATTGACTTCTCGGACGCGCTGGATCACCTCGAACAGACGCGCCCGCCCGGGAATGCCGTACGCCTTCAGCGAGGGAGACACGGCCAGGCAGATCGTCTTTTCCGTCCGGCTTTCGTCCGCCACGACAAGGTTCGTCGTGAGCGGATTGAGGTTCCGGTCGGCGCACTCAACCGAGGCGTAAAACGATTTCAGGTCAATGGCGATATAGGTGCGGGAATTCATGGAGAAACGGGGTGCGGAGAAAAAAAAATGAGGTTGCGGAACGCCGGGGCGATTCTGGATAACCTTTGTCCGGCATCTGAAAGGACGGCGCGGCGAAATCGGAATCCTGAACGATACTATAGCAGACCTTGCCGGGATTTCAAATCGCAAAAGATCTTTTCCGGCCGTTCGGGGCGTCATGTCCGAAGCGTCGTGTCCGCGCGGAAAAAAAGAAAGGCATAAGCAGTGCGTGATCCCGCGCCGGCCGCCTCCCTCCCGCGCACCGGAACCGTTTCCGTCCTCCGCCCCATCTATGTTTATGATGCGGAGGACGGCCCCTCCATGTCGGCCCGGATGCCGGCGGCGGTACAAGATGCACATACAGCGGCATGCGATTGCCGCCGGCAGAGGAAGCCCCCTCGTTTATGAACTTCCTCATGCCGTGCTTATGCCCGGACCAGGACCGGAGTCCTTGTCCCGGAAACATAATATAACCCGTTTCGCGGGCACATCAATGAGGAAATCCCCCTTGAAATGCCATTTCTCCCGGCGGAACCGGCATTTTCTTTGACCTGTACAAGTTTGCTGTACAGGTTTCGCCGGCCGATCCGCCGTTTTTCCGGGGAGTTGTCGGTGTTTCCCCGAAAGTGCGGGGCCGTTTCATCCTGTCCGGCGATTCCATTTCAATGTGATTCAGGATGTGCCGCGTATGGAAATTCCGGAAAGCGGCTTGATAAAACTTCGCCCGCGTGATATATTAAGAAATGCTTTTTTTTGAACAGACTTTTGAAAGGACGGGCTTATTATGTCGGAACAGAGCGCCATGTGGATCGAACGCTGCCATAAATATACGATCATCGACGGGGAATCGTCGTTTCAGATCAACTTCGCCGGAATGATTTTCGAGGATGACGATCTGAAGGAGATCGAACCGCGGTTCGCATCCGTCCACGCCGAAATGCAGAAGATCGAATGCGGCGAGATCAAGAACCCGGACGAACACCGCAAGGTCACGCATTTCACCGACCGTTCCGTGTACTCCGGCAGCGGAGAGTTCGCCGATGTGGAGGAGTTCGCCGCCGACATTCGCGGCGGCAGACTGACCGGGTCGACCGGCAAGCGTTTCCAGTCGGCGATCATCAACGGCATCGGCGGGTCCGCGCTCGGCCCTCAGCTGCTTCAGATGGCGTTGAACGGTCCGTACTGGAACGAGCTCAGCGAAGAACAGCGCGGCGGAAACCTGAAGATCTATTTTCTGGACAACACCGATACGGCGGGCGTGGCCGACGCCATGCGCGTCTGCGACCTGGAGACCACGCTGGTCGTGAACATTTCCAAATCGGGCGGCACGCAGGAGACCAAGAACAACATGATCTTCTGCGAGAACGCCTACGCGAAAGCCGGTCTGCCGTTTGCGAAGCACGCCTGCGCGATCACCATGAAGGGCAGTGAACTCGACCTGCACGCCTCCCGCGAAGGCTGGCTGAAGACGTTCGAGATGGCAGAATCCATCGGCGGCCGCACCAGTGTGACCAGCATCGTGGGACATCTGCCCGCCGCGCTTGCCGGAATCGACTTCGGCAGGCTGCTGGATGGCGCCTGCCATATGGATGCCCTCACGCGCAATCCGGCGCTTCTGCACAATCCCGCCTATATGATGTCCGCCATGTGGTACATCGCGGGCAACGGCAAGGGCGACAAAAACATGGTCATCGTGCCGTATTCCGACCGTCTGATCCTGCTGTCGCGCTATCTGCAGCAGCTGGTGATGGAGAGCCTGGGCAAGGAACTCGACCTGGACGGCAACGTGGTGCATCAGGGCCTGAACGTCTTCGGCAACAAGGGCGGCACCGACGCCCACGCGTTCATCCAGCAGCTCAACGACGGCCGCAACGACTTCTTCATCACGTTCATCGAGGTCCTGAAGGACAGCACGCCCGCGCCCGTTTCCGACGGCATCGACATGGGCGACTATCTGCACGGGTTCCTGACCGGGCTCTCGAACGCCCTCCGCGGACACGGCCGCAGCGTGATCGAAATGAGGATCCCGGACGTGGATGCGTTCTGCCTGGGCATGATCATCGCGCTGTACGAGCGCGCCGTGGCGGCCTATGCCGAACTCATCCATATCAATGCCTTCCACCAGCCCGGCGTCCAGGCGTATAAGCTCGCGAGCAAGGGCGTGATCAAGCTCCTGACCGAGCTTGAGGCGTCTCTTCCCTCCGTTGCGCCGTTCTCCGGTTCCGCCGCCGAGCTCGCGCAGAAACTCAACTTCGAAGACAGCCTCTACGAACTTGAAGGCATCCTGGCGAAACTTTCCGCGAACTCCGCCACGCGCCAGCTTCCGGTCCGCATCGGGCGCGCATGGAGCAAGGACGGCGGCTGGGTTTATACCGTCGAAGCGAAGTAAATAAAGACGTTTCCGGCGGGGCCGATCGATGAAAGATTTCCTGGAACGCTTCCATTCCTGGTTCCTGAACCTGACGGGGAACTTGAGCGCCTCGGACGAGGAGACGATCGTGACCGCGCTGCTCCTGATCGTGGTGACGGGCCTCATCGGTGGCGTGATCGCAAAAAAGCTCCGCCAGCCGCTGATCCTGGGCTACATCCTCGCGGGCGTGCTGGTCGGCGTCCTGTTCAAAGCCGGCTTCGGCAACGCGGCGACCAGTGCAGTGAACTCGCTGGCGAACGTCGGGGTGGCGCTGCTTCTGTTTTCCATGGGGCTGGAGTTTTCGAAAAAGGACATCCGCCCGGTTTTCAAAGTCGCGGTCTTCGGCGCGTTGGCACAGGTCGTTTTCACGTTTCTGACGGGCGCGGGGATTGCATGGCTGCTGAGCCGCGACCCCGCCGTCAATTTCAGCGGCGACACGAAGATCCCGCTGTTCGGTTCGAACGTTTCGCTGTTCCTCTTCGGCGTCTGCTTCGTTTCCACCAGTACCGCGGTCGTCCTGAAGACGCTTTCCAGCAAGGGATTTGAGAACACGCTCTCCGGACGCGTGATGATCGGCGTTTCCATCGTGCAGGACCTGACCGTGATGCCGCTGATGCTGCTTGTCTGCCGGCTTGGCGCGTTCTCGTCGTCGTCCGGAGGCGGTTTCTCCTCCTGGCTGCCGCTTGTTCTCAGCACGGTGTTCATGGCTCTGATGCTGACGGTCGGCGCGCGGTATCTCCCGAAGCTCACGGAACGGGCGGCGCGCCTGGAGTCGAAGGAGCTGTTCCTGCTGTCCATCACCGGCATCGCGCTGGTGTCGGGCGCGATTTCCGTGGTCATGCAGGTTTCCTTCTCGTTCGGCGCGTTCCTGGCGGGCATCGTCCTGAGCGACAGCGCGTACGGGAAAAAGGCGCTGTCCGAGCTTTCCCCCGTGCGCGATTTCTTCGCCATGCTGTTCTTCGTCTCCATCGGCATGATGCTCGACGTGCGGTATCTGGGTTCGCACTGGGGGCTCGTAGCCGTGCTGGTCATCCTGACCGGACTCGCCCGCACGTCGTTCCTGTCCATCGTCACATGGGTTTTCAAGTACCGCAACGTGGTTCCGGTGGCGATGTTTTTCGGGATGTTCCCGACCTCGGAAGTCGCGTTCGTGGTGATCGGGACCGGGTTCCAGGACGGCTTCATCACGTCCGAGCTTTACTCGCTGATCCTCTGCGTGGTCGTCTGCTCCATGATCGCCGGGCCGATCATCAACAGCCTTACGGCCCCGGTCTACAAGCTGCTCCGCCGGACCGTGTGGCGGAATCTCGCGCTCGCCGACATCACGCTGCCGCAGCCCGATCTGGATGGACACATGGTGCTGGCCGGCGGCGGACGCGTTTCGCGCGTGATCGCGCACGTTCTGATGCGCCTGAAACTGAAATACGTGGTCATCGAACCGTCCTACGATGACTACCGCGAGGCGCGGGCCGAGGGCGTGAACGTGATCTACGGCGATCCGATGAGCGACATCATTCTGGCCGCGGCCCGCATCGGCGCCGCGAAAGTCCTGGTGCCGATGATCCCGAAGCTGGAGGAAAACCTGGCAGTCATCGAGCAGGCGCGCAAATACAACCCCGACATCCGCACGGTCATGTGCGCTGCCTCGCCCGAGATCGAAAAACGTCTCTCCGGGGAAGGCGTCGACGAGATCATTCTCTCGCATTTCGAGGTTTCGCTGGAGCTGACCCGCCGCATTCTGGTACTGAACGGCATTTCCGAGGCGCGCATCCAGAACTACCTGGATTCCGTCCGCGCCAACCGTTACAAGCCTATGCTCGAAGGCAGTCCGGCGTTCGCGCTCGCCGAGAAGATACGCGCGTTCCAGGGGCTGATCGAACTGAACTGGACGCAGATCCAGCCGGACAGCCCGCTGGCGGGGCGTACCATCGCGGAATCCGATATCCGCGCCTGCACCGGCATGTCCATCGTGGGCGTCATCCACAAGGGCAGGGTCGATGCGAATCCGCGTCCGGATACCGTACTCCATGTGGGCGATCTGGTCGCGGCGATCGGCAGCGAGGAGCAGGCGGCTGCTTTCGCTCTCCTGACGCATTCCCCGATGGCCGGTTCGCCCGAATCCGCGACCACGATGGCGATCCCGATATGAAGGGCCGGCAGATCAGATCAACAGGGCGGATTCCGCCCGATAGAAGAAGGGAGATTGAACTATGAGACACTTATTCCAGGTGGGCGGGATGCGGTGCGCGTCCTGCCAGGCGCATGTGGCGAAGGCCGTGAAGGCGGTCCCCGGCGTGCGGGAGGCCGAGGTCAACCTCGTGACCGGACGCATGGCCGCGGAAACTGATGATGCGCCGGACATGCCGCAAAAGATTGTTGACGCGGTGAAGAATGCGGGTTTTACCGCTGAACTTGTGGAGGAACCCTCCGCGCCCGAGGCGTCCGTCGAACTCGCGTTTCAGGTGGGCGGGATGCGGTGCGCGTCCTGTCAGGCGCATGTGACGAAAGCCGTGAAGGCGGTTCCCGGCGTGCGGGAGGCCGAGGTCAATCTCGTGACCGGACGCATGACGGTGAAGTGCGGAAATGAACCGGATATGCGGCAGAAGATCGTCGACGCGGTGAAGGATGCCGGATTTACGGCCGAGCCGGTCGAAGAAACGCCCGCGTCCGAACCGGACAAAGCAAAAAAAGAATCCGTGCCGGAGAAGGCGCCGAGGGCCGTTCCCGATCCCGTCCGCGACTTGTTCCGCCAGTTCATCTGGTCGCTCGTCCTGATGCTTCCGCTCATGTTCGTCGCATTTTCCGCCATGCACGGCTTCCTGAAGGATTATCCGCTCGACGCCGCCTGGCTTCAGCTCATCTGCGTGATCCCGCTGCTGTATGTGAACCGGGTGTATTTCGTCAGCGGCGCGCGGCGGTTCCTGAAGCTCTCGCCGAACATGGATTCGCTGATCATGCTCGGATCCGGCGCGAGCGTGCTGTACAGCCTCGTCATGACAGGCGAAATGCTGCTCGGAAAGATAGAGGGCGGAGAGGCCGGAGCCGCGCGCGTGTCCGGGGCCGCGGGCCACCTGTATTTCGAGACGGCGGGCATGATCCTGCTGCTCGTGACGTTCGGAAAATACCTGGAGGCGCGGGCGAAACGCCGCACGACGGACTCCGTGTCCCGCCTGATGGACCTGTCGCCGAAGACCGCGGTCGTGGTCCGGGGCGGAAAGGAAGCCGAGATCCCGGCGGACGACCTGTCCGTCGGTGACATTGTTGTGATCCGGCCCGGTTCGTCGATCCCGGCGGACGGCGTGGTCGTGGACGGAAACGGCGTAGTGGACGAGTCGAGCGTGACCGGGGAAAGCGTCCCGGCGGGCAAGGAGCCCGGCGGCCATGTGGTGAGCGGGACGATGAACTTGAACGGTTCGTTCCGGTTCCGTGCCGAGCGCGTGGGGCGCGACTCCACGCTGTCGCGCATCATCCGCCTGGTGGAGAGCGCGTCGAACTCCAGCGCGCCGATTTCGCGTTTCGCGGACCGCGTGAGCGGCGTTTTCGTGCCGGCCGTGCTGGCCGTTTCGCTCGCGGCGGGGTGTTTCTGGCTGTTCGCGGGGCATCAGACCTTTTATTTCTCGCTGACGACCGCGGTCGCCGTGCTCGTCATCAGTTGTCCGTGCGCGCTCGGGCTTGCCACGCCCATCGCGATCATGGTCGGTACGGGCGTCGGTTCCAAACACGGCATCCTGTTCAAAAACGCCTCCGCCCTGGAGGAACTTCACAACGTGAAGACCGTGGTCCTCGACAAGACCGGGACCGTGACCGAGGGGCGTCACCGCGTGACCCGCGTGGCGGCGTTCGCTTCCGACGGGACGCCGGTGGACGGTGGGGAGAACGGGTTTCTGCGGATCGCCGCGCCGCTCGAATTGAAGTCCGAACATCCGTTTGCGCGCGCGGTCGTGCAGTACGCGAGGGAACGCGGCGCGGACGTTTCGGGCGTGAGCGTGGAGGATTTCTCCGCCGCGCCCGGGATGGGCGTGTACGGCAGCGTCGGCGGCGTCCGCTATGTCTGCGGCAATGCCCGCCTGATGGAACGCGAAGGGATTTCCCTGTCCGCGCAGGAGAGCCTGATCCGCGAACTGGAATCCGGCGGCCACAGCCTGCTTTTCCTCGCCGAACGCGACACGAAACGGATCCGCGGCGTCATGGCGCTCCGCGACACCGTGAAGGAAGGCAGCGCGGACGCCCTGCGCGCGCTTCATGGACTCGGACTGAAAACCGTGCTCCTGACCGGAGACACCGAGGTCTCGGCGAAAGCCGCCGCGTCCGGACTGGAGATCGACCGCGTGATCGCCGGGGTCCTGCCGGACGGCAAGGAGGCGTGCATCCGCGAACTTCAGCAGGTCGGGGGCAGGGTGGCAATGGTCGGCGACGGCATCAACGACGCCGCAGCGCTCGCCCGGGCGGACGTCGGGATCGCCATCGGCGGCGGCACGGACATCGCGCTGGAGGCGGCTGACGTGGCGCTTCTGCGGGGCGATTTGCGCGACGTGGTGACGGCGGTCCGCCTGAGCCGAGCCGTCATGCGGAACATCCGTCTGAACCTTTTCTGGGCATTTTTCTACAACGTGCTGGGGATCCCGGTTGCGGCGGGCGCGCTGTATCCGGCGTTCGGCTGGCAGCTGTCCCCCATGCTCGGCACGGCGGCGATGGCGTGCAGTTCGCTCTTCGTGGTGACGAATGCCCTGCGCCTGCGGAAATTCCGCTGAAAAATATGATTGATTTACGTCAGATGACGACTTTGAAGCGTGCCGGGAGCTTGAGGAGTTCGGCGGAAATGGCGCCGATCTCCTTCACGAGCGCGGCGCGTTCCGGTGTGTCCTCCGGGATGTCGCGGGCCTGTTCGACCAGCGCGGCGCGTTTCAGCGTGTAGTAATCGGTCAGGATCAGGCGCAGGCTCGAATTGTAGGTGTTGCGGAAGAACTTTTCATAGAGGTCGGGATCGGCGGCGGGCGACGAGGGCTGGACTCCATCGGCTTTTCCGCTGCTTCGTGCCTCCATGACGGCCTCGCGTTCCGCGCGGTGTCCGGCGGCCCGGTCGAGCGCCTCGACGAGCAGGGAAACGTCCGCGCCCTCCATTTCGAGCGAGGTCAGGATGGACGACGGAGCGGACTCCCATTCGCCGTTCATGGCGCTCTGGAGCAGGGCTTCGGCGGCCCTGCCGGGGACGGAATCGCCGAGCGAATCCGGGGGCAGGTCGTCGATCGCCTTCTGCGTGTATTCCTCGGAATCCAGCATCAGCACGAGCAGTTCGAACACGGCATGTTCGAGCGAAGTGTTCCGCGGCTTTGGCGGCGGGACTGCGCCCGCGTCGCGCCGTACCGTGGATGCGGAATGCCGTGCGCCGTCGACGAGGCGGCGTTCCGCGACGCGTTCGATGGAGCTGAGCGGGACATTGAGCTTTTTGGCAAGCCAGTCGAAATAGAATTCGCGCGTGACCTCGTTTTCGAGCTGGATCATCCAGTAGATCACATCGTTCGCGGCGGCGGCGCGTCCGGCAGGCGTGGACGGGTCGACGCGCGACAGCGCCTGTTCGAGCGCGAACTCGAAGAAATCCGCGGCGTCGCGGACGGCTCCGGCGAGGGCGGCGGCGCCGTATTTGGAAAGCGTTTCGTCGGCGTCCTTCGCGCCGGGGTAGCGCACGACTTTTACATTGAATCCGAGCGGCAGGAGGATGGCGGCGTCCTTGAAGACCGCCTCCCGTCCGGCGTTGTCGTTGTCCGTGGCGAGGATCGCGGTCGAGGTGTAGCGTTTGAGCTTGGTCGCCTGGTCCGCGGTGAACGCGGTGCCCTGCGGCGCGACGGCGTGCGTCACGCCCGCCCGGTGCATGGCGATGGCGTCGAGCTGGCCCTCGCAGAGGACCACGGCTCCGGCCTTCGGGATGGCGGTTCGGGCGAAGTTCAGCGCGTAGAGGAGATTGCCCTTGTGGAAGATCGGCGAATCGGGCGTGTTCACGTATTTCCAGCCCTGGGGGTCGGCCTCCACGGAACGCGCGCTGAATCCGACGACGCGCCCGGATTCGTTCCAGATCGGGAACATCAGGCGGTTGCGGAAGCGGTCGTAGATGCGTGACTGGTTTTCGTCCTTGCTGGACACGATACCGGACGCGCGGAGCTCGTCGTCGATGAATCCCTCCTTGCGCGCGAACTGGATCGCTGCGTCCCAGCTGTCCGGGGCGGCGCCGATGCAGAACTTGTCCGCGACGTCGTTCGGGATGCCGCGCGTGCGGAAATACGTCGCGACGGGTCCGTCCGGGTGCTCGAGCAGGAAGCGGCGGTAGAAGAGTGCGAGTTTTTCGTGCAGGGTGCAGAGGCGTTCGCGCGTGCCGTATTCAGGTTGTCCGTCGAGGTTTTCGCGGCGGCTGCCGCCCGGCCCGCGCCGCGGGGCGGTCTCCGGGATGATGATGCCGTATTTGTGCGCGAGGAGTTCGGCGGCCGAGGAGAAGTCGAGGTTTTCCAGCTCCATGACGAACTTGAAGACGTCGCCGCCCTTGCCGCAGCCGAAGCACTTGAAGATCTGGCGGTCCGGGTTGACCGTGAACGATGGCGTTTTCTCGTGGTGGAACGGGCAGCACGCCTTCCAGGTGAGGCCTGCCTTTTTGAGCGTGGGGACGTAGGACTGCACGACGTCTATGATGTCGGCGCGCAGCCGGATCTGGTCGAGTACGTCGTCCGGGATATAGCGGGGCATGGCCGGAGGTCAGCGGATGATTTCCAGACGCGTCTGAACATCCTTGTATTCGTCGAGGAGTTCACGGCGGTTAGCCGTCAGGCGCAGGAAGGAGTTGTAGTACTGGCGCGCCTTCATGAGGTCGCCCAGATAGTAATCGTGCAGGATGGCGTTGTTCAGGTTCAGGTGCGGATTGTCCGCATCGAGGGAAAGCGCCTTCAGGAAAAGCGCGGTCGCCTTCTTCGGCTCGCCTTTCAGCACCTGGAGGACGCCGAGTTCATTGTAGACCACGGCGGACTGGCTGAACTGCGGAATGGAGAGGAGGCGTTTGTTGAGGTTCAGCGCGTCCTCGGTGTTCAGGTGCAGTTTTGCGCGTGCGAGCAGGATCAGCGTGTTGGCGTCGTCGGGGCGGATCTCCAGCGCGCGGGTCAGCGGCTTGACGCTGCTGTCGTATTTCTGCTGGCGGCAGTAGAGGCGGCCGAGCGTGTACTGCGCGATGAAGCTCGACTGGTCCGCCCCCGCGCGGATTGCCGCGTTCAGGGCTTCGTCGGGATGGTCGTTGTTTTCCAGCGCGATGGCGTACAGGACGTTTGCGAGCGTGTCGCCGGGCGCCTTTTCCACGGCGTTTTCGGCCTGGTCGAGCGCGCGGTTCCATTTCGCCTCCTTCGCGGAGGCGAGGGCTTTGCGCATCCATTCGTCGGCAGTGGGTTCCGGTCCGCAGGCGGTCAGCAGAAACGCCGTGCAGACGGCGGCAAAACAAAATATATGAAGCAGTTTCATCGGCGGAAAAATCTCCTCTTCTTTGACTCCATTTAAATGTAGCCCTTTTTTCCGTTTTTTCCAGTCGGTTTCCAGAAAAAAACGAAGGAAATCGGCGTCTCTGCGGAAAGATGGAGACGGGGATGAAAAAAGGCGGAATCCGCGGAGAAAATCCGGCGGCGCGGAATGCGCCGTTAAATCTGGCCGGAGACCGGTTTGCCGTCCAGCACATCGCGGATGGCCCGCGTGAGCTTCGGCAGGCGGTGCGGCTTGGCGATGAACCCTGCAGCGCCGTTGTCGAGAAGATCCTGTACGGCTCCCTCCTGGACGAATCCGCTGGACAGCAGGATCTTCGCGTTCGGGTCGATGGCGCGGATCTGGTAGAACGTGCCGTGTCCGCCGAGGCGGGGCATGACCATGTCGAGCAGGACCAGCGCGATCTGGCCGGGATTGTCGCGGTAAATGGACACGGCGTCCTCTCCGTTTTCGGCTAGGAGAACGGAGTATCCGAGATTCTGAAGAGCTTCGATCAGGAAATCCCATACGGTCTCCTGATCGTCCACGATCAACAGTGTTTCTGTGCCTCTCGGCAGTGTCTCAGGTTCGGTCATCGGTCGTCCTTCCGCAAAAAAGTATCCCTATTATTATACCGAAAGACCGGAAGAAAAACAAGAGCAAAAACGCAAAAAACGGAAAAAATAACGGATTATTTTCGGGATCGGGGGGGGAAGCGGTCACTTGCGCCAGAAGGACGGCAGGAAGAGTACGAGGATCGTGAAGAGTTCGAGGCGGCCGATGAGCATTTCGAATGCGGACAGGAGTTTTGCTGCCGGATTGAGCCAGTCGAAATCGCAGGCGGGACCGACCTGGGCCGCGCCGGGACCGACGTTGCTGAGGCTGGAGATGGAGATCGAAATCGCGGATTCCCAGTTGCATTCCGGGCAGACGGCCGGGATCAGGAGCGCGAATGCCAGGATGATGCCGATGTAGGCGGCGAAGAATGCGACGGTCTTCTGGATTGCGGGCGCCTTCATTCGGATATTGTTCAGGTACACGCCTGTGACGAGCTGCGGGAAGATATTGTGCTTGACTTCGGTCAGGCTCTGCCGCCACACCAGCAGGGCACGGACGCATTTGAGCCCGCCCGCCGTCGATCCGCCGCAGCCGCCGATCACGGAAATCCCAAGAAGCAGCGCGACCGCGATGGACGGCCAGATGCAGTAGTCTCCGATCGCGAAACCTGTAGAGGTCATGAGAGAGGTCGTTTGGAACGCCGCGTCGCGGAATGCCCGCCCAACGATTGCCATAGACGAGCCGAAGCCCTGTTCCGCGTCAACACGGTACGCCTCGCCCTGAAGCAGCAGTGCGATCGCGATGATGCAGGAGACGCCCGCCAGGATCGAGGTGTAGACGCGGAATTCCTCGTCGCGGAAATACGACAGAGTTTTGCCTGACAGGAACCGTACATGCAGATAGAAATTGATGCCGGAGATGAACATGAAGAACATGACGATCAGCGTGATCGGCGTGCTGTGGAACGCCGCGATACTGTCCTGCCGCGTGCAGAACCCGCCCGTCGAGATCGTCGTGAAGGAATTGCAGACCGCCTCGTAGAGGTTCATTCCCGCGAAATGCAGCAGCACGACTTCGCAGCCCGTGATTCCGACATAGATCAGCCACAGGATCTTTGCAGATGACGTAATGCGCGGGGCGATCTGGGTGTCGGCGGATTTCAGGCCGGGCGTCTCCGCGTTGTACAGCATCTGTCCGCCCCGGTTGAACATCGGCAGGACGGCCAGAGCGAGCACCACGATTCCCATGCCGCCCAGCCAGGATTCCAGCGCGCGCCAGAAGACTACGCCCCGGGACAGGCTCTCCACGCCGTCCGGCAGGACGGTCCCGTTCGTCAGATGGTATCCGCGGTGGATCAGAGCGGCACTGGTCGTCGTGAACCCGGAAACGGATTCGAAGAAGGCGTCGTACCACGGCATCCCGGCCGCGAAGAGGAACGGCAGACCGCCCAGAACTGATGCTGCAAGCCATCCGAACGCCGCGACCGCATAACCTTCACGAAGTCCGGCCTTGCGATGCTGTTCCGTGCGGGGACGGAAGACGGCGCATCCGGCGGCTCCGGCGATGAGCGTGGCGGCGGCGCAGATCAGGAGCGTGCGGACATCGCCGGGTGCGTCGTTGCAGAAGAAGCCGACGGCGCCGGAAACGGTTTCCATGAGTCCGACCGCGGCGGCAATCACGCAGATGAAGAAAAGGATGAGCCTGTAGTTCATGATCGGGCAGGGCGTGGTTATTTCGCTGGGAAGATTTTGTCCACCGTGCGCATCGTATCGCGCGTGACGACCGCGACCACGATGTCTCCCTCGAGCAGAACGGTGTCCCCGGCGGGCGCGAAGATCTCGCTGCCGCGGAAGACGAGCGCGAGGACGAGGCTGGCGGGGAGCTTTGCGGAGGAAATGGCTTTCCCGCAGAGCGGGGAGCCGCCGGCGATGCGGAATTCGGAGATGGCGGCCTTGAAGCTCTGGAGCTGGACGTCGACGCGTTTGTTGCCGCCCTCGAGGAGGCGCAGGACGGAGTTGGCGGCGACGAGCGTGGCGCTGAACGCGCAGTCGATGGGGCCCATTTCGCGGGCGATGCGGATGTATTCGGGACGGTGCGTCAGGCTGATGACCTTTTTCGCGCCGAGGCGTTTTGCGATGATGCACGACAGGATGTTTTCCTCGTCGTCCTGCGCCACGCTGACGAAGACGTCGGCGGCCGCGATCCCGGCGTCTTCCAGCAGGGATTCGTCGGTCGAATCGCCATGCAGGACCATGATCCCGGGCGGGATTTCGTCCTGGATGCGCTCGCCGGTCTTTTCGTCGCGTACGATCATGCGGACGCCGAACCCGAGTTCGCGCGCCTTGCGGGCCACGATCACGCTCGTGTCGTCGTCGCCGGAGACGATGATGCGCGACGGTTTCCCGGCGTTCTCCGGCGTCGCCCAGTCCACGAACGCGTCGATGTCCTCCTTCCGTCCGGCCACATACACGCGGTCGCCGGGGATCAGCAGGGTGTCGCCGTGCGGGACGAGCAGCTGGCGGTCGCGGACGAGGGCTGCAAAGCGGATCTTACGGAGGAGTTCCGGGCCGGGGATGTCGCGGATGCGGACGCCCTGGAGGATGCTGGAACGCGTGATCTCGAGCACGAGCATGGCGGCGTCCGGGTTCGTGAACGTGATGGATTCGAGCGTGATCGGGCTGGTGAGGACTGCCAGGATCTTTTCGGCGGATTCCTCGGGCGAGGAGAACGTGCGCCAGAGCCCGTAGGTGGCCGGGCTGATGCCGTCGTCCTCGGAGAAACAGTCGTTGCTGTACAGGCGGCAGACGGTGTGCTTGACCCCGAGCTTGTTCGCGATCTGGCACGCGAGGATGTTCGCCGCTTCGTCGCCGCTTACGGCGAGTACTGCGTCGGCCGTTTCCGCGCCGGCCTGTTTCATGATGCTGACGCTGGAGCAGCTCCCCGCGATGGTCATGGCGTCGAACTGGTCGGAAACCCGGGCGAGTTTGTCCGCGTCGCTGTCCACGATCACGACGTCATGGTCTTCCTCGCTGAGCGCGGATGTCAGCAGGCGTCCCAGTTCGCCCGCTCCGATCACGATGATGTTCATAAAAGGTCTTCTCCCAGGTTCCGGTCACGGGACATCCGGTTTCCCGTCTGCCGGGATCGTCTTTCCCCACCGGACGGGCAAACGGTTGTCAGGTGAAGTCAAATTCGGTTTCGAAGAGTTCCGCGAGTTTTTTGCAGAGCTCTTCCTCTTTTTCTCCGGTCACGGCGATCGTGACCTCTTCGCCCTTCTGAAGCCCCATGGTGAGCAGGTCGAGAATGCTGGTGAGCTTGGATGCGCCCCGGGGGCCGGTGACCAGAATCTCATGCGTAGCCGCGTACGGTTCCGCGGTAAACATGATGACGCTGGACGGGCGGCAATGGATGCCGGCTCTGTTGCGGATTACAACGGTTTGCTGATACATGCGTATGCTATGCTTTCAGGATGTTAAAAGAACCAGATTGAACGGTTGATTGCTTTTTGCGTCCAGACGGACATGATGCCCTGCTCGCGGAAATACCGGTTCCCCCAGCCCTGCAGGACGCCGTCGTCATTGAAAAGGAACGGCGTGCACTCGTCCTGGGTGACCATTCCGTCGTACCATTTCGGGCTGGTGTAGTAAAACCAGTAGTTCTCCGTGCTGTAGAGCTCCTTTGCAAGAGGATCCCCGGCGATCTCGACGACCTGGTCCTTGGTCATGCCGACCCGGACGTCCGCCAGTTTCCCGCGCTGGTGCATCGCCTGAAAATAGCCGCAGGAAGCGGACATCGCGGCCAAAGCGGCGCAGACGAGGACCAGTAGCAAGTGTCGGATCATTTCCGTTTCCTTTCGGGCTGATGAAAAAAGTTTCCTGGCGGGCAAAAAGACAGTTCTATACAATATACTGCAAAAAAAGCGTTTTGTCAAGCATAATCCGCCGAAAAGGAGTCCGCATCCGCGCCGAAAAGATTCAGCATCGCGGCGGGCGGCATGCTTTCGCATGAGACCGTCTCCTCCGAGCCGGGCGCCGTGAACCGGAGCCGCCACGCGTGAAGCGCCTGTGTCGGCAGGACCAGGTCCGCGCGGTCCGCATCTGTCATGGCATCTTCCGTGAACCGCAGGAAGATCGCGTCGTCGGGTCCGTAGAGCTTGTCGCCGACAAGAGGGAATCCGCAGGAGCACAGCGTGGCGCGGATCTGGTGCAGACGGCCCGTGTGCGGACGGCATTCGACGAGGCTGTACTCGCCGCAGGCCTTCCGGCAGATGAATTCCGTGCCGCACGGTTCGGCGTCCTCCGTACCCGGATCGGTCTCCGTGAAACGCCGTTTCTTCCGTACCGGCGAACCGGGATCGGACGACAGCCAGCCGTTTTTCACGACCGTTCCCGCCGGGAACGCCCCGAAGACGGCGGCGAGATACGTTTTCTCCACCTGACGCGACGCGAAAAGCCCGCTCAGGACGCCCGCCGTTTCGGAGTCTTTCGCGAGCACGACCAGACCGGAAGTCTCCCGGTCGAGACGGTTCACGACGAAGAGATCCCCGTATTGCTCCTTCATCAGCATCAGCAGGGTGTTTTGGAAATAGCAGCCGGACGGATGGACCGGCAGACAGCCCGATTTCGACACGACCAGGAAGCCGGGGCGGTCCAGCACGACCGAATACGACGGATCGACTTCCGGTTCGGCGATCCCCTGCACGTCGAACGTGATCACGTCGCCCGCATGGAGGCGTCGGGACGCGCGCACACGGATGCCGTTGACCGCGATCCGGCCCGCGCGGATGATCGACTGCCATCCGGTTCGGGACTGGTAGGTGAAACGTCCTGAGAGAAAATGGTCCAGACGGATTCCTTCGAGCTCCGGCCCGGCGGTGGCGCTGATGATGCGTTCCTGCATGGTTCCGATAAAAAAGAGGGGTTTTTTCAGGTTCGGGATAGACTTTTTTGATTGTTATGCTATAATAAATATAGCACCGCCTGTATTTTTTCAAAGCGCAAGAGACCGTAAAATGTTTGAAAATTTATCCGATAAATTCCAGGAAGTCTTCCGCAAGCTCCGCGGCCAGACGACCATTTCCGAATCCAATATCGCCGAATCCATGCAGGACGTCCGGGACGCCCTGATCGACGCCGACGTCAACATCGAGATCGCCGACGAATTCGTCTCCGAAGTCCGCCAGGCATGCCTCGGCGAAGCCGTCGTCAAGAGCGTCACGCCCGGCCAGCAGGCGGTCAAGATCGTGCACGACAAGCTCGTCGAACTCATGGGGTCCGCCGAAGCGGAGCTCAATACCGGCGCGCATCCGAACATCATCCTCATGGTCGGCCTCCACGGGTCCGGCAAGACGACCACCAGCGCAAAGCTCGCCTTGCATCTGAAGAAAAAAGGAAAGAAGGTCCTGCTCGCGGCGTGCGACGTGTACCGTCCGGCCGCAATCGAACAGCTGAAAGTGCTCGGCGGCGAGATCGGCGTCCCGGTCTATGCGGAGGAAGGCGTCGGGGACGTTCCAGGCATCGCGCTCCGCGCGCTCGAACGGGCCCGTTCCGAAAACGCCGATTTCCTGATCGTCGACACGGCCGGCCGTCTCCAGATCGACACGGCCATGGTGCAGGAGCTCGTGATGGTGTCCAGCGTGACCCAGGCGGGCGAAATCCTGCTCGTGGCGGACGCCGCTCTCGGCCAGCAGGCCGTCTCCGTGGCGCGCCATTTCAACGACGCCCTTCACATCACCGGTATCGTGCTCACCAAACTCGACGGCGATGCGCGCGGCGGTGCCGCACTCTCCATCCGCAAAGTCACCGGCTGCCCCGTCAAGTTCACTGGTTCCGGCGAGAAAATGGAGGACCTCGACGTCTTCCATCCCGACCGCATGGCGTCCCGCATCCTCGGCATGGGCGACGTGGTCTCGCTGGTGGAACGCGCCGTGGAGAAGATCGACCAGGAGGAAGCGGCGAAGTTCGAGGAGAAAATCCGCAAGAACTCGTTCGACTTCGACGATTTCCTGGGGCAGTTGCGCCAGATGACGCGCCTTGGCGGCCTCGAAGCCATCCTGAAATTCCTGCCCGGCGGCGACAAGCTCTCCGGAATCGCCGAACTCGCTCCCTCGAAATTCGCAGGCATGGAGGCCATCATCTGCTCCATGACCAAATATGAACGCGCCAACGCCGAACAGATCGACATGCCCCGACGCCGCCGCATCGCGAAGGGTTCCGGGCGCTCCGTCGAGGAAGTCTCCCAGCTCATTAAGCAGTTCCTTCTTATGAAGAAGGTCATGAAGAACAACAGTCTGCTCGACCGGATGGCCGGCGGCATGCGCGGCATGGGCGGATTCGGCGGCGGCATGGGCGGCATGGGCGGATTCGGCGGCATGGGCGGCATGGGTGGCTTCCGCATGCGCGGGAGCAACTACACTCCGCCGAAGAAGAAACGCCGCAAGAAATAATGCCGCATCCCTGGAGCAAATGATTATGAGTCAGGAAAAACCGCTCGTCTGGATCATGTCCGGCGAATCGTCCGGCGACCTTTACGGCGCCCGCATCGCGCGGGAAGTGATGAAACAATGCCCCGGCGCGGTCGTGCGCGGCATGGGCGGTCACCGCATGCGCGAGGCGGGAGTGGATCTCTTCGTGGATTCCTCCGAGCTCGGCGTGGTCGGGTTCATCGAGGTGCTGGAGAAGATCGGCACGTTCATCCGCATTTTCTTCCAGTGCATCGAGCTGGCGAAGAAGGAACGCCCGGACGTCGTCATGGTGATCGACAATCCCGGATTCAACATCCGCCTCGCGAAACGCCTCTGGAAGCTCGGGATCCCGGTTGTCTGGTTCATCAGCCCGCAGGTCTGGGTGTGGCGCAAGTCCAATATCCCGCGCATCGCGAAATACTGCCGCAAGCTCATCGTGATCTTCCCGTTCGAAACGGAGGTCTGGGCCGGTTCCGGTCTCGAGACCCATTTCGGCGGGCACCCGCTTGTCGAGATCATCCGCGAACGCACCGATCCGACGCTGAAACGCGATCCGAACCATATCCTGATCCTGCCGGGCAGCCGCGGCAGCGAAACGTCGCGCCTGCTGGAACCCTTCCTGAAGACGGTATTGATCCTCCACAAACGGCATCCCGAACTGCATTTCACGGTTTCCCTGCCGCGGGAGAAGACGTATCAGGACGTTATGGCCGGTCTCGACGATTTCACGCGGAAACATCCCGAAATGGCGGACGTGAAAATCGAAGTTTCACAGGGGCAGACGGCCCGTGCCATGCAGGTCTGCACCGCGGGCCTTGCCGCGTCGGGGACCGTTACGGTCGAATGCGCCATCGCCGGGCTGCCGCTCGTCGTCGCCTACAGGCTCAACTACATCACGTTCATCCTGGCGATCATCATCATACGGAAACTATTCCGCAACGCCTTCACGATGGTCGACATCATCCTCAACCGGAAGTCGTTCGAGGAGTTTCTTCAGTTCCAGGTCCGCCCCGCCGTCCTGGCCGACGCCATGGAGCGCATCCTGCCCGGCGGTTCCCGCAGAGCCGAGGTCGAGCGGGACATGGAGGAGCTCAGACGTCTGCTCGCGGCCGGATCGGAGAACGCCACGGCCAACGCCGCCCGGCACCTGCTCTCGACGATTGAAGGCTGATCTGTTCGGCGCAAACGGGCGCATCACTCCCCCTGCGGGCGGCGTGAATCCGCCTCCCATACCGTTCCCGCTTCCCGTACCGCGTCCGCTCCGTTCCTGTCTGGCGCCGTTCTGCGGCCCGCCCGGATTCCGCGTCCGCGCCCTCTGCTGTGATGCCGGGATCTGCCGTCCCTGCACGCTCGACTGGCGTCCGGCCTGCGCGAATTGACGTCTTGCCCTCTCGATCGGCATTGCCGAGCCAGTTTTCGACCAGAGGCGTCCCAGTTCGTTCATGAACTCCTCCAGCCTGTCTCCGTGGTAGTCGTACAGTTCGTCCCGGATCTTCAGCGCCAGTTCCTCGTATTGCCGTCCGGCCTGGTTGCGGGCGGGCAGGGGCTGCTGGCGCGTCCATGCGTCGATCATCTGCTCCAGCTGTTCCAGCTGCATGGCCAGCAAGGTTTCTTTCACTTCGTCCGGTGCATCGGGGCTGAGGTACAGCATTTCCAGCATTCCCTGAAGCCGCGCCTCCTCCTTGCGCGCTGTCGTCTGGTCCCCGCTCCGCCGGAGCTGGGCGATATACGCGCTGTAAAGCTCCACGGCGGCCGAGGCGACTTCCCGCGTGTTCGGGAATCCCGCGAGCAGGCGGTCGGCCAGCGCCAATGCCTGTTCGAGCGACTGCCGGTCCTGCGGATTGAACCGTCCCGGCGTGTTCAGTTTCCGGCTCGTCAGGTCGACGAACGCCAGGGAGAACTCCATGCGGTCCGGGTATTGCTTCGCCAGCCGTTCGAGCAGGACGGACGGATTTTGCGGGATGTCGCCGATCCGCAGTTCCGGAACGGCGAAACGCGGCTGGGTTTCCAGCAGCAGCGCGTACTGGTAGAGGCTGTCCGGAGCGTTTCCGTCCTGCCGAAGCAGCAGGCGGAGCTCTTCGAACGCCTCGTCGTATTCGCCCAGCGACTGGTGGGCGCGGACCGCCTCGATGGATCCCGGATAGGCGTAGACGACCTGATGCGACGCCAAATCGGCCTGAACTGTCTTCCCCTGCTGGCGGAGCGCGGCGGCGAGCTGGTTCATCGTGCCGCCGTCGGGTCGGAGTTCATATGCGCGCCGGAACGCATTTTCCGCCAGCGGATAGTTGCCGGACCGCATGGCTGCCGTCCCGATCATCAGGTTCATGTCCGCAATCTCCGCCTGCGGCAGGTTCCGCTGTTCGGCGATGTCCTGATAATACGGCATCAGGCGGGAGAGCAGCTCGCTGCCGCTTGAAGTCGGGGTGCGGTGCTCGATGTGCGCGAAAATGTCGGCAAGCGCGGCGTTTGCCGCCGTGGCGTTCCGTTCGGCCAGTTTCAGCGCGGAATTCGTGCGGATATAGCCTACCGTCACGGCGACGGCGAACGCCATGACGGCGGTCAGAGCAAGCAGGCTCAGCGCCGCGACGGCGGGCTTGCGCTTCGACCACAGGCGGAACCGCCGGAACGCCGACGTCCTGGCCGCCGAGACCGGTTCGTGCCGGAGGAAATGATCCAGGTCCTTCACGACTTCCGCCATGCCCGGATAGCGGGCGGCGGGGTCGAAGCTGACGCATCGGTCGATGATGGCGGCCAGATCGGGTTCGGCGCACTTCAGCGGCGGGAGCGGCGCGGCGCAGATCCGGTCGATCAGCTTCTGCGGGTCGCGTTCCGTCAGGACCGGAGCCTGCGTGATGAGTTCGTAGAGCGTCACGCCGAACGAATACTGGTCTCCGGCGAAGGACCGGATGCCGTGTTTGAGGCGTTCCGGCGCCATGTAGCGCAGCGTCCCGCTCCGCATGCCCGATTTGTCCTGCTCTCCGGCGGCGTCCTTCAGCACGAACGCAAGCCCGAAGTCGCCGATATGGAGCTCTCCGTGCGTGTCAAGCAGCAGGTTTGCGGGCTTCACATCGCAATGCAGGACGCCGCAGCTGTGCGCGTAGGAGAGCGCCCGGGCGGCCTGAAGCCCCAACCGTGCGATCTCGCGCGGGGCGCATGTCCCGTAATGGTTCAGTCCGGTCCCGTCGATAAGCTCCATGGCGTAGTAGCACCGACCGGCGCTGATGCCGGCATTGTAGATCTTCACGATGTTCGGATGGTGGAGCATCGCGATCACGCGCGCCTCGTTTTCGAACTGTTCCCGCTTCGCCGGATCGGACGTCAGCGACGTCGAAAGCACCTTCACCGCGACTTTCCGGTTCAGGGAGATTTGCGTTGCCTCGAAGACTTCGCCCATGCCGCCCGCGCCGATCTTCCGGGTCAGACGGTAATCCGTCCCGCTCAAATCGGGGAATTCCCCGTCGGAGACGGCATGGTTCCGGCGGGTGTCGGCGGCGCAGTCCTCCATCTTCACCATCAGGGGAAGCAGTTCCGCGAGCCGGTCCGCATATTCGGGATGAAGGTGCGTGAAGGCGTTGATGTCGGGCGCCGTTCCGCCCCGGAACATCTCCAGGTAGGATTCAACCAGTTCTTCAAATGTCGTGTCGTCGTTCACGGGCGAAACTCGGTAAATTCGATCAGCTGTTTTTTCAGGTGTTCCAGGGCGCGGACATAGCGGATGCTCGCCGCCTTCTGCGTCAGATGCAGGGCCTCCGCGCATTCCGAATTGCTCATGCCGTCGAAATGCCGGAGCTCCAGGATCTCGCGGTCGTGTTCCGGCAGGGACTCCATCGTCTTCCGCAGCAGTTCGTAACGGTCCTGACGGGCGATCTGCGTCAGCGGCCCGGTCACGGTGTCGGCGAACATGTTCCAGTTCATGCCGGGAGAAGAAACATCCTTTTCATCCGCGACTTCCTGTTCCCGGTAGGCGTCCCGCTTCTGACTCTGCAGGTGTTTCCGTTCCAGGTCGGTGATGGTCTGGAACAGGATTTTCCGCAGTTTATAATAGACCGGGATTTCCGGGCAGTTCCGCAGAAAATCGACTCTGCGGCAGGCCGCGGAAAGCGTTTCCTGCACCACATCCTCCGGCGAAAGCCGCCGGGCCAGCATGGGATTCAGATTGCGCCGGGCGAGGGCCAGCAGGCGTTCTCGGTGTTCCATCAGATCCGGGATGTCGTGATGAAACGCTTCTGCATCTTGCGGGGACATGACAGGAAAACCTCTGTTCGGGAAAGGTGCTGCACAGTATTCCTGTTACTATAATCCCGTTTGCGCGAAAATCAAGTAAAAAACTCCCGGACCTGATCGGAACCGGGAGTTTTTTGAAAGAACTTTTTTCAATCGTCGTCATCGTCGTCATCATCGTCTTTGTCTTTCTTGTCTTTCTTCTCCTTGTCGGCCTTTTCCTTCTTGTCTTTCTTCTCCTTGTCGGCCTTGTCTTTCTTCTGTGCCTGTTCCGGGGTTGTTTCAGGTCTTCTGCCGGGATTTGCGAGAGGTCCCGCCTGGGGGCCGCGCGGCTGAGGCCCGGCGAGAGGTCCCGCCTGAGGACCGCGTACCTGAGGTCCGGCGAGAGGTCCCGCCTGAGGACCGCGCGGCTGAGGCCCGGCGAGAGGCCCCGCCTGAGGACCGCGTACCTGAGGTCCGGCGAGAGGTCCCGCCTGAGGACCGCGCGGCTGAATTGCCTGCGGTGTTGCATTCAAGCCGAATCCACGACGGGCACCCTGCTGTCCGCGCTGAGCGCCTCTTCCTGCGACTCTCTGGCCTTGGCGTCCGGTCTGGGGAGCAAAACCGAATCCCTGCTGTCCGCGCTGTGTGCCTCTTCCTGGGGCTCTCTGGCCTTGGCGTCCGCCCTGCTGGGGTGTCATGCCGAAACCGCCCTGACGTCCGCCCTGCGGCATCGCGCCGAATCCGAAGCCCGGCTGCTGCTGTCCGCGTTGTGTGCCTCTTCCTGGGGCTCTCTGGCCTTGACGTCCGCCCTGCGGCGTCGCGCCGAATCTGCTCTGACGCCCCGTCTGGGGAGCAAAACCAAAGCCCTGCTGTCCGCGCTGCGCGCCTCTGCCGACCTGGCCCTGACGGGCTTGACGTCCGCCCTGGGGCGTCATGCCGAATCCGAAACCGGGCTGCTGCTGTCCGCGCTGTGTGCCTCTGCCAGCGGCTCTCTGCTGGCGTCCGCCCTGCGGCGTCGCGCCGAATCCGAAACCGGGCTGCTGCTGTCCGCGCTGTGTGCCTCTGCCAGCGGCTCTCTGCTGGCGTCCGCCCTGCTGGGGTATCGCGCCGAAACCGCTCAGACGTCCGGGCTGGAAGATCCGGGGCTGTTGTCTGCCGGCAAACCCCTGTGCATTTGCGATTCCGGCCGTTCCGATGCCGGTGAAAAGGATTCCGGCGACTGCAACTGTAAGAATCTTGTTCATAGTAGCCTCCTTCTGTCTCTTGTATCGTTTCGTTTGCTATTCCATCGGGCTTTTCGCTCCGTTGTCTTCAAGAACGCGTCTTTCCCGCCGATTCAACGCCCCGCATCAATTTTTTTGAATCTCATTGATGTATCGGCAGGAAAGACACACCTGTAAGAACGCATCATTTCCGCCGATTCTACACGTTTTTTTACTTTTTTCTCAAATATGCGCTTTTTCAGGGGAAACTGCTCAGGCCGTGAGCATGCGGCACCGGGTTTCCACCCAGCTGTCGATGCGGTTCAGCGCGGTCCCGTCCATTTCCGGCCAAGGGGCATCGGATTCGACGGCGCACCGGAACAGCGGCGCGATGAGTTCGGGATACGGCACGACGCCGGAGAGGAAGCCGTGTTCATGCAGGACGGCGAGGCGGGCGAGCATGAGCGGGATCTTTGGCGAGAGAGTGCGTTCCATGCGCGTCAGCATCACGGAGAACGCCTGCCAGGCCAGCGGCATTTCGAGCATGGGCTGCGCCCGGCGGAGCGTTTCGGCCGCGAACGAGCATGCCGCGAGATAGCAGTCCATGGACTGCGCGATGCCGTCGTGCGAGGCGGTCAGGTCCATGGAAACGAGCGACGGCATGGATTCCGCCCGGCGCGAGGGCCGGAATTCGATGAGAAACTCGCGGAACACATCCGCGGTCGGAAACTGTTTCTTGCCGATGGCGCGTGCGCCTTTCAGCACGAAATCAAGCCGTCCGTGATCCGCGCTGATCCCGGCGACTACGAGACTGGTGTCGCGGAACGGCGTCTTTCGGAGGATCATGTACCGTGTTTTGAGGTTCCCCCCGCTCATGGCACGAGACTTTGGAGATACTTGATGGCGTCGCGGGAACGGGCATAAGCGATCGGACGGTTTCCGGCGTGGTCGATTTCATAGGGGTCGGCGCCGTGCGCCACCAGATATTTCATGATCGGAACATTGTTCTTTTCGGCGGCCCAGAAAAGCGGCTTTTTGCCGTCTTCGATGACGCCGTTTCGCGCAAGGAGTTCGTGGAACCCCTCGATGTTGGCTTTCTTCATGGCTTTGTAGACGCGGTTCACGCTGGAATTCAGAGGCAGGTCGCGTTCGACCAGCGCTTCCACGATTTTCATGTTGTCCGCGTAGATCGCGTGCTTCATGGCTGCGAGTCCGATGGCCGTGGCTTCGTTGTAGCGGTTGAACACGGTGTATTCGATGTCGACCGGGCCTGCGTGGATGCCCTGGTTCCCGGCGAATTTTTCAATGTTGTCCAGCAGAAACAGCGCGGTATCGGTGTTGCCGTGGTCGATGGCGAGGAAGAGCGGCGTTTCGCCCGTGCTGGTGAACGTAAAGTCCGGTGCGCCGCTTTCGAGCAGAAGCTTCACGATATCGGTGGAGGACTGCTTCGCCATTGCGCCGAACATCAGGACGTTGCGGTCGAGATCGTCGCACACGTCGAGTTTCGCGCCCGCGTCGATGAGGATTCTGACGTTCTGAAGCATCCCGAGACGTGCGGCTTCCATAATGGGCGTCTTGCCGGAGCGTCCCTTCGCGTTGATGTCGGCGCCGGCGACGATGAGCGTGCGCAGCAGCGCCGGATCGGGTTCGCCCGCGGCGTAGTGGATCGCACGGACGCCGTTCTCGTCCTTCGCGTCCGGATCGGCCTTGGCCGCCAGAAGCGCGGAGACGCGCGGCGCGTCGGACAGTGTGACGGCCATCATGAGCGGGGTGCGTCCGGTTTCCGGATCGATGAAGTTCGGGTCGGTATACGAAAGCGCGTTGTAGAGCGACGCGAGGTCTTCCTCCGGGCTGAGCACCTGTGCCACAAGCTCGCGCTGGTCTTCGGAAAGCGTTTTCGGCTGAGAGGAGAAACAGGAAACGGCGGAGAGGAGCGTCAGGGCAGCGGCGAACACAGCGAGCGTCTTTCCGGCGGCGCTTCTTTTTGAAGCTGCGCGAAGCTGTCCGCACGCGGCGGTCGCGGAGGCGCCTTTTTCGACCCGGACGGTCACGGGCACATGCAGGGTCTTCAGGGCGTTTTCGAAGCGTTTGACGGCTTCGCGGGAAGGGCGTTCGAACGCGCCGCGTGCCTTGTTGTACGGGATGAGGTTGACCTTTGCGTTTGCGTCAGCGGCGAGACGGGCGAATTTGCGTCCCATTTCGGGGGAATCGTTAATGCCTGCGAGGAGGACGTATTCGATCGTGAGCAGGCGGCCCGTGGCTTCGCGGTGTTCCTGGCATGCGGCGAGGATCTCGCGGATGTCGCGGCGGAATTTCGTGGGGATGAGCAGTGCGCGCGTCTTGTCGTCCGGCGCATGAAGCGAGAGCGCCAGATTCCACTGCTTGCGGAGCTCGGTCAGCGCACGGATGCCGGGCGTCCAGCCGCTTGTGGAGATGGTGACGCGCCGCTGAGCGAGCGCGACGCCATCCGGATTGGTGATCACGTTCAGCGCGGCGACGAGGTTGTCGAAATTCAGCAGCGGTTCGCCGATGCCCATCATGACCACGTTGTCGGGAGCCTGCCCGAGTTTGCGGCAGAGCAGAAAATACTGCTCGATGATCTCGCCCGCGGCCAGGTTGCGCGTAAGGCCGTCCGCGCCGCTGGAACAGAATACGCAGGAAACGGGGCAGCCGACCTGCGAGCTGAGGCAGAACGTCGTCCGTCCGTCCTCGGCGGGGATGCTGGCGCATTCGATGGTCTCGCCGTCGTGAAGCCGGAGCAGGTATTTCGCGGAGCCGTCGTCCGCCGGGTATTCCGCCTCGAGCGCGACGGACGGGCACAGGAACGCTTCCGAAAGGGCTTCCTTCGCGGAGGCGGAAAGATTCGTCATGAGCGCGGGATCGACGATCCATTTCTTCACGATCCAGTCATAGACCTGTCCGGCGCGGTACGCGGGCTGTCCGGCGGCTTTCAGAGCCGCGTCGATGTCCTCCTTCGAGGCAGACGCCAGAAAAGGTTTCGCTTCATTCATAGTCGTATTCGTCGTCATCGGAAAGCTCCTTTCTGAGAACGCCTTTGTAAATGTACAGATGCTCGTGCCTGTATTCGCAATCGTAGAGTCGGGTCCAGGTGCGCGTGTAATGTGACGGCACGTCCGTGGTCAGGACGTAGGCGGGATCGACATCCGCCGGGATCTTGTCGTTGGCGAGCGTGCGGATCGGAATCCCGATGTAGCAGCCCTCGGAATAAAGCCCCATGATGGCCGGATCCTTGTAAAGCACCGCCGGAATGGAGCCGGAATCCGGCGTGGCGTCCCTTCCAGGCAGCGCCGCAAGGATCCCGGAGGCGAAATCCTCCTTGCTCCGGTCCATGCTCCGGACGGTGTTGATCACCGACCAGAAAAGCAGCATGAACGACGCGAATACGAACAGATATGCCATCCAGACGGGACGGCGCATGCGTATGAGCAGGATCGCCGCGACGGATGCCGCCAGCGACAGAATGACTTCGGCGGACATCAGCGCCGTGACGACCGGTTTTTCCGGCGGAAGCTCGACTCCGAACGCAAATCTCGAAAACACTTCCTGCGGCAGAAGCAGGTAGGCCGCGGCGGCCGCCCCCGCGGCGAGCGCCACCGCCGAAAGGATCATGAAGAGGCCGAAGAACTTCCCCGCGTAACGCCGTACCAGGATCCAGTAGTTGCAGGCCGCAAGCACGGACGCGACTGGCAGCAGATAGAAGAAATCGCGTGCCTTGGTCTGCGGATTGAACCAGATCAGGAGCCCGAGCACCACGAACAGGATCCTGTGATACTTGATGAGCAGCGGGTTGCGCTCGATGGCGATCAGGGCGGGGCAGAAGGGCGCCCACAGCATCAGCGTCCACGGGAAGAACCGGAGTGCGGCGTCGAAGGGGCGGATCGCGATGTCCTTGAAGTACGACAGGATATGGAAGGACGACGCTTCGCGCGGCAGTTCGGGATTCGCCGCCAGCCAGTTCTGGATCGGCGTCAGCCATGCGAAGAAAAAGACCGTGGCAAGCAGGATCGCCGCGGGAAGCCCCGGCTTGCGGAGCTTCGTCCACACCGTGAACGGCCTTTGCTGGAACGCCAGCGGCACGAGGAAGTAAATGACCGCCGTGAGGCCGTTGGCGTAGAACGCCAGACTGCCGAACAGTCCGACCGAGAGCCAGGCCGCGTTCCCGTGCGACCGGACGAACCCCAGATAGAACCACAGCATCCAGCCGCTGTACACGATCATTGCGGACAGCATCTGCGGGTATCCTTCGGGCGCTTTCGAGCCCGCCAGGATCGTGGTCAGCACGATGACCGCCGCCGCCGCGCCCGCCTGGCGGTCCGCCGCGCGTCCGCAGATCAGCCCGGTCAGAAGCGCCGTCAGGGCGAGCGGCATCAGGGACATGAACCGCAGGGAGAATTCGAGCGGGAGTCCGCAGTCGAGCAGCAGGCGGACCAGCGCGGGATACAGAGGAAAGACCGTTTCCGGCAGCGTCCCGTGCACGGTCACGAGCGTGCTCAGGCCGCTGAACTCGCGCGCCGCGGCCGCGTATTCGCCCTCCGTGGAGTACAGCTCGTTCATCCCGATCTGGACGAGCGGGAAGGAAACGAGGAACACGGCGGCAATCAGCAGCACGATCCAGCGGACCCGCGGCTGTTTTTCTTCGAAAATGGCCATAAAAAAGGCGAAAACCCGTTTATAGATGTTGAAAAAGAAAAAAGACGTAGTAAATTTACACCGTAAACCCCGTGAAGACAAATCAAATTCGGATTATTTCCGCAAAAACATGCAGGTGTCCATACAGGAGGTTGCATCATGAAAGCTGTTTCCGGTACGCTCATGCGTTCCATCGAGGCCGCCGCCATTCAGCAGGGACTGGCCGATTCGTGGGCGATGATGGTCCGTGCGGGCGAAGCGCTCGCCCGGGAAGCCGCCGCATTCCATGATCGCGGCGCATTCTACGCCGTGCTGGCGGGCAAAGGCAACAATGCGGGCGACGGATTCGTCGCCGCAAAGTCTCTTTTCGAGCGCGGATACCGTGTCAAAATATATCATACCTGCCCGGAATCGGAGTTCCGCGGCGACGCCCTCCGCGCATGGAACCAGATCCCGCCGGACATCGAACGCAGCCGGGAGCTTCATGCCGCCGACCTTCGCGGTTCCATTGTGATCGACGCGCTCCTCGGGACCGGGTTCAACGGCATGCTGAAGGAACCCTGGCTGCACTGGATCAACCTCGTGAATTACCTGAACGTCCCGGTCATCGCCGCCGATCTGCCCTCCGGACTCGACGCCGACGACGGCGAAGTGCGCGGCGGCGCGGCGGTCCGCGCGGACGTCACCGTTACGTTCGGCTACCCGAAGACCGGAATGCTGGCGGGGCAGGGGCCTGCGCTCTGCGGACGCGTCCGCGTGATCGACATCGGGCTGCCGGACGAATCGGACGACACGGTCGCGCGATTCGTGCCGTGCACCGGGCTTGCGGATGTCCGCAGCAGCCTCAGCCTGCACCCGGTCGAGTTCGACACCTACAAGCAGAAACGCGGCCATGTGGTGGTGATCGGCGGCAGCCGCGACTATCCCTCCGCGCCGTTCCTGACCGCGGAGGCCGCGCTCCGTGCGGGCGCCGGGCTCGTGACTGTCTATGTGCCCGCGTCCATGGAGATCGTCTGCGCCCCGCCGAAGGCGCTTATCGTGAAACGTCTCCCCGACGACGGAAACGGCGTGTTTTCGGCGCGCTCCGCCGAGGCGTTGAACCTGCCGCCGAACGTCTCCGCCGTGGCCGTCGGCATGGGCATGAACACTGCGGAGGAGACCGTGCCGTTCCTGCGGAACCTGATGGCCTCCGTGCAATGCCCGCTGCTGCTGGACGCCGATGCCCTGAACCTGATCGCGAAGCATCCCGATCTCCTGTACGAACTCGGCACCGCCACGGTCGTTACGCCGCACGAAGGCGAGATGAAGCGGCTTGAGGCGGCGGTCGGGCTGACGTCCGGCGGACGGAGCCGCGTCGAACGCGCCGAATCGCTCGCGAAGCTCACCGCGCTGCATGTGGTCCTGAAGGGCGTCCGAACCGCCGTGATGTCCCCGAACGGCCTGTGCGCGCTCAATCTGAGCGGATCGCCCGTGCTCGCGACCGCGGGCAGCGGCGACATTCTTTCCGGCGTTATCGCCGCGCTTGTGTCCGCCTCGGATTCGCTTTTCACTGCGTCGAAAAACGGCGTTTTTCTGCACGGACTGCTCGGCGAACTGGATGCCCCGCTCGCCGGACGCGGCCTCATCGCCGACGACCTGCTGACGCGCATTCCGCGCGCGTTCGATTTTGTCCGCACCGGAGGCATCTGACATGGCTTTTGCGATCGAAGACAAGCTCGTGATCGCCGTGGCGTCCAGCGCGCTGTTCCGCCTGGACGTCGCCGACGAGATCTACCGCAGCAAGGGCCTTTCCGCATACCGCCGGTACCAGCGCGAACATGAGGATTCCGTCCTGGAGCCCGGCATCGCGTTCCCGTTCATCCGGCGTTTCCTGAAGTTCAACGAGATCTTCCCGGAGACCAAGCCGGTCGAGGTCGTGCTCCTCAGCCACAACGACCCGGACACCGGAAACCGCGTACTCCGCTGCATCGATCACTACGGACTCGACATCACGCGCTCGGCGTTCCTCACCGACGGACATCCCGTGGACTACATCGACGCCTACAATGTCTCGCTCTTCCTCTCCGGCAACGAATCCGACGTGCGCGACGCCATCCGCCGCGGGTTCGCCGCGGGCTATGTGCTGGAAAGCAAACTCAACGACGACGAGGACGACGACGAGCTCCGCGTGGCATTCGATTTCGACGGCGTGCTCGCCGACGACAGTGCGGAACAGGTCTTCCAGAGCGGCGGCATCGACAAGTTCTGGAAATCCGAATCCACCAACTCCGCCGTCCCGCTCGGGCCCGGCCCGCTCGCCGACCTCTTCGCCAAGCTCGGTCGCCTGCACACCATGGAGGAGGACCGCCGCAGCGCCGACCCGAAGTATCACAGGTTCCTGCGGACCGCCATCGTGACGGCGCGCAACGGCCCGGCTCAGTGGCGCCTCGCCACCACGCTTCGCGACTGGAACATCACCGTCGACCAGACGTTTACGCTCGGCGGCATGAACAAAAGCCGCATTCTGAAGCAGCTGCGTCCGCACATCTATTTCGACGACCAGTGGTCGCCCCACCTCGAAGCCGCCAAGGAATACACCCCTTCCGTGCATATCCCGTTCGGATGCGTCGGCGACTGCAAGGAAGATTGACCGGAAGCCCCGCCCAAACGCCCGAACACCCGAACAAGGCAGTCATCCATTTGCAAATACTTTCAATCTTGTTGTAAACGATTCTCTGCCATTCGCGGCTCGCGGTAACAAACAACCTGTCGAGCGTAAGCGAGCTTTCCGAGGCGGCGGAGCCGTCCCCAGCGAAGCGAGGACGCAAAGCGTCCTTTATCTCTTCAATCTCATAAACTATCCGAAAAAAGGCGGAAACCCGGCTTGATTTTCCCCGATTCAGATGGTAGATTATTGTTCGGAACGGATGCCGCGTCCGCGGGATCCCGTTTCCGTGTTCTTTTCATCGGTTATTTCAGCAAAAGAAATCGTGAATCCGCCAAGTTTCCAAAACCAAACTTTTGCCACTGAAATGAAATATCCCAGCAAAGAAGCATTATGTCTTCATGTCTTGCCGGGTGTTTCTCTGTCGTTCAGCGGCAGGTTCTTGGTCGGACCTACATCTTCGTGCATAGGAATACGTCCGGCTTTTTTGTATCCGGGTCGTTTCCATCCGTCCAGTATCTCACCTTGACCCCCCCAACCAAGAAATACCAGGAGAACTTAACATGAAATCAAAAACCGTTTGGATCATTGCCCTGATCGCATTGCCGCTTTTTGCGGCAGTGAGCGTTCTGCACGGGCAAAAGAAAGACGAAGGCCGGGGCGGACAGGACGAGAAGGCCAGAGCCGGGTCCATCAGGACTGACGAACAAAGCCGGATCGATGCTTCGGAATTCGACCTTAGGATCACGGTGACGGACGCCGATGGCAAACCTTTAGACGGAGTTGCGATGGAGCTGGAACGGAGTCGTCCGAGGATCCCCCTGTTAAGCGGCGAATGGGAATCCCAAAATGAGAAGGAAAAAGCAGTCAAATCAAAAATCCATATTCAGGAAAAAGGCTGGACGAAAATTGATCTTCGTTTTCGGAAAGACGGTTATCATTTGGAACAACGCAGTTTCTCCATCAACATCATGAATGAAGACAAAGCCAATCTGTTTGTGAAAAAGGATCTCCAGGTCAAAATGTCCAAGCAGATGCCTCTTGCTTCTTTGTTCGGGGGTGGCGGTGTATTGTCATATAGTATTGAGAGTGGTAAAAGAGAGATCCTTGATATTGATATTTTCCCAAAAAAAGCAGGAAAGAAGACTACTGATCTGAAAAAGAAAGAAGAAATGAAGAGCGAGGAAGACGAAGAGAATGAGGAAGACGAGGATATCGAGGATGAAATAATCAAGGATCCCCATATTATTTCAATCGATTCAAAGGCAAAGCCGGAAACCGTAAAATATATGGAAATTGACTTCAGGAGAGATAAGGACGGCGGCATTGTCTATGATACGACCGATACGAAAGGGGTTGCTAAACCGACCTCATGTATTGTACGATTCTGCTCCGACGATCCTGGTGATGGATTGCTGTTTGTTTCCAAAGTGGAGTACCCGAAAAGTTGGGAAGCCGAAAAAGAACTTACAACCGCACCGGAGATGGGTTATAAAAAAGAAATTGCAATTGACCTTGGAGAAAAGAATAAAAAATTCTGCGTGTTTTGTTATATAAAACAAGGTGACCATTACGGAAAAGCAAGGCTTGGGCCGGTGTATATTCAGGAAGAGAAGAATAAGATCCAGCTTGTCAAAATGAATGTAAAAGTTTCATTCAACACGCTGGAAGGCGACCGGAACGTGAGGTCATATTAATTCAAATACCCATGAAATACAAATCGGTCCGCACCATTGCCGCGGTTTAGTTCTGAACATTCCGGCTTCGGCGGATTGATATCCGGATTTGAGCTCCACATGGGCGTTTTTGGAGGCGCTCGCGTCCCCGCTTCGCTGGGGGCGGCTCCGCCGCCTCGGTAGCCTCGTTTACACTCGGCATCTTTTTCTTTACCGCGAGGCGCGAACAGCAGAGTTCGTTTAGAATGAGGAAGCCGACTGTTTTCTTGACCGCGAGGCGCGGATGGCAGAGTTTTTTGGGGGATGAGGCGGACTACCCTTCCTGACCGCGAGGCGCGCACGGCGGAATGTTTTAGGATGAGGGGTGGTTCCCTTTCTTGACCGCGAGGCGCGCACGGCAGAAGTCTATTATTGATAGGACCTACAGGTCGTATAGGTCCCTATTCCCTGGATGAGCGAAAATGAGGTAGAGAAAAAGCCTGCTCCGGGCTAATGATCCGGGGCAGGCTTCGAATATTTAGGAAAACGATGTTGCGGTCAGGACTGCGGCTGGTCGCCGAGTGCACGGAGCGCGGAGCGGCGGATCTTGCCGCTGACGGTCTTCGGGAGCTCGGTGAGGAAGTCGATCTTGCGCGGGTACTTGTACGGCGCGGTGTTGTGCTTCACGTACTCCTGGATCTCCTTCTTCAGCTCTTCGCTGGGCTGTTTGTCCTTCGTGAGGACGATGTACGCCTTCACCAGCTGGCCGCGCGTGGGATCGGGCACGCCGACCACGGCGCATTCGAGCACATAGGGCAGCTCCATGATCGCGTTTTCGACCTCGAACGGGCCGATGCGGTAGCCGGAAGACTTGATGAGGTCGTCGGTGCGTCCGACGTACCAGTAGTAGCCGGCCTCGTCGACCCAGGCGGTGTCGCCCGTGTGGTAGTAGCCGTTATGCCATGCGTTGTGCGTGGCCTCCTCGTCGCCGTAGTAGCCGACGAAGAGTCCGGGAATCTCGCCCGGCTCGGCCTTGATGACGATCTCGCCGACTTCGCCCTGTTTGACCGGCTTGCAATCGGCGTCGAAGAGCTCGACCGGATACATGGGCGAGGGTTTGCCCATCGAGCCGGGATGCGGCTCCATGCCGTGGATGTTGCCGATGATCATGGTGCTTTCGGTCTGACCGAAGCCTTCCATCATCTTGTGTCCGGTCTGCTTCAGGAATTGGTTGAAGACCTCGGGGTTCAACGCCTCTCCCGCCATGGTGGTGTGCTTGAGCGTGGAGAAATCGTACTTGGAGAGATCCTCGCGGATGAAGAAGCGGTACATGGTCGGAGGCGCGCAGAACGTGGTGATGCCGTACTCCTTGAAGAGCGGCATGATGTCGGCGGCGCTGAACCGGTCGAAGTCGTACACGAAGAGCGGCGCTTCGCAGAGCCACTGGCCGTAGAGCTTGCCCCACATGGATTTCGCCCAGCCGGTGTCGGAGATGGTCAGGTGCAGGCCGTTCGGGTCCACGCAGTGCCACCAGCGGGCGGTGATGATGTGTCCGAGCGGGTAGGAGAAGATGTGCGTGACGATCTTCGGATAGCCGGTGGTGCCGGAGCTGAAGAACATCAGCATCAGGTCGGTCGCCTTCAGGTCGGCGGGCCGCTTGAAGACCGTGCTGTAGCGTTCGAGCGAGGCGTCGAAGTCGAGCCAGCCGAGGCGCGTGCCGTTGGTGGCGATGCGGAATTCGACGGACTTGCAGAGGTTCGCGGCGGCATCCGCCTGTTCGAGCACCTCGCCGTCCGAGGTGCAGATGATGGCGCGGATGCCGGCCTTGTCGAAGCGGTACTGGAAGTCGTGCACGAGCAGCTGGTTCGGAGCGAGTACCGCCACCGCGCCGATCCGGTGTAGGGCGTTCATGAGGACCCAGAACTGCCAGTTGCGGCGGAGCACCATCATCACGCGGTCGCCCTTTTTGATGCCGAGCGAAACGAGGTAGTTCGCGGCCTGGCAGGACATGTCGGCGATCTGCCGGAACGTGAAATCGCGGTGTTCGTGCGTGCGGCTGAGCCAGCAGAGCGCGACCTTGTCGGGGGTCTTTTCCGCCAGACGGTCGAGCACGTCGTATGCGAAGTTGAAGGTGTCGGGATAGTGGAACTTGACCTTGTTCAGGATGCCGTTCTCGTCGAACTCGGCGTCGAGGTAGTCCTGATACAGGAGGCGCTGATCGGACGGCGCTTCGTCGTCAGAGGGAACCGCGGCGGCGGGAGCGGGCGCGGGAGCTTCGGAGCCTTCGCCGTACATGACGATGGCGAGGAATTCGCAGGGCTTTCCGTCCGCGGCGACCATGCCGTGCGGCAGACTGGAGTCCAGCAGCACGCTGTCGCCCGGGTTCAGCACTTCGACCTTGCTGCCGAGCTGGATGCGGAGACGGCCGGACAGCACATAGTCGAACTCGTGGCCGGGGTGCGTCGTGAGGTGGATCGGCAGGCTCTCGTCCTGGGGCTGGGCCGTGACGTAGAGAGGTTCGGTGTGGCGGTTCTTCAGCAGGGGCGCGAGGTGACGGTAGTCGAGCTCCTCGCGGCGCTTGATCGGCATGCCTTCGCCCTTGCGCGTGATGTCGTACAACGAAAGCTTGGGCGACTCGCCGCTCACGAGTACACCGACATCGACACCGAATCTCTCCGCGCAGAGGTAAAGGAAGGCGAACGGACTTTCGACGAGGCCGTCTTCATGCTTCCGGTATTCTTCTACGGTGACGCCCGTGACCTTGGCCATTTCCTCTTCGGAGATTTCCCTGATCTGACGGATGTCGCGAATGCGATTGCCGATTTGCTGAAGTTTGTTTTCCATCTTTCGTTGTCCAAAAGGGTTGAGGGTGCTTCCCGCCAGTTGAAAAGCGGGAACTTATAATATACTATAAAAACGCCGGAAGTCAAGCGGAAATCAGGGAAAAAGAAAGTGTTTCCCCTCCGCACGGACCGTCAAAAACGGAGCGGCGGGACCGGACCCGTGGAATCAAAAACTTTGCCGGACCTCCTGAGTTCATCTCTTTTTTGTTGTTTTGTGAAATATTACATGCTTTCAATCATTTATTCGCGTATCGGGAGATTGTATTTTCCCGGGTTTGCTGTATAGTTATGGTAATAGAAATCCGTCCCCGCGTTCATCGCGGAAATCGGTTTTCCGGTCCGCATTTCCAACCCCTTAACCAACAGGAAAAAAGTATATGAAACCGCAAAACTACGGCTTCCTCGCCGGCGCGCTGATGCTTCTCTCCGCGCCTCTCCTGGCCCAGAACCCGATCATCCGGGACAACTTCACGGCCGACCCCTCCGCCCACGTCTTCAACGGACGCGTCTACCTGTACCCCTCGCACGACATCCCCGCGCCGTACGACTACAACCGCAAGGACTGGTTCTGCATGGCGGACTACCACGTGTATTCCTCCGACAATCTGGTCGACTGGGTGGACCACGGCGTGATCGTGGACCAGACCTATGTGCCGTGGGTGAACACGCGTTCCTACAGCATGTGGGCGCCGGACTGCAACGTGAAGGACGGCAAGTACTACTTCTACTTCCCCGCCGACAACCGCATCGGCCTCGCGACCGCCGACCAGCCCTACGGACCGTTCCGCTGCGAAACCGAGCCCATCCAGGGCGCGGGCGGCATCGATCCGTGCATCTTCATCGACGACGACGGCGCGTGCTACCTGATCTGGTCCGGCCAGGGCATGCGGATTGCCAAGCTGAAAGACAACATGAAGGAATTCGACGGCGAAGCGAAGACCATCCAGCACGACACGCCGAACCGCGGCCTGAAGGAAGGCCCGTTCATGTTCAAGCGCAACGGCATCTACTACTTCACGTTCCCCTGGGTCGACGAAAACCACGAATGCCTCTGCTACTGCACCGGCGACAGTCCGTGGGGCCCGTTCAAGTACCAGGGCAAGATCATGGAGCAGAACCCGCAGTGCTGGACCAACCACCACTCCGTCGTCGAGTTCAAGGGCAAATGGTATCTCTTCTACCACCACAACGACTATTCCCCAAACTTCGACAAGAACCGCTCCGTCTGCATCGACGAGATCACGTTCAACGAGGACGGCTCCATCAATCTCGTGACCCCCACCAAGCGCGGCGTCGGCATCACGAAGGCCACGAACAAGATCGAGCTCGACCGCTATTCCAAGATCGCGGACCAGAACCACGCCTGGATCGAATTCCTCCGCACCGAATCTCCGTTCGAAGGCTGGAAGACCGTCTTCCGCAACAACGACAGCTCCCGCAATCCGATCTGGGTCGAATACGACCGCGTCGATTTCGGTGAAAAGCCCCTCGACAGCGTGCTCATGCGCGTGCAGTCCAATGTCGGCGGCAGGGTCGAAATCCATGCCGACTCCCTCGAAGGTCCGGTCATCGCGACCGTCGACATCACCGGCAAGGACGGCGGCGAATGGCAGGAGATCAAATCCCCCGTCACCACCCAGATCACCGGCGTTCACGACCTGGTCGTGAACATGAGAAGCGGCCTGCTGATGTACATCGACTGGATCAAGTTCGTCGAGTGATCCCGGCCGGTTCGGCAAACACAGGCAAATCGAAGGGGCTTGCGAGATCCGTTCTCGCAAGCCCCTTGTTTCATATGCTTCTTTCAGCAATCCCGCCGGGATGCGTCACTCCGATTTCTGGTAGACTCGAACGTAGTCGACGTACATGCGGACGGGGAACTTGATCGCGGTCACGTCGCCGCCGCACTCGCCGCCGAGCGCGAGGTTCACCAGCAGATAATGCGGCTGGCGGAACGGGTTTTCGACGGAACGGAACCGGGCGTTTTTGAGATCGGCGATGGAAGAGTCGCTTATGATGCGGCCGTCCACGGATATGGCGATGCGGTTTTCATCCCAGTCCATCGCGTAGACGTGGAACTTGTCCGCCCATTCCGGATCGTCCTTCCTGAAGGTCCCGAGCTGCGTCTTGACCGAATGTCCTTCCGGCGTCCACTGGCCTTTGTCCGAGGACCAGAAGTAATTCGCGAGGACGATCTCCTTGTAATACTCGAAGATGTCGGTCTCGCCGCAGGACGGCCAGTTCTCGGACACGCCGAGCGTCCAGAACGCGGGCCAGCAGCCTTCCGTCAGGGGCGCCTTGATGCGCGCCTCTATGCGGCCGTAGCAAAACGAATGCAGCCCCTTCGTGATAAGGCAGGCGGAAGTGTATTCGATGGGGCCGGCGTTGCCGCCGAACATGCTTGCGAACGGATTCAGGTTCGGATTCGGCAGGGGCTCATCGTGGTGTTCCGCCGTGATGACCAGGCAGCCGTCGCGTACCTCGGCGTTTTCCGGGCGGTACCACTGAGCCTCGTGATTCCGCACATATCCGGTCTCGTAGGTCCAGTTCGCGGGATCGGGGCGTCCGTCCGCATTGAACTCGTCGGCCCAGACCAGTTTCATGCCCGCGGGCGGATTCGGGGCGAAGGGATCGGAACCGGGCTTGCTCTCCGTCCGAGCCTCGTTCTGCGCGGGGGCGCATGCGGCGAGGATGCAGGCGAAAAGGACCGGAAGGGAAAGAGACAGAGCTTTCATCATCGAACCTCCTTGAGCGGGATTTTTCCGGGCGTCCGCCTCAGTTCGAGGCGGGCATGGACATCAGGAACTCGGCGTTCGTCGAAACCTTTTTGAGCTTGGAAATCAGGACCTCCATCGCCTCGACGGGCGGAACGCCGGTCATGGCCTTGCGGAGCGTCCAGACGCGCGGAAGTTCGTCGCGGTGAAGCAGGAGCTCCTCCTTGCGCGTGCCGCTGGCCTCAATGTTGATGGCCGGGTAGACGCGCTTGTCGACGAGACGGCGGTCGAGGTGGAGTTCCATGTTGCCGGTTCCCTTGAACTCCTCGAAGATGACCTCGTCCATCTTGCTGCCGGTGTCGATGAGCGCGGTGGCGATGATGGTCAGGCTGCCGTAGTCCTCGATATTGCGGGCCGCGCCGAAGAAGCGTTTCGGCTTGTGGAGCGCGTTGGCGTCGACGCCGCCGGTGAGAATCTTGCCGCTGTGCGGCTGGAGCGTGTTGTAGGCGCGGGCGAGACGGGTGATGGAGTCGAGCAGGATCACGACGTCCTTCTTGGATTCGACCAGGCGCTTTGCTTTTTCGATGACCATCTCGGCGATCTGCACATGACGCTCCGGCGGTTCGTCGAAGGTCGAGCTCACGACTTCCGCGTTGGAGCTCACGCTCATTTTCATATCGGTGACTTCCTCGGGGCGTTCGTCGATCAGAAGGATGATCAGGATGACCTCGGGATTGTTCTTGATGATCGAGTTCGCCATTTTCTGCAGGAGCACGGTCTTGCCGGTGCGCGGCGGCGCGACGATGAGGCCGCGCTGGCCGAGACCGATCGGCGTCACCAGGTCGACGACGCGTCCGCAGAGCTCGTCCGGGGTGGTCTCGAGGAAGAGGCGCCGGGTCGGGAAATACGGCTTCAGTTCGTTGAACGGGATGATGTCGCGCTTGCACTCGGGCGACTGGTGATTAATGCTGGTCACGCGGAACATCGCGAAGAAGCGTTCCTTCTCGCGCGGCTGGCGGATTTCGCCTTCGATGAAGTCGCCCGTGCGGACGGCGTAGCGGCGAACCTGGTTCGGGCTGAGGTAGATGTCCTCGGAGGACGGCAGGTAGCTGTAGTACGGGGAACGGAGGAATCCGAAGCCGTCCGGCATGACCTCCAGGAATCCGCTTCCGACGAGGACGCATCTCTCGCTGCTGGCGCGGACGATCTCGAAAACGAGCTCGGACTTTGCGAGGACGCCGACGCCCTCGATGCCCATGTCGCGGGCCATCTGGCTGAGCTCGGTGATGGATTTCTGCTGAAGCTCGGTGATGTTCAGGGTCGGCGGCGGGATCGGTTCGCCGTTCTCGTCGTACTCCACGCGCGGACCGTTGTTGTAGTTCTGCTGCGTCATCTTCATGAGACGGCGGATTTCGGCGTAGGTCGGATCGTCGCCGCCCTGGCGCATCCCGTTGTAGCCGCCGTTGCCGCCCCCCTGGAAGCGGCGTTTCTGGTTCTGCTGGTTCTGCTGGTTCTGCTGCTTGCGGAACTGCTGGTTCTGCTGGTTGTTATTGAACTGGCGGTTGTTGTTCTGCTGGTTGTTGTTGAACTGGCGCTGATGTTTGTTGTTCCGCTGGTTCTGCTGCTGATTCTGCTGGTTCTGCTGATTCTGCTGTTTGCGGAGCTGCTGATTCTGCTGGCCGTTGCCGCCGTTCTGATTCTGCTGCATGGACGGACGGGCGGCGGACTCCTGCGCGGATTCCGCGGTTTCGCCCTGCTGACGGGGTTCGGACGGCATTTGTTCGCCGAGGTCGCGGGTCTCCAGATTGTCGTCCGGGAAATCCGGCAGGGATTCTTCGTTCCGGGGCATGCGCGCCGGGGCTTTGGGAGCCGGCGGCACATAGGCGATGCTGTCGTCGTCAGGGGGAAGATCGACAGATGCGCCGCCGGATTCATTCATGCCGGCGACCACGATCTCGTTCGGACGGATCCCGCCGGGAAAATCCTGTTCCCGCGGATTCGAATCGGAGTCGAAATCGTCTCCGTCATCAAGATTGAACTTATAGGTACGGACGACTTTGAGGCCGTCGCGGGAACTCGGCGTGAAAGAGTCCACATGCTGAACGGTGGCGGGATCGTAGTCGGCGTCGTCACCGAAATCCGGGTCATCCCCGCCGCCGAAGGAAGCGGTTTTGCGCGCTGCGGACCTTGCGCCGAACGTGGCCTGGACCGGGGCGGACGCTTCTTCATCGGCGGATTCCGTCGCGACGGCTTCGTCTTCCGGCTCGGCATCCAGGCGTTTTTTGGGCGGACGGCCGCGACGCTTCTTCACCGGCGTCTCGGCGGCATCGGATTCCATGGACGGAGCGGTCTGCTCCGGCGCTTCATTCCGTGCGGGGATCTGGTTTTCGGACTGCATGTTTTCCATTTCGTCGGACATCATTGTTTCCTTTCCTGACAAAATCCGGTATGGTTATTTGTATTTGAATTTGAATGACAGAACAAATGTAAGACTGTTTTATAAAGAGGACGATTTCAGGCGGGCGACCAGCTCGAAACACTGCCTCCGCAGATGCTCGAGGCCGCCGTTGTTGATCAAACCGAAGTCGGCGCGGGCAAGTTTCGCGTCGGCGGACATCTGCACCGCCAGACGCGATCCAGCTTCCTCGCGGGACAGGCCGTTCCGCTCCATCAGCCGGGCGATCTGCATCTCCCGGGGCATCCAGACGGCGATCGTGTGCGAATACCGGGTCTCCCACCCGATCTCGAAGAGCAGCGGGATCTCGACCAGGACCAGTTCGTCTTCACGGATGCCGTCCCCGGCCATGAGTTCCTTCAGACGACGTTCCACAGCCGGATGAACCAGCGCGTCCAGCGCCGCGAAAGCGTCCGCGCGGTTTTCCGCCGCAAAGAGACGCCGCGACAGCGCCGCCCGGTCGATGCGGGAATCCGGGGTCACGACTTCGTCGCCCCAGTTTTTCCGCATCCCGGCCAGAAGTTCCGGCATGGGATTTTCATAAAGGTCATGGCAGATCGCATCGGTATCGTAAATATGGGAGAATCCGGCTTCCAGCAGGAAATGGCCCGCTGTCGTTTTTCCGCATGCGATTCCGCCAGTCAGAGCAAGAGGTTTCAACTCTTCCGTCTCCGTGCGGTTTCTTTGTGGTTGAGCTTTTCCCGGAAAGAGATCCATTTTCTGTGCCGTCTGCGGCGGCGGATGCGTTCCGGGACCCCGGCTGTCCGTCCGAAAAATGACACAGACCGATGATGCCTGCTCGAACGGGTGGGAAATTATGGCCGGGAATCCGGCAAAACAGCATGTTTCCGGGCGGCCATAAGAGGGTAATGAGTTTAATTTAGCACGTTCCTTTTATTTTTTCAAGCGCGATTCGGGAAAAAAGCGGAAAAAACGCCTGGATCCGCCTCGTTTTCAGCCGAGATCCCCTCCGGGACACAGCCGCTCGCCGCCGTCCGGGACATTTTGGGATTCACTCTGAAAAAAACAGAGTTTTCCGGTTGATAAATCCTCCTTTCACGGTTATATTATTTAGGATGAAGTCTTAAAAAAACAGACGCGTGCGTGTCCGCACTTTTCCCTTGCCCCGCCGGCCTCTCCGGTCTTCAGGCATGGACAAAGAACGAACCGGTGCGCGCCGGAAAAAACACGGGAAACGACGATGAACGAGATCGGATTTGACAGCACACGCTATCTGGAGGAACAGTCCGCCGAGATTCTGCGCCGCGCGGAGCGATTCCAGAACAAACTTTACATCGAATTCGGGGGCAAGCTCGCCTACGACTACCACGCCGCGCGCATCCTGCCCGGCTTCGACCCGAACGTCAAGCTCAAACTCCTCCAGCGGCTGAAAGACAAGATCGACGTCGTGATCTGCATCTACGCGGGCGACATCGAACGCAAGAAGATCCGCGCGGACTTCGGCATCGCGTACGACGCCGACACGTTCCGCATCATGGACAACCTCCGTTCGCTCGGCATCAGCGTGAAGGCGGTCGTCGTGACCCGCTATGAGGACCATCCGGCGGTCAACAACTTCATCGCCAAGCTCGAACGCCGCAACGTCGCCGTCTACAAGCACAAGACCATCAAGGGCTACCCTGCCGACGTCGACCTCATCGTGAGCGACGCCGGATACGGCGCGAACCCGTACGTCGAAACCGACCGTCCGATCGTCATCGTGACCGGCCCCGGCCCCAGCAGCGGCAAAATGGCGACCTGCCTTTCGCAGGTCTACCACGAGCACAAGCGCGGCGTCGCTGCCGGCTACGCCAAGTTCGAGACGTTCCCCGTCTGGAACCTGCCCCTGAACCACCCGGTCAACATCGCCTACGAGGCCGCCACCGCCGACATCGGCGACGTGAACATGGTCGACTCCTTCCACCTGGACGCCTACGGCACGACCGCGGTCAACTACAACCGCGACATCGAGATCTTCCCCGTCGTCCGCCGCATCATGGAGCGCATCATGGGCGAAGGCAACGTCTACAAATCCCCGACCGACATGGGCGTGAACCGCGTCGGATTCGCGATCTCGGACGACGCCGTCGTGCGCGAGGCCTCCAAGCAGGAGATCATCCGCCGCTGGTTCCGCTACAGCGCGGAATACGCCCTCGGCGCGACCGACCTCAATACCGTCCAGCGCGTGCAGATCATGATGGACAACCTCGGAATCAAGGGCGAGGACCGCCCCGTCGTGATCCCCGCCCGCGAGACCGCCGCGCAGGCCGCCCAGATCCCCGGACACGGCAACGACGGCTTCTTCTGCGGCGCCGCGCTCCAGCTCCCCGACGGACGCATGATCACCGGCAAGAATTCCCCGCTGCTCCATGCCGCGGCCGCCTGTGTGCTGAAGGCGCTGAAAGAGCTCGCGAACCTGCCGCACGAACTCGACCTGCTCTCCCCGGACGTGATCGACTCCGTGGCGCACCTGAAG
>JBGUKN010000022.1:0-24869 GCA_045114455.1 Victivallales bacterium
TCATCAAGAAACTGCGCCAGAATGTTCATCAGCGCGTCAACTTCCTCCTTGGACCTTTTCCAATTTTCCGTACTGAACGCGTACAGCGTGACGTAGCGGATGGATTCATAATGCGAAATGTAGTTCATAAAATCCACCACCCGGTTCGCGCCTGCCAGATGGCCTTCCTTACGTTCGACGCCGTGCTGCGTCGCCCAGCGTCCGTTTCCATCCAGAATGACCGCTACATGTCTGAGTTCATTCGCCTGCGCCATAGAACCTTTCCTCCAGCATCATGGCCAGGGCGTGGTAGATCGGCAGATGATACTCCTGAACACGATAGGCTTCCCGTGCCGGAACGTCCAGAATGAAATCGGCGTACTTTCTGCATGGTCCCTCTTCATTGTTCCCGGTCAGGAGATAGGTGGAAATGCCGAGTACGCGCGCCACCTTAAAGAGGTTGAGGATATTTTTCGCATTGCCCGATGTCGTGATCCCGAGCACGGCATCGCCCTTCTGTCCGAAAATATACAGCTGTTGCGCATACGTCATAAGCGGATCGACGTCATTGGTGTACGCGGAAGCAAGCGCAGGATGACCGTTCAGGGAAATCGCACGGAACCCCCGCTGAATCCTTTCCGGAAAGTTTTCGCCGGGATACGCGGCCTCCAATGCTTTGCTGAGCTCGGACGGGATATGGCGGCGGCTCAGGAACCCCTTTCCGAGCTCGGCAATAAAATGCTCTGCGTCAGAACAACTTCCGCCATTTCCGCAGATAAATAACGTTTTGTTCTTGAAAAATACGTTTTCAAGGTTAAAATATAATGTATGGATTTTTTCCGCGGTTCCCATTAAATCGGGATACCGGGCCAGAAGATCATCCATGTGCTTCTTGACATTGTTGTTCATATCCATGTTCGTCACCTGCCGACAGGGTTTAATAAAAGACTGCATTGTTAATAGAACACCGTTTCCGTACAAAGTCAAACCATTTTGTGAACATCTTCCGAAAAAAGTGTTTGAAGCGGGATAAACGGGTTATTGACAGTATTGACACCCCCTATTTCTTTTATTCTGTTCGGTTCAGGTTCATTTTTCATTAGAAACCAATCTCAATAACTTTTTCCGGACGGCACAAAGACAGGCCGCCGGAAGATCGGAGGCAATCCACTATGAAAATCAAGATCGCAAGAGAAACCATGCTCAAGGCCCTGCAGAAGGTCGGCAATATCGTCAATACGCGCAACACTCTTCCCGTGCTTTCCAATATTCTTTTCGAAGCGGCGGACGGAAAACTCAAGCTTACCGGCACCGATCTCGAGATCCGTATGGAAACGGTCGTCGATGCCGAGGTCATCGAAGCAGGCGCGACTACCCTGCCTGCGAAAAAGATGCTTACCCTCGTTTCCAAATTCCGCGGCGAGTTCATCGAAATCGAAAGCGGAGACAATTTCCACTCCACGATCAAATGCGGCACCGCGTCCATCATGCTTCTCGGACTCAATCCGGCCGACTATCCGAAGAAGGACGAAGTCAAGTTCGTCCGTTCCTTCTCCATGAAGCAGGCCGATATGGCGGTCATCATCGAACGGATAGCTTATGCCGCCAGCCTCGAAGATTCACGCAAGGTCCTGCAGGGCATCCTCTTCTCCGTCCGCGACGGCAAGTTCACGGCTGTCGCCACCGACGGCAAACGCCTTGCCCTCTGCGAAAAAGTGTTCGAGGAACTTCCCGAAGGTTCCGAAGGCGACATCATCATCACCCAGAAGGCTGCCAATGAACTCAAACGCCTCCTCGAAAAGGAAGGCGAAGTCGCGATCAACATCGCCGAAAACCAGGTCGTGTTCGAAGTCGGCGCTTCCGTGATCACTTCCAAGCTCATCGAAGGAAACTATCCGAACTACCGTCAGGTCATTCCGGCTTCCTTCAAGCAGACCGTGACGGTTTCCTGCGAGAGCGTGATCTATGCGCTGGAACTCATCTGCGTGACTCTCGCCGAAAGCGGTTCCCCGAAAGTGTCCCTCACCTTCAAATCCGACAGCATGCTCTTCGAAACGAACAGCAACATCGGCGAAGGCCGCGAAAGCGTGCCCATTCAGTATGACGGCGAGGAAATGTCCGCTTCGTTCAATTCGAACTTCTTCCTGGATCCCTTCAAGCATATTCAGGTCGACAACGTGTTCATCAAGGTGAATGACGTCATGAGCCCGATCGCCATCGAAAGCGGCGACGGTTTCCTGTACGTCATCATGCCGATGAGGAACAAATAAGAACAGCAAGTCGGGCATCCGTCCGAAAATCAAAATGAGAGTCCTGCCGTAAGCTCAAACAGTGCATGCGGCGGGGCTTCCGTATCATTTCAATCCATATTCAACTCGTCCGTTCCGCGGAACTATGGTCAATTCGCTTTACCTTCAGAATTTCAGACTGTTCGAGTCGGTATCTCTTAATTTTGAAGCGCCGACCGTTTTTCTCTGCGGTTCGAACGGGCAGGGAAAGACCAGTCTGCTGGAAGCATTGTTCTATCTTGCGAATCTGAGGTCGTTTCGAACGTCGCGCACTTCGGAAATGATAAAGCTTCATGCACCGTCCGCCGTAGTCGGAGCTTCCGTTTCATTCCGGGATTGGTCGCGCAAGCTCGCGGTCGAAATAGGCGAAACGCGAAAACTGGTCGTGGACGGAAAACATGTGACCCGGGCAAGCGAATTTGCCGGATCGTTCAATACGGTTACGTTTCTGCCGGACGATCCGGAGATCATTACCGGACGTTCCCAGGTGAGGCGGAAATTTCTTGATATGTTCATTTCCATGCTGGATCATGGATATTTCACGGCGCTCCAGGCATATTATAACGGCGTGAAAAACCGGAATTGTCTGTTGAGGATGAGGGAAGCGAACAACGATGTGATCCGGTCGTATCATCCGGCGCTCGCAAAATACGGATCCGAGATCGTCCAGGCGCGGGAAATCCATATCAGAATTTTATCCGATTTCATGCGGAACACTCTGTCGGATTTGAAACCGGAACTTGCCGATTTGCAAATAAGATTACGAACGGTTCATGAGCTTTCAGAACCGAAAATCTTTGAGGAAAAACTTGACAGAAATCTAGAAAAAGACAGGATGAACGGATATACGACAACGGGACCGCATCTTGACGATTTCGATTTCATGGCGGATGGAAAGTCATTGAAACTTTACGGATCACGCGGACAGTGCCGCGCGACATCGTTTGCGCTGAAGGAAGCGGAATTCGATATCGTCAAAAATCATTCCATGTCAAAGGATAACACTGTCGTTATCGTGGATGATGCCACAGGCGATCTTGACAGAAAAACGCAGGAAGCATTCTATCATAAGATATCGGATGCGAAACAGGTATTCTGTTCCTTCACGGAAATCCCGGACAATCCTTTGACACAACAATCTCAGATCGTTCATATTACAGCCGGACGCGCTGTTTAATCCACAGGAGTTCTATCACTATGGCGCTTTACAATTCCATCATCTGCCGCTACAACGAGATCGCGACGAAGGGAAACAACCGCAGCATGTTCGAGAACACGCTGATCCGCAATATGAAACGCATGACGAAGGATCGTGTACCAGGCCTGAATTATGTGAAAATGCGCGGTCGGATCTTTATTCATAAAAACGAATTCGAAGTCTTTACGGACGAGGAACAGGATTATCTGAAAGAACGCCTGAAAGACTGCTTCGGTCTTGATTCATTTTCCTTCTGCATCGAGGGTGAACGCACCATCGAGGCAGTTCTGGATCATATCAGGCAGGCCGTGAAGCCGCTGTTCGAACAGCAGCTCGAAAGCCTCGGCCGTCCGGTGAAATTCCGGACGCGCGCACGCCGTTCCGACAAGAGTTTTCCTCTGCGTTCCAAGGAGATAGAGATTGAAACGGCGACCATGATAGAAGAAATGTTCGGGGAAAACAGTGTCCAGGTAGACCTGATGAACCCGGATATTTCCATTGGCGTTGAGATCAGGGAAAAGAATTCCACGATCTTCCTGGAAACGGTAAAGGCGCGCGGCGGTCTCCCGGTCGGCTCCAATTCCCCGCTGCTCGGCATGCTTTCCGGCGGGATCGATTCACCCGTGGCATGCGCGATGGCGATGAAACGCGGCTGCCGGATGGACTTTCTCACGTTCCACAGTTACCCTTATACGCCGATCGAATCCGTCACGAAAGTCTGGCGTATCGCCAAGATCATCAACAGGTTCCAGCCGCACGGCGTATTGTATGCCTGCAACCTTTCCGAAGTGCAGAAGCTGATCCGCGACAACTGCGACCCGAAATTCCGCACCGTGCTCTATCGCCGCATGATGATGCGGATCGCTTCGAAACTGTGCAGAAAACATAATCTGTACGGGATCGTCACCGGCGAGGCGATCGGCCAGGTCGCCAGCCAGACGGTCGTGAACATGTCCGTGATCGACCGCGCCGTGCCGGACCTGATCGTGCGCCCGCTCTGCGGCATGGACAAACTGGAAACGATCGCCCGTGCGGAGGATATCGGCACTTTCAATATTTCCATCGAACCGATGGCGGATAGCTGCACCGTCTTTGCGCCGCCGTCTCCGGTGATCCACGCCAAACTCCATTTTGTCGAATTCGAGGAGTCGAAAATTCCGAATATGGAGGAGGCGATTCAGAAAGCTTTTGACGAAATCAAGCTGGTGACGGATGACGGTCTGACCGATATTCCAACAAAAGATATAAATGATTGATAATAAATAGTATAACGGAATGACGGACGAATCTGACAATTTGTCCGTCATTTCTTTTACCCTGATTTTCATATATTTAACGAATCCATGGTCGGAAAATGACGGGTATTCCGTTATTTTACTGATAATCAAATGATTCAGCTTGTTTCGTCATTCCCTTATAAATCTATTCTTATTTTACTGTAATATTACTTCTTATATTTTCTTGTTTCAAGTTTGAAAACGATCAAAAATAGAATATTGATTCATTCTGATCCCGATTTCTTTTTTCTTCCGTTTCATTTTTTCTTCCGTATAGATTCTATTTGAAATCATTTCATATGATATTTTAATCATATTAATTAAAATATTATAATGATTATACTGTAAAAGCCAGTCTTCAATTATTCTCTGAAATAATCCCATACTTTTTCTTGAAATGATGTACTTCGGGTGGTATAGTTAGGGAAAAATGTTCCGTTTCATTCCTTTGCACGAAATGAGGGCGGTTTTATGAAACATCATTCCGATTTGAGCTTCAATAAATACGGATTCGCCTCAAAGTCCGGCGCGGCGGCATTGTGCGTTCTTGCCGCGCTCGTTATCCTGACTTCCCTGTCCCTCCCCTGCGCGGGGAAGGATCGAATACCGGAAGATGAACGGAAATCCGGTCAGGTTGAACAGGTCAAGGTCGGGATCGCCCCGTCCGATGCATCTGCCCCGGAGAAGAGAAAGGTCCGGGGCACGGCGGACGAATTGCTGCCCAAGATCAAATCCGGGGATATTCCCTACATCCCCAAAAGCGAATATTCCTCCGACATGGAGTTCGAGTATGTGTACTACGACGGCAGCCCGATGCCGGAGAGCATTACGCTTCTGTATGTGCCGGACCCCGGCGAGGTGGATTTCGTCGTTCCGGACGGGATCACGGCGATCCACACCAATGCGTTCCAGGACTGCAAGAAGCTGAAATCCGTCACGTTCCCCGACTCCGTCAAGTCGATCGGCGAACTTGCCCTGGACAATATTCCGTCCCTGAAATCGGTTTCGCTGCCCGCTCGCATTACCATCGGCAACAGCGCTTTTTACCAGTGTTCCAACCTCGAGACCGTGATGTTCCGGAAAGATCCAGAGGGCGCGCAGCCGTCCCCGGGGAGCGTCGTCCTGGGGAAGGGAGTTTTCTCACAGTGTAGCAAGCTGAAGCGCTTTGCGTTCCCGGAAGGACTCGAGGCTATCCCGGAAGGCGCTCTCAGCTCCTGTGCGGAACTGGAATCCATCGCGATCCCGGAGGGCGTGAAGGAGATCGGGCCCAGTGCGTTCAAGCAATGCACCGCCATCAGGGAGATCAGGATCCCGGACAGCGTGGTGACGATCGAGGGAGCGGCTTTCTCCGGCTGCACCGCGCTGGAGGAGATCGTTCTGCCCCAGGACCATCCGGTATTCCTCGACGGCGGCGGCGTATTCTACGAGTGCACCAGCCTCAGGCATCTCAAGTTTCCGCCGCCTCGTACGATATGGCTGGTCGACAAGACGTTTTACGGATGCACGGCGCTGGAAAGCATCGAGATCCCGGAGGGCATCGAGGTCATAGGATACTCGGCGTTTGCGGGCTGCACGTCGCTGAAGACGGTGAAGCTCCCGGAGAGCGTGCATGAGATCAGGAGAGGCTCGTTCGCGGGCTGCAAAAGCCTGGAAAACATCATGATTCCGGCGAAGGGCAGGCTGAAGGAGATCGAACTGTATGCGTTCCATCAGTGCGAAAGCCTGAAAACCGTGACCATTCCGGGTTCGATCGAGCGGCTGGATAACGCATTCGACCTTGAGACGACGCAGCTGATGTTTCTGTCTCCGGCGAACAAGCGGTTCCGGTACCTGGCGGACGGCTCCCTGATCGACTACGAGAAGAAGATCCTGATCGGCGTTCCGGTCACTCTCGAGGGAGAATACGAGGTGCCGGAGGGCATCCGCAGGATCGCGTCCCGGGCGTTCGAGTCCTGCCGCGTCGAACGCGTGACGATCCCGGACAGCGTGACAAGCATCGGGGGAGAGGCGTTCAGGTCCAGCGCGATCCGGGAGATCACGATCCCCGCGAGCGTGACGGAACTGGAGGAGGGCGACATTATTTACGGCGAAGTCAACTTTTTCGACGTATCCGCGCCGCGGGGCATGTTCAACAGCTGCACTGAGCTGAAGCGTGCGGAACTGAAGGGGAATCCGGAGAAGATCCCCGATTATTTGTTCCAGAACTGCGCCTCGCTGGAGGTGGTCTCGCTTCCCGTGGGGATCACGGAGATCCCGGCGGGCATGTTCCGGAGGTGCAAAAGCCTGAAACGCGTAGTCCTGCCGGGAGCCCGCACGATCGGCAACTTCGCCTTCGAAGGCTGCACGGCCCTGGAGCGCGTCGAGCTGCCGGAGGGAGTCCGCACGATCGGCTACAGAGCCTTCGCGGGCTGCACGGGCCTGGAGGAAGTCGTGCTGTCGCCCGGGCTCGGCAGGATCAACGACAACGCCTTCATGGGCTGCACGGGCCTGAAACGCGTGGTCCTGCCGGAGGGACTGACCTTTATCGGATCCATGGCGTTCGGGGACTGCCGGTCACTGAAGGAGATCGCGGTCCCCGCGAGCGTGACGAAGATTTATCCAAGCGCGTTTGACGGGGCAGGCTGCGAACAGTACGTCAGGGAACACTACGGGGATCTGATGAAACTGATACTCGGGGAAGACTATTTCATCTGACCGCCGGTTTTTTCCGTGCCGGCCGCGACGCCTGCCTGAAGCGGACATGGACCGGACGGTCATTCCGCCATGACGGCCCAGGGCTTGAGGCGCGTCGCGATGCGTTTTTCCAGGACGTCGTAGAGTTCGCCGGCGGTCGTTCGGGGAACCTTCGCCGCCTCGAGATAGGCGGCCTCGAGCTCGCAGCGGACCTTCGAGGAGATCTTCAGGTAACGGAAGAGGCGGATGATGTCGTCCGCGATCATCGGCACGGTGAGCGGCGAACGGGAACACTCGGCGACGTCGACCCAGCAGAGCTTCATGCCGCCGTCCGGCTCGCGCCTGTACAGCAGATTGGCGGGCGTGAATCCGCCGTGGAGCCAGCCGCGGTCATGGAGCTTCGCGAGCAGCGCCAGGTGAGCGCGGCAGAATTCCTTCAGCAGGGGTTCGTCATTCACATGCTCGCCTTCGCCGAAGAAGTCGGTGCCGTTGCGGAATCCCTCCACGAACCGGGAGACCATGAAGGCGTTCTTCAGCAGCGGGCCGCGGCGGAGCTCCCCGGCCGCCAGCAGGTCGGGCAGGGGGAATCCCATTTCCTTCAGCCGGGCATAGTTCGCCGCCTCGTCGGCGCACGGCGAGGGCCGCAGGAGGTAATGGTGAACGTTTTTGACCTCGAAAAAGCTCTTGTACGCGACGTCAAACCCGAGCGACGTGTGCGCGCGGAGAACGAACTTGGTGCGCGTGCGCCAGATGACTTCGGAGGTACCTCCGTCGGGCCGGAACGCGCCCGCGTCCGAAAGCCGCCGGAACTCTTCGGCGAAATCGCTCCTCACCCAGCTCCAGGAACGGAACAGAGACGATGTCCGCAGGGAGAAGCTCGGAGCCGCCTGGATGTGCATCGTCATACAGGGATTTCCCGCTTACAGGCTGAACTGCGTGCTGTGCAGGCGCCTGTAGATGCCGTCCTCGCGTGCGAGCAGGTCGGCTTCCTTGCCGAACTCCGCGATCCTGCCGTTCTGCATGACGATGATCATGTCGGCGTTGCGGATCGTGCTCAGACGGTGCGCGATGGCGAAGACCGTGCGGTTGGACATCACGCGGTTCAGGGCCTCCTGGACCAGCTTTTCCGTCACGGTGTCGAGCGCGCTGGTGGCTTCGTCGAGGATCAGGATGGGCGGGTTGCGGAGGATGGCGCGCGCGATGGAGATGCGCTGCTTCTCGCCGCCGGAGAGCTTGAAGCCCTTTTCGCCGACCTCGGTGTCGTATCCTTTCGGGTGCGGGCCGTTCACGATGAATTCGTGGGCGTTGGCGAGCTTGGCGGCGGCGACGATCTCGTCCATGGTGGCGTCGGGCTTGCCGTAGGCGATGTTGGCGGCGATGGTCTCGTTGAACATGATCGCGTCCTGGTTCACTACGCCGATCATGTGGCGGAGCGAGGCGATCTTGTAGTCCCGGAGGTCCACGCCGTCGATGGTGATGGAGCCGGAATCGACGTCGTAGAAGCGCGCCAGCAGGTTCGCGATGGTCGACTTGCCGGACCCGGTCTCGCCCACGACCGCGACCATGCTGCCGTGCGGGATGTCGAACGAAACGTGATCCAGCACCACACGGTCGTCGTAGGAGAAGCTGACGTCGCGGATCGCGATGCCCTGCTTGAATTCCTTCAGCTCGATCGCGTCGGCCTTTTCGGGCAGGGAGGTGTCGGTGTCGAGCAGCGCGAAGTAGCGGTCGGCCGCGGCCATGGACTGCTGCAGGCTGGCGAAGACTTTCGAGATGTCCTTGATCGGGCGGAACGCCATCATGGCGGGGGTCAGCAGGGCGGCAAGCTCAGTGACGGTGATGCCGCACTTGTACGAATACAGCAGGAAGATCAGGGTCGAGGTCACGCCGACCATTTCCATGAGCGGGGTGAACATGATGTGCAGGCGCATCGCCTTGATCGCCTGACGGTAGTATTTCCGGTTCACGGCGCGGAACCGCTCGTTTTCGCGTTCCTCCGCGTAGTACGCCTTCACGGCGCGGATGCCGGAGAAGACCTCGTGCATTCGGGAGAACACGTCGGCGATGCGCGCGAAGCTGCGCTTGTAGTATTTGCGGACGATGCGGCTCACGATGACGATCGGGATGATGACGATCCCGAGTCCCAGCCCCAGCAGGATGACCAGCCCGTAGTCGTCGAACTGGCGGCACGCCACCACGATGGCCGCCACGCAGCCCAGGATCTGAAGCGGCGCGTTCGTCAGGTCCTCGATGGAGTGCGACACGGAGTATTCCAGTGCGGACGTGTCGTTGGTGCAGCGGCTGATGAGGTGGCCCACGTCCATGTCGCCGTAGAACCGGAGAGACTGGCTGGTGAGCTTGCGGAAGATCGCGTTGCGCATGTCGGCGACCACGCGGATGCCCACATAGCGGGTGAAGTAGCCGTTGAGATACATCCCGAGGCTCCGCAGAAACCACACCAGCACGAACGAGGTGATGTAGATCGCGAAGAGCTGCCACGCGATGCGTCCGTCCGCGGTGACGATCTCGAAACTCTTTTTGACCGGCCATTCGAGTTTGATCGTCGTGCCCTCGATGGAGCAGGGCAGGTGGAACCGGTTGATCGCGTCGTTCGCCTGTTTCAGCAGACGGGTGAGCTTGGGGTCGTCATCGGGCGGGCCGGACAGGATCTCCACCATGCGGCGGTCCTTTTCCGCGTCATCGATGCCCTGGTCCGCAGCGATGTCGCGCAACTGGACGAGCTCCTCGGACGATACGGTCCGCTGGTCCGCGGAGGCGCCGATGTCGCCGCCGGAATCGACCAGGCCGACCAGCTGCGGCACCAGCAGCAGCGCGAAGAACAGCGATCCGCCGACGAGGATGCCGCAGAGGATGCCGAACGTGAGGCGTTTCCAGTAGGGCAGGGTATATTTCAGCAGCCGCAGATAGCTTTGGGCCTTGAAGTTGGAGTCGTTGTCCGTTGTGCTGCTCATGTATGGTCTCCGGGGAGATTATGTTTTATTCAGAAAAAGGAAAAACGGTCAACAGACAATATAGCACGGAATGGAGCCGGATTCAAGGAGGATCGCCTGTTTTTGCCGAAAAAGGGCATCCGGCGTGCATATGTCCCTCCCCCCTGCCCGTGCACGCTTTCCGCTTCCGTAAAAAAAGGCGGCTTTCGAAAGCCGCCTGCCTGCGTTCAGAATTTTTTGAATGCCTCGAGGAGTTTGTCCTTCAGCGGATTCTCCTCGTAGTCGACCATGATGAACGAGCCGTGGGAGATGGCGGGGAATTTGAATCCGTAGATGTAAATGAAGCCGTTGTCGTCCACGTATTCGATCTTCGCACGGGCCTTCTTGTACTTCGTGTTGAACTTGTAGAATGCGACCTGGCGGTTGGCGACTTTCAGCGCGAAACCTTCGTCGGCGTGGATCGGCTCGACCGCCATTTGACCGTCGTACGTGCCGCCGGTCTGCTGCATCATGTACCGGCAGAGCTCCATCGCGGTACGGTTGTTGTTGTCAACTGTGCTGCGGCAGCCGCTGCACAGGACGACTGCGACGGCGGCAAAAAGAATGCAAAGCGTTCTGAACATGAATGGCGTCTCCGGTTGAAAAAATGCGCGGTATGATAATGTAGAAGCATTTTCCGCAAAGTCAAGTCGGCGGGGAGAAAAAATGCGAAAACGCGGCGCATCGTGCGTCCCGGCAGCCGGACGGACGAACCGGCTCGAACCATCGGCCGCCGTCGCCGCCGGAATGAACCGGGGAACTGTTTCCGCCCTTCACTTAAGGGGCCGCAGAAGCGCGATCACCTGTCCGAGCACGCCGGGTTCCGGCTCCGAATCCACCGTCACCTGACGGCATGACGGGGCGGAACCACTGCGTTCCAGTACGATCATGCCGGGATGAAGGCGTTCGGGACGCGTCCAGACGATCAGGACGTCGCCGGGTTCCACATCGGCATTCTGCGGGAGATCGTTGAAAACGCCGAGGCGCACGGCGAAGAGGTCTTTCGCCCGGACGTGGTCCGGCAGCAGGCTGGCGTCCACATGGTAGAAGGAGGACGGCGCGCCGGAAAGACTGTTCTTCTTCAGGTAAAACGGGACGCAGACCGGAACTTTCTGCGGCAGGCCGGACCCCATTCCGACCGGCCGGATGCTCCGGCGGCGTCCTTTCTGCCGCACGATGACGCGTTTGCGTTCCAGCGCGGCGATGTGGGCTGCTGCGGTCGACGGTTTGATGGAAAAGTATTCCGCGATGTCGTAGAGCGTGGGCGAAATGGCGTTTTTTCCGATGAAATCACGGATGAAGCCTGCTATTTCGAACTGCCGTTTGGTGATTTTCTTCATTGCATTTGATCCTGGGGTCGAGATTGATGCGGCTCCGAGTGAAAGAGCGGGCTCAGCCTGCGTGGATGGAAAACGCGAAATGTTCTTCCGATAAGATACAATACATCGCGTTCCTGCTTCTTTCAAGCGCGTTTTGCAAGTTTATTGAAAGTATTTTCACGAAATACATACAAATGTACGCATGTTTTCAGCGGAAAGAGCCCTGCCCCTCCTTGACTTTTCATCGACGGCATGTTATTTTATTATTGTCAAAAAACAGCAAATCCAACTGCATGACAGAAAAGGAAAACCTCTTATGAACACATGCGACCTGAAAGGAAAGGCCGTCGTCTTCCTCGGCGACGGCATGGCGGACCTCCCCATCCCCGAGCTCGGCGGAAAAACTCCGCTCGAAGCGGTCCCGACCCCGACCATGGACAAAATCGCCGCCAACGGCGCGTCCGGCACGTTCCTGACCCTGCCGGAAGGCTATCCGACCTCTTCGGATGTGGCGAACATGTCCGTGCTCGGCTACGCGCCGTCACTGTATTACCCGGGACGCGGTCCGATCGAGGCGGTCAGCCAGGGCATCCCGCTCGCGTCCGACGACGTCGCATGGCGCTGCAATCTGATTACCGTGGAAGACGGCGTGCTGAAGGATTATTCCGCCGGCCACATCACGAAGGAGCATTCCCGCGTCCTGATGGAGGCGCTTCAGGAGCGTTTCGGCTCCGACAAACTCACGTTCTATCCCGGCGTCAGCTACCGCAACCTGCTGATCCTGCACGGACCCGAATTCTCCCCGAACGTCGGCTACTACAAGCCGGATTCCTCGCAGGACATCCCGGTCGCCGAACTTCCGTGGACTGCGCTGGACGATTCGAAGGAGGCCGCCCATACGGTGGAATTCCTGAACAGGCTCTGGGCGGACGCGGCGGCGTTTCTGGCCGAACACCCGCTGGTGAAGTCCGGCGAGGCGAAGGGCAACGCGATCTGGCCGTGGAGTCCGGGTCGGACGCCGTCGTTTCCGAAGTTCTCGGAACGCTACGGCGGCAAGACCGGCGCTGTGATCACGGCGGTCGACGTGATCTCCGGCATCGCCAAGTGCGCGGGGATGGACGTGATCCCCGTCGAGGGCGCCACCGGCTACATCGACACGAACTACGAGGGCAAGGCGGCGGCGGCAATCCGCGCGATTGAGGACCATGACTTCGTGTATGTTCACCTCGAAGCGATCGACGAAACCGGCCACGAGGGCCGTCTTGACCTCAAAATGCAGGCGATCCGCGATTTCGAAAACCGCATCATCAAACCCGTCGTCGAGGCGCTGCAGGGACGCGGCGTCACGTTCGCCGTTCTCCCGGACCACCCGGTGCCGCTTTCCATGCGCCAGCATACGCGCACGCCGGTCCCCGTCTGCATCTGGGGTCCGCACATCCAGCCTGATTCTGTCACGGAATACTCGGAAAAGGCCGCGCCGAACGGTTCGCTCGGATTCATGACCGGCGACGCGTTCATCAGGATGACGCTCGGCCTCTGAAGAGACAGCGGAATAACGGATAAGATTTGTGCCCGAGCGCAGCAGGGCGCTGTTTCAGCACCGCTTGCAATGTGCCCGAGCGCAGCAGGGCGCTGTTTCAGCACCGCTTGCGGTGGCCCGGATTTGCCTTGCGGCGGTCCGGGCTCTACTTTTTTGCCGTGAGGAAACGCGTCAGCTCGTACTGGTCTTTCAGGAGCGCGGGCGCGTGCAGATATTTTGAAGCGAGCTCGAAAGCCCGGTCCGCGTTGCACGGATCAAGCTCGAAGAAGATGCGCCCGTCCGGTTTCAGGAAAGAGGGAGCCTGTTCCAGCGCGCGCACGATGATGTCCAGCCCGTCTGTGCCGCCGAACAGCGCTTCCGCGGGTTCGTAGTCGCGCACGTTCGGCGGGAGCTTGCCGCGATCGCTGTCCGGGATGTACGGAAGATTCGCCGCGATGAGGTCGAACCGGCGTCCGGCGACCGGCCCGAAAAGATCGCCGTGCAGAAACGTCGCGTTCGTCAGGGCAAGCGTCTTCAAATTGAGTTCGGCCCACTTCAGCGCGTCCGGGGAAAGTTCGATCCCCGTGACCGTCACGTCGGGACGTTCCGAGGCAATCGCCAGCGAGATTGCGCCGCTCCCCGCGCCGAGTTCGCATACGGACGCGCCGCGCGGCAGGCCGTTGAGCATGAGATCGATGGAGTATTCCGTTTCCGGACGCGGAATCAGACAGCCCGGGCCGACCGCGAGTTCAAGTTCGCGAAACGGCGCATGTCCGAAAATGTACTGCCACGGTTCGTTCGCCAGACGGCGCGTCAGGAAGGACTCCGCTTTGGCTTGAACTTCGGACGGGACCGGCTCATGCGCGTGAAGCGCGAATTCGCGGTCGGGGATCCCGGCGGCCTCGCAGACGATGAAATGCGCTTCCAGGTCGGCGGCTTCGAAGCCGTCTTGCGAAAACTTGTTTGCGAGATCCTTTTTCAGTTCAAGCAGGGTCATGGGGACGGGATCGCGGATTGTTTTGATACGAAAAAGGCGGCATCCGACGCACCGCGGGGATAATTCTCCGCGGCGCAGTCGTGAAAACCGCCGATGCGCTATGTTCCGGCCGGAACCGGATCCGACCGGAGCAGACGATTACTTCTGGCTGTTTTTCGCAGGAGCGAGGGTCTGATCGGGACCGAGGGCCTTGCCCGTGCCGAAAACTTCGGTCCGGTAGATGCCGTAGATGCCGAAGTAGTTCGTGACATGGGTGTTCGTCCAGGCGATCTTGTCGATTCCGCCGTTGACGGCCGCTTCGTTGATGGAGGCGTCGCCGCCCGCGACCCAGCCGAGGATGCTGTAGCAGGAGGAAGATCCGCGGCGGTTATAGGACTGGCTCAGGTTGCCGTCGCCGACGGAACCGGGCAGGACGACGTCAGTGTAGAGGCATCCGAGCGGGAACGGAGTGGCGCAGGAAGTGGCGGCGAGGGCGCCGAGGACAGCGCAGGCGGAAAGAACGGCGAGCTTGAGGGACTTTTTCATGAAATCTGTCTCCTGGATAATTGAGTTGCAGTTGAAAGCGTATAAGAAGATAAAGCAATATATCATATACAGCCGGTCAAATCAAGTCTTTTTTCCGAAGAATACCAAAAAAAGCGGAAAAAACGCGGACGGACATGCCGATTTCGTCCGTTGACAGCCGAATGGGCGCCCGGCTTTGTGCGTCCTTCGTACAGACATGCCGTTGAACCACGCATTTCCCTTACACGGGGCGGAGAAAGACGTCCCCCGATCCCCTTCCCCCGCGCATACGCTCAAGTTTCAGTTAAAAAAGGTTCCTTTTAACTGAAACTTGACTTCTTGTCTTTTTTACGCCAGTTCGGCGGCGGTTTTTCTACCCCGCCTCTTTCTTTTCTGGGGGCAGCGAAAGAAAACCGGATCAGAGTTTCCGCCAGGCGCGGTGCGTTACGGCTTTTCCTTCGGATTCCCAAAGCAGTTCGAATCCGGTCTTGATGTCCGCGACGTCGGCGATGAGCGTCAAATCGGATGGCGCAAACAGTCCCGATCCGAGCACAGTCCGGTCCGCGATTTCCAGATACTCCGCGTTGTCTGTGGAAAAGTGGAACACGCCGTCCTGCTTCAGGATGCGGGCGAATTGCGTCATGATGTCCGATGTGACGAGGCGATGGCAGCGGTGTTTCGCCTTCGGCCACGGGTCGGGGCACAGAAGATGCACGCGGTCGACGAACGCGTCCGGGATCGTCCGGGAAATCAGCACGCGCGACTCGCTTTTCAGCACATGCAGATTGGCCATGCGGTCCCGCAGGACGCGTTTCTGCACTTTCCGGACGCGTCCGAGCAGCATGTCCGCCGCGATTACATACACGTCGGGGCGGCGTTCCGCGAGCGTCAGCGCGAACTCGCCGTCGCCGCATCCGAGGTCGAGCTCGACGCATGTCCCCGGTTCCGGCATGGGGACTACGTTCTCCAGCCGGGTATAAAGATTATGGAGCATCACGATGCCGTCAACTTGTTTTTTCGCCGTCATGGGAATCCCTGTTTTGTTTTGCGGCCAGAAGCCGTTCGTAGATTTCGAACGGAATCGCCAGATTGCCGTCGATCCCGGTTCCCATTTTGACCTGGGGATGGGACGCCCCGTGATAATCGCTTCCGCCGGAGACCAGCAGGGAACGCGCACGTGCGAATTCCAGCGCGTCGGACTGCTGCTGTTCGGAGAACATCGAGTAATAGCATTCGAGTCCGTCGAGTCCGTAGTTCGCGAGCCGCGAGCCGATCTTGCGGAGGGCTGCTCGAGCTCCGTGTGCGGCATGAAGCGGATGCGCCCAGATCGCCAGGCCGCCCGCCTCATGAATCAGCCGGATGCAGGCGTCGACGGGGTAATACTTGCGGAGGACATAGCAGGAGCCGTTGCGCCCGAGCAAACGGTTGAACACCCCCTGCATGTTCTCGAAATATCCTTTTTTGAGCAGGACGCTTGCCATGTGGGGGCGCCCGACGCTTTCGCCGTTCGCTTCGGACAGAACTTCGTCCAGCGTGATATCATAGCCTTTCGAGCGGATTTTTTCCACCATTTCCGCATTGCGTTCCTCCCGCCACAGCCGCATCTGTTCCAGCGCGGACAGCAGAGCGGGATTGCCGGGGTCGATGAACAGACCCACGATGTGGATGTCCTTGCTGAAAAGCATGCTTGCCAGCTCGACGCCCGGCACGGCGCGAAGCGGCGTCCCCGCGGCCGCGGACAGAAAACGCTGCACGCCCGAGACCGTGTCATGGTCGGTCAGGGCCGCGGCCTCCAGGCCCATATTCAGGGCGGCGGCGGCGAGCTCCTCCGGCATCAGGGTCCCGTCGGAACAGCTGCTGTGCATGTGAAGGTCAATCATGTTTTCTCCGGAAAGGCGGTTTGTGTCCGGGATATGCGCCGCTCCGGGGGAGGAGGAAGCGCGGCGGGGACTCCGGCATAAAAATATACAGCGAAAAACGTTTTTTTCAATTCTTCCGGCTTGATAATCAGTTTTTCAGTGCTATTTTAAATAGATCAGTGATTCTAAAAACACATATTGATCCGGCAATCGACAGCCGCAGAACCAGGAGTTGTACCAGATGAAAAAGATCGAATCCGGGAAGGCCAAAACACCGGCCTCCAAGCCGCTGGCAAAAACTGTTGCAAAGGCTTCTCCCGCTAAAAAAGCTGTGAAACCCGCTGCGAAGAAGGCTACCCCCGCCAAGAAGGCCGCTCCGGTCAAGGCTGTGGCGAAGAAGGCTGCCCCCGCCAAGAAAGCTCCCACCGCGAAGAAAGCTGCCCCGGCAAAGGCTGTGGCGAAGAAGGCTGTTCCGGTCAAAAAGGCCGCTCCGGCGAAGAAGGCTACCCCGGTAAAGAAGGCCGCACCCGCAAAGGCAGTCGCGAAGAAAGCCGCTCCCGCCAAGAAGGCCGCTCCCGTTAAGAAAGCTACCCCGGCAAAGGCTGTGGCGAAGAAGGCTGCACCCGCGAAGAAGGCCGCCCCGGTCAAGGTTGTTGCGAAGAAGGCTGTTCCCGTTAAGAAAGCTACCCCGGCAAAGGCTGTTGCGAAGAAAGCCGCTCCCGCAAAGAAAGCCGCTCCCGCTCCTGCACCTGCAAAGAAGACTGTGGTTCCGGTTAAGGCTCCTGTAAAGCCGGTTTCCAAATCCGCGGCCGGTTCCCGGAAAAAAGCAGACAAGAACAAAGACGTTCAGGCGTCGCATCATGGCCGCATCGTCACGAAGGCCGAGGTCGCGGCGTTCCAGAACCAGGCCGAGGCAAACGGACATATCATCAGGAAATCGCATCTTTCCCCGAAGATGAAGAAGCATTACCGGGATCTTCTGCTGGACCTGAGGGCCAATCATCAGGATCAGCTGAACATCCACCGCGCAGATGCCCTGACCAACCGGAAATCCGGTCCCGGCGCCGGTATGGCGACGCACATGGCCGACCTCGGCAGCGACAATTTCCAGCATGATTTCGAGCTTGGTCTGCTTTCCGACGAAGGCACCGTGATCGAAATGATCGACGAGGCGCTGACCCGTCTGGATGAAAACGAATACGGCATCTGCGTCGAATGCGGCAAGGAGATCAGCCCCGCCCGCCTCGAGGTCAAGCCCTATGCGCGTTTCTGCGTGGCATGCAAGTCCCGGAAGGAAGCGAGCGAAGGGATGCGCCGCCGCTGATTTTCGTGCGGCGGGATCGGGATGGCGGATGCATTTTCCTTTTCGGAGACGCACCGTCCGGTCCCATCTGCCGTATGACTCTGTCCGCATCGCCTTCCGTCTGTTATGAAGTTGTTTACCGCTGAAGCCCGCATGACGCCCGGTTCGTCCCGGGAATGGCATGTCATTCTTGCGGCCGCGCTGTTCGCGCTGTTCCTGGCGATTCTGGATCAGGTGTCGAAGGTCCTGGTCCTGCATCGCATCGGATTGCATGAACGGATTACGGTCATCCCCGGTTTTTTCGATCTCACGCATCTCACGAACAAGGGCGCGGCCTGGGGCATGTTTCACAGCCTTCCGTGGATCCCGTTCGGGATTTCGGTCGCCGCGTTCGTCCTGCTGATTGTCTTCCTGCGCAAACTGAGCGCGGGTTGGCCAGAACGCTGTTTCGCCCTGCTGATGGTCGCGTCCGGCATCGCCGGAAACTGCACGGACCGTCTTTGGCACGGCGCCGTTATCGACTTCCTCCGGTTCCACTGGCGTGACGTCGCCGAATGGCCGTCGTTCAACGTGGCGGATTCCGCCATCTGCTGCGGCGTGGCGCTGTTCGTGATCTCCACGTTTTTCCGGCCCGAAGACAAAACGAAGGCGAAGCGGGATGACGCCGGCGACGCTGCGAAATCTGCTTGACACTGTCCGCCGGACCCCCCGGATCCCCGTCATCATGGGGCCGACCGCCGCGGGAAAATCCGAACTGGCATTTGCCCTGGCAGAGGAATGCGGCGGCGAGATCATTTCCGCCGACTCCATGCAGTTCTACCGGGGACTCGACATCGGAACGGCGAAGCCGACCGCGGAGGAACGCCGCCGGGTGCCGCATCATCTGATCGACTCCATGGACATTTCGGAGAAATCCGACGTCTTCCGGTTCCGCACCGACGCACTCCGCATCATCGATGAGATCCGCGCCCGCGGGCATCTTCCTGTCATTGCGGGCGGCAGCGGCCTGTATCTTCACGCGCTTGTGTACGGGCTGGACGTCCTCCCCGCGAAACAGTCTCTCCGCGACGAGCTTGATGCCGCCTACGACAACGACGAGCGTTTTCCCGAACTCGCGGCCGTCATGGAACGCGAATGCCCCCTCGATTTCAGGCGGTTCTATCCGCACCGCCGAAAACTCATCCGCGCCCGCGAAGTCTTCCTGCTGTCCGGCAAACAGATCAGCGAACTGCATTCCGGCGAGTCCGCCCCAGATCCAGCTTTTGCGCAGTTCGTCCTGGTCCGCGCCCGCGCCGACCTGGTGCGCAGGATCCGCCGCCGTGCCGAAATCATGCTCGATTCCGGCTGGATCGAAGAGGCACGCGTTATGCTTGCGAAAGGTCTTCTGCAGGCGCCGACCGCATGGCAGGCCATCGGTTACGCGCAGATCGGCGACTATCTCGCCGGAAAGATGAACCGCGTCGACTTGCTGGATTCCATCGTGATCGCGACGCGCCAGTATGCGCGCAGGCAGGCTTCCTGGTTCCGTACCCAGCACAAGGAAGCTGTTTCCCTCGCTGTTCCCGCGGAAGATTGAACCGTCCGCCGCGCCTTTGTCGAAGGATCTTTCCCTCGTTTTTCCACGTTTGACGGGCGTCTTTTGAACAGGCCGTACCCGGACGGAATGAGAGTGGACATCGGTTTAAAACAAAAAAGCAATCTGCCACCCGCATTCCGTTTTGGAAAGGATGGTGGGCGTAGTAGAACTCGAATCTACGACCTCCACGATGTCAACGTGGCGCTCTAACCAACTGAGCTATACGCCCTCATTTCAGATTGAGGATATTATTTACTATACCACCGATTTGCGGAAAGTCAAGAAGGTTTCCCGAAAAAAGCGGAAAAAAGGCGGACGGCCGACGCGGCGGGGGATGCGGAGTTCCGAGGAATCCGGTTTTCGTGATGTCCGGCTGATGCGGAAAAGACCTTTTCCTGAACGGAGCGCGCGTTCCACGGGAAAAAGGAATAATGAGTTTGAATTTCCCTCGCTGATATGATATATTATCCCGTAGCAATCAATATCATGCGCGGCTGGTGAAATTGGCAGACACAAAGGACTTAGGATCCTTCGCCGTGAGGCATGCGGGTTCGAGTCCCGCGCCGCGCACCATTCTTCCGGTCGTTGTTTTTCCCGGCCGGGGTCAGGGGATGACGGTCTGAACCAAAGTCATGTATACCGCGGTTCCCGCCAGAATGGACAGCAGCGGATTGCGTTTCCACGTCTGAAGCGCGACAACAACGGACGCCGCGGCGATCTCCGCAAGTCCGAACATGTGATCGGCTGGCGCGCGGTCCCGGACGTAACATGCGAAACAGTACACCACGAGCATGGCGATCGCCGCCGGGGACAGGACGTTTCCAAGGCTCAGGATCAATGCGGGCGGGCGTTTCCCCGTGCCGAACAACAGGAACGGCAGCGCGCGGAGCAGGAACGTGACGCCCGCGGTCACGGCGGTCAGCAGCAGCAGATATTCGGTTGATGTGCCGCTCATGATTTCCTCCCTCCGCATTTCCATGATTCCAGTCTTTCAAGCGGCTTCCGGAATACGATCAGGACGGACAGCATGAGGATGATGGACGGGATCAGCATTTTTCCCGCGCCGAAGACCAGCGCACAAACTACAGATGCGAGCAGTCCGACCGCCGCATAAACCCGGTTTTTGCATTCCCGGCACTGGTCGGTCAGGATCACCAGGAAAAGCGCGGTCATGGCGAAGTCGATGCCTTTGTTCGGGAAGGGCAGGGCGGCTCCTGCGAGCGCGCCGGAGACGACGCCGAAGATCCAGTAGAAGTGGTTCAGCGCGGCGAGGGTCAGGCAGTACAGGATGGAATCGCCTCCGGGCGGCACCTTGTTTTCGACTTCGAGCGCATAGGTCTCGTCGGTGAGGCTCCAGATCAGGTAGAGTTTTTTTGCAAGCGGGAGTCCGCGGAAACGTTCGATGAGGGAAAGCCCGTACATGGAGTAGCGGATGTTCAGGCAGACGGTCAGGAGCGCCACGTCGAGCATCGGCTGCGTCTTTTGGATCCAGTCCACAAGCATGAACTGCAGCGCGCCGGAAATGCTCGTGGCGCTGGTAAGGAACGCCCAGAAGGCGGGCAGCCGGACACCGCTTTTCGCAGCCAGCAGGACGCCCGCCGCAAATCCCATGGTGGTGTATCCCATCAGGACTGGCAGCGAACTGACGAACGCCTGTTTCAAGACCGGTTTCCGATTCATGTCTGAAAAATATCCCGAAAAATGAAGTTACTAATATACCACTGTTCCCCGGAAATACAAAAGATTTTTCATTCTTTTCCTCCCTGTTCCGTCTTTCACGTCTTTTTTCTTGAAAAAGAACCGTCCGCGTGATATATTATATGCTGATTAAAAACACACTGCACCGCCGTGTCCCGTTTCCCTGCATGGGGCCGGCAGATAAGGATTAGGTTCATCATGAATGATGAAAAATCCCCGACCGGGAAGGCCGGGGCATCGGCCTGCACTACCTCGAACCAGGGAGAATGCACCCTGGCGGAGCTTCCTGTCGGTGAAACGGCCGTCGTGATCAGCATGAAACCGTCCCTGCGCGGGAGAAAAAAATTCGCGGACGTCGGGATCGTGCCCGGCACCCGGCTCCAGATGGAGGCGCACGCGCCGTTCGGCGGCCTTCTCCGCATCAAGGTCATGGAGAGCAGTCTGTCCATTCACCGCGACGATGCCGCGAACATCGTCATCCGCAGGCAGGAGCGCCCATGAGCCGCAAATACCGGATCGTCCTGGCGGGAAATCCGAACTGCGGCAAGACCACGATCTTCAACTGTCTCACCGGCGCGCGCCAGCATGTCGGCAATTACCCCGGCGTGACGGTCGAAAGCAAGACCGGCGAATTCATGCTCGACGAGGACCAGATCGAACTCATCGACATCCCCGGCGTGTACAGCCTGTCCTCCAGTTCGCCGGAAGAGGGAGTCGCGTTCGAAGAGCTCACGAAACCGGGAATCGACCTCATTATGAACGTGATCGATTCGTCGATCCCGCAGCGCAGCCTGTATCTTTCCACTCAGCTTGCCGAGCTCCACATCCCGATGCTGATCGTCTTCAACATGAGCGACGAGGCGAAAAAGAAGGGGCTCAAGTTCAATATCCCGAAGCTTCAGTCCTATTTCGGTTGCAGCATCGTGCAGACGGTCGGGTCGCGCGGCGACGGCATCGACAAGCTCAAGAGCGCCCTTGCGGAAAGTCTCCTTCATCTTGAGGACCACGACGTCCCCAAGCTTACTTACGGCGCGGACGTCGACGACGCCATCCATGAGATCGTGGAGTGGATCGAACCGGCCATGACCGACCGCGTCCGCCACATTCCCGCGCGTTTCTTCGCCATCAAGCTGCTGGAAAAGGATACCTGCGTGATGCGGCTCCCCGAATTCCAGGGGCTCGACGCCATCATCGATGCCCAGATCACGCATCTCTACGCCCGGCACGCCATCACGGCGGAGACCTTCATGGCCGACTGCCGCTACGCCATGATCTCCGGCGCATGCCGTGACGCCATTTCGTTCACGCAGGAACGCCGTCGCGAGATTTCCGACAAGATCGACGCCGTGGTCACGAACCAGTGGATCGGCCTCCCGCTGTTCTTCGCCGTCATGTACCTGATGTTCTGGTTCACGTTCACCTGCGCCGCGCCGATGACTGCCGGTATCGAATGGCTGTTTGCCTGGATCCAGGGGCTGATCGAGCGCTTCTGGTCGCCGGACGTCCAGCCCGTTCTCCGTAGTCTCCTGATCGACGGCGTGATCCATGGTGTGGGTGGCGTGGTGGTCTTCCTGCCGAACATCCTGTTCCTCTTCCTCGCCATCGCGTTTCTGGAGGACACCGGTTACATGGCGCGCGCGGCGTTCGTGATGGACGGCATCATGCGCAAGTTCGACCTGCAGGGCAAGAGCTTCGTTCCGCTCGTGCTCGGATTCGGCTGCAACGTCCCGGCGATCATGGCTACGCGCAGCATCGAGTCCGAACGCGACCGGCGGACGACGATCCTGGTGCTGCCGCTGATGAGCTGCGGCGCACGCCTGCCGATCTACGTGCTGCTGGTCCCGGCGTTCTTCGCGGTCAAATACCAGGCGTTCATCATGTTCCTGATCTACGCGATCGGCGTCGCGTTCGCCATGCTTGCCGCGCGGCTCCTCAAGTCAACGCTGTTCAAGGGAGAAGGCGAGGTCTACCTGATGGAGCTTCCGCCCTACCGTGTCCCCACCGCGAAAAGCATTCTCCTGCACATGTGGGACCGCGGCGTGATGTACCTGAAGAAAGCCGGTACGATCATCCTCGGCGTTTCCGTGCTGCTTTTCATCGCGAACAACTTCCCGGAGAAAAAGACGTTCGATGCCGACTACGGCGCGCAGATCATGGCCGTTGCCGCCGATACGTCCCTGACCGCTGCCGAACAGGCCGCCGCCGTCAGGCGCATTGACAACCAGCGACGCGCCGAAGCCGCCGAATACACCGTGTCCGGCCGCGTCGGCAAGTTCCTGGAACCCGCGTTCAAGCCCATCGGTTTCGACTGGCGTGTCACGACCGCTGCGATCGGTGCACTGGCCGCTAAGGAAGTCTTCGTTTCCCAGCTCGGCATCCTTTACGCCGAGGGCGAGGTGGCCGAGGATTCGCCCGATGACGAACAGGAACCGCTCCGCCGGCAGCTCCGCCGCGCCTATACTCCGCTGCAGGGGTTCTGCATGATGCTGTTCTGCCTGCTGTCCATTCCGTGCCTGGCCACGCTTGCGATCATCCGCAAGGAACTGAACTCGTGGAAATGGATGTTCTTCGAGGCCGCCGGACTCTTTCTTCTGGCCTATGTGACCACGTTCGTCGTGTACCAGATCGGCCTGCTGCTGAAAATCGGCACAGATCATCTGCTCTGAGGCATGTCTGTGCTTCCCTGAAGATTCAGGGAAAGCCGGCGGTTTTCTTTCCGGATATCTTGCTTTTCATTCAAACGTTCGGTCAGCCATTTGCAATACCATTGCAGACGGCGGCAGTGAGTTATAAGAATTTTGAGTTTCCCCTGCCAAGTTTCAGTTAAAAGGAACTTGTTTTAACTGAAACTTGCGCATAAAGCGCGAGTATGCGCATGCCTGCATGTGCGCTGGCGCGCGGGCATGGAGCGATTGGCTTGATATCAGTGTTTTCGCAGGGAGCTGAATTCTGTCAAGAAATTCGGATTGAGGTCAGGAAACGGCTGAAAAGCCGAATTCCTCCCAAGTTTCAGTTAAAGGAACTTGTTTTAACTGAAACTTGCGCGTGAAGCGCGAGTATGCATGCGCTCGGGCATGCGTGCGCGCGAGCATGCATTCGTCCGATCTGTGCCGGAGCTCCGGAAATACGTTTTCCGCTTGATTTTTTCTCATTCCGGGTGTATGGTAATTTCCACCGTCCGCGGGAAGGACCGGGTGAATCGTGTGCGAATCACGAACTGTCGAGCAACCGTGAGCGAACGAACATCAGCGTCCGCAAGCCGGGTCCCCGCCTTTCCGGGTTTTTCTGCGCCGGATTCGTTTCCGGCATTTGTGCCCGTTACGCAAAGAGAAAAAATGAAGCAGCAAGCCCGTTTGTTTTCCGGCTCCGCCGCGTGCCGCCAGTTCACGCTGGTCGAACTTCTGGTCGTCATCGCGATCATCGCGATCCTGGCCGGACTGATTCTGCCCGCGCTGTCGTCGTCGCGGGACAGTGCCCGTCTGGCCCAGTGCATCAGCAACATCCGCAACGTCACCCTGATGCACATTTTCTATGCGGATGCGAACGCCGGTTATTTCTGTCCCGCCTGGGATGCCTCGTTCGACAGCTGGGAATCTTCCGCGAACCACTGCGGCCCAGGCATCCTCTCACGCGTGGTGCCGGATTCCAGCGCCGCGAAGGGACGTGTCTTCGAGTGCCCGTCCGCGAAA
>JBGUKN010000023.1:0-7023 GCA_045114455.1 Victivallales bacterium
AGCTCCTCGTCGATCATCTCGACCAGCCGGGTCGCGGGAGACGATATCTTCGCCTCGCCCGCGGGGTCCCCGACCTCGGTCATCCCGATCGAAAGGGACATTGCCGCCAGGACCAGGAAGTCGCATGTGACAATGAGAATGGACCGGTTCACTTTTCGATTTCCTTTTCGTTGAGTTCAGCCGCGGCGCAGATGAGGGACTGCTTCAGCGGATACTGGAGCGTCAGGCGCAGGATCACGCTGAAGATGATGCCGACGAGGGTGGAGGAATAGGCGATCAGACGGCTGATGTTCGGGTTGAACGACATCACGATGAAGCTGGCGACGGTGCCGAGCAATCCGAAGTACAGCGGCAGGTCGAGGAAGAGATCGGCGTTTTCCAGTTTTTTCAGGCGGAGCGCGACCGGTTCGGCGCTGCGTTTCAGTCCGGAGAAGACGCCTGCGGCGGTCACGAACGCGAACGCCTGGAGGATCAGGATGAAAATGAGGATGAAGAGCGAAAGGTGCGCCGCGTTCTTATTGATCCTTTCGACGGTTTTCGCCGTCTCGCGGATGTCGTTCTCCGTCGCAATCTGCGTCGGGACGGTCACGTCGCCTTCGAAGAGCGAACGGAAGAAATCGTTTGTCCTGTAGAAGTATGTGAAGACGAGCACGATCAAAATCGCGATCACGGCGTAAATGGCGGCGAGCCCGAGGATCCTGGATGTTTTTTTCACTTTTTTTCTCCTGATGAACGGTATCGGGAATGTTGATTCGAATGCGGGAGGGATGCGGAAGAATTCCATACATCTATTAAAATAATGCCTTTCGCCCGAAAAATCAAGCAGTAAAATAAAAAAAGCGGATCCGGAAAACATCCGCGATCCGCCGGGAAAAAGCAAAAAAACAGAAGCAGGGTTTCATATACCGCTCCAACTTAAAAGTAGGTGCAATAAGGCCTTGCGGCCCCGATATATTCTTTGTTCAGAGGAATGAACCGCTGCTTCCTGATGTTTAATTTAGACGGGGTTTTCGGAAAATGCAAGCGTTTCAAGGATTTTTTTTCAAAAAAACATGGACGGCGCAGTCTTTGGCATCGCCGAAAAAACGGGACTTTTTGAGCGTTTCGACTGGAAAAATGCGTTTTTTGAGCTATCTTTATATGGATTATTGTTTGCGATCCCGAACGTGAAAGGACCTTTTTCCATGAGAATCATTGACTGCACCGATGCCGATTACGGGCAGGCTCTTCAATCGCTTTATACACGCCCGGCATGCCCGCCTGAGATCGAGGCGCGGGCACAGGCGATCGTGGACGAGGTCCGTCAGCACGGCGATGCGGCTGTCCTGGCGCAGATCGCGAAATTCGACCGGGTGGTGCTGACTTCGCCCGAACTGAAGGTCTCCGACGCGGAGATCGCCGCCGCGAAGAAAGCAGTTTCCCGCAAGACGAAGGACGCCATCCGCCTGGCGCGCAGGAATATCACCGATTTCGCAAAAATGCAGATTCCGCGTTCGTGGACCTCGCACCCGCGTCCGGGCGTCACGCTCGGCGAACAGTTCAAGCCGATGGACCGCGTGGCATGCTATGTGCCGGGCGGCACGGCTCCCCTGGTCTCCAGTGCGCTCCATACCGTCGCGATCGCGAAGGCCGCCGGAGTCCGGGAGATCATCGCAGCCACGCCGCCGCGCAAGGACGGCAGCATCAATCCCGCCACGCTGTACGCGCTGGTCGCCGCGGGCGCGACGGCCGTCTACAAGATGGGCGGCGCCACGGCCATCGCCGCGCTCGCCTACGGCACGGAGACGGTTCCCGCCGTGGAGAAGATCGTCGGTCCCGGCAACGCCTACGTTGCCGCAGCCAAACGCTATGTCTACGGACGCGTCGCGATCGACATGGTCGCCGGCCCCTCGGAGGTCATGGTGGTCGCGGACGGCAGCGTGGATCCCGCCTGGACCGCCGCCGACATCCTGTCGCAGGCGGAGCATGGCTCCGGTCTGGAACAGGCCGTGCTGGTCACGGATTCCAAAAAGGTTCTCAAGGCCGTAATGGAGCAGATTCTGGAGCAGTCCAAAACGCTCACCCGGCAGGGCCCGCTTCAGAAGGTGCTGGAAAACGGCATCTTCCTGATCCGCTGCGGCTCCATGGACGAGGCGGCGGAGATCGCCGGAAAGTTCGCGCCGGAACATCTCGAGCTCCACTGCGCCGAACCCGCGAAGTTCGCGAAGCGCATCCACGCCGCGGGCGCGATCTTCCTCGGCCCCTGGACGCCCGAACCCGCCGGCGATTTCACAGCGGGGCCGAGCCATGTGCTTCCGACCGCCGGGACCGCCCGGTTCTTCCACGGCATCACGGCGGGCGATTTCTTCTGCCGCAGCAGCATCCTGTCGTTTACGGAAAGTGCGCTGATGCGCGAGGTGGACGCCATCGAACATTTCGCCGAGCTCGAAGGGCTCGACGCCCACGGCCGCAGCGCGTCCATCCGCAGAAACGGCAGGAAATAACCTGAAAGGCTCCCGTCAATGACTCCCGACCGCTACATTTCCTATTTCCGCAAGGACATCGACAGGATGGAAGGCTACGCTCCCGGTGAGCAGCTCAACATCCCGGAGCTCATCAAGCTCAATACCAACGAAAATCCGTTCCCGCCGTGTCCCGGCGTCTTTCAGGCGCTTTCCTCGGTCGACCCCGAACGCCTGCGCCTGTACCCGAATCCGACTTCCGATCCCGTCCGCGACGAGATCGCGAAGATGTTCGGCCTGACGCGCGACAACGTGATCGCGTGCAACGGTTCCGATGACACGCTGAGCATCACGGTGCGCTGCTTCTCCTCGGCCGACCTGCCGATCGCCTGCCTGCGTCCGTCCTACACGCTGTATCCCACCCTGGCGGCGCTCCACGGCGCGCCGGTCCGCTATATCGACCTCAACGACGATTTCAGCCTGCCGGACGACATCCTGAAACAGCTTGAAGGCACCAACCTGTTCCTCATCGCGCGCCCGAACGCGCCGACCGGCAACAGTTTCCCGCGCGCTCTGATGGAGAAGATCTGCGCCGGCTACAAGGGCATGGTCCTGATTGACGAGGCCTACGCCGATTTTGCAGCCGACAACTGCGCTGACTTTGTAAGCCGCTTCCCGAATGTGATCGTTTCGCGCACGTTCTCGAAGTCGCGTTCGCTCGCCGGGCTCCGGTTCGGGTTCGCCCTGGCGCATCCGCGCACGATCGCCGGCATGATGAAGATGAAGGATTCCTATAACGTCTCGTACCTTACGCAGACGCTTGCCATCGCCGCGCTGCGCGACAGGGACTATTTCGAGGATTGCGTCGAGAAGATCCGTCTGGCGCGCGAAATGCTCCGCACCGGGCTGCTCAAGCTCGGATTCGAGGTCGTCCCGTCCGAGACGAACTTCCTTTTCGCATCCCCGCCCGACGGCGACGGCGAACGCTGTTTCCGCGAGCTTCGCGCCCGGAACATCCTCGTGCGGTATTTCCCGTATCCGCGCACGAAACGCTTCGTGCGGATTTCCATCGGCACGTCCGTCCAGATCGTGAAGGTCTGGTCCGAACTTTCCACTATTTACGGAAAAAAGCCATGATCCGTCCCGCCCGCATGAAAAAGACGTTCTGCCTGTCCGTCCTGACGGCGGCGCTCCTGTCCGTTCCGTGCGGACTCCGCGCGGACATCTTCTCCATCTGGCCGTTCGGCGGCGGAGCGGCGGGAAAGAGCGGCGTCTCGGATCTCTCCGCGGAAGCGGCGGAAGATACGCTTGCGACTCTGCTTGACGCCACGCAGTTCTGGTCCGAGAAGGTCTCGATCAACGGGCAGAACATGACGATGAAGATATCCATGTCCGACCAGCCGCTTTCGCTGGTCCGGGCGTCCGTCCTGAAGCTGTTCCCCACGGCGCAGGCGGCGGGCAACGAATCGTCCCTGCTTATGCGCCGTCCTCTGGACGATGGCGGATCCCAGCGCATTTTCCTGCTTCAGCTTCGCGGCATGAACCCGCTGCTCCAGTTCACGACGGTCCTGCCGAAGGACATGCCCCGCGAGTGCCCCCGTTCTCTCTGGCCCGCGGAGTTCCCCGTCGTCGCGGGCGCGAACTCGTTCCAGCTCATGAACTTCCCGAACCGCGGCTCGCTGTTCGGCACCTATGAGATCGCGAATTCCGAGATCGCGCCGGTCATGGACGACCTGGTCGCGAAGATCAGAAGCGCGGGCTGGGCTCCAGCCACCATGGAACACGCCGACCTTTTCGCCGGCTCCGGCGAGGTGTTCATGAAGAAGGATCCGGACGAACTTCTGCTCCTGGGCATCGTGCGCGACGCCTCCGGGGCCGCGCAGGTCTCGTTCTACACACGCAAACTCAAATAACCTCTTTCACCCAGTTTTCAGCAAAGGAAGCCCCGACTATGGCAAGTACAGTGATCGCGATCGACGGCCCCGCCGCGTCTGGCAAAAGCACGGCCGCGCGGAATCTCGCCGCCCGCCTCGGCATCCCTTACATCAATACCGGCTCGCTCTACCGCGCCATCGCGTGGAAGGCCGGACAGCGCGGGATCTCCACCCGTGACGAGGCCGCGCTCCGCGACATGCTGGCGGACACGGCCATCCGGTATGCGGTCCCCGCGGACGGCGGCAACCCGGACATCAAGATCGACGGCGTGTTTCCGGGACAGGCTCTTCGCGCGCCCGAGATCGCGCAGGGGGCGTCGAACGTCGCCGCAATCCCGTTCGTCCGCGCCTTCACGCTCCAGATTCAGCGTGACGCGGCAAAGAATTCGCTCGTGGTGATGGAAGGGCGCGACATCGGCACCGCGGTCTTCCCCGACGCCAAATACAAGTTTTTCCTGACCGCGTCTCCGCGCGTCCGGGCGCTCCGGCGTCTGGCGCAGGGCGGCGAGACGCCCGACAATGCCACGGTCGATTCCGTGGCTGCCGAGATCGCCGAACGCGACCGCCAGGACATGAACCGGTCCGTCGCCCCGCTCAAACAGGCTGACGACGCCGTCTTCATCGACAGCAGCGGGATGACCGCCGAGGAAGTGCTGGACGCCATGGTCCTGGTCATTCGGGACGGGGAAAAAGCATGAGCACGATCTCCGCCTCAATCGACTACCGCGTCCCGTACGCCGACACCGACCAGATGACGTTCGTCTACTACGCGAACTATCTCATTTACTTCGAAATGGCGCGCGAGGAGCTCATGCGCGTCATCGGGCTGCCCTACAGCCGGCTCGAGGAGCTTGGATGCGCTCTCCCCGTCCTCGAGGCCGTCTGCCATTACAAGCGCCCCGCCAAGTTCGAGGACATCCTCACCATCACCGCCACCCTCGCCGAGATGAAAGGCGTCCGCGTGAAGATCGCCTGCACCGTGAAGCGCGGTGACGAACTGCTCGCCGAAGGCTGGACCGTCCACGCGTTCATGAACCGCGACGGCCGCCCGCGGAAGCCGCCCCAGGTCTTCCTCGACACGATTTCCTCCGCACCTTCAACACCCGAATCATAAAGGTTTATTCTTGAAAATGAGCATCAACACCAACCCCGATCTCTGCCCCTGCGGTTCCGGCGAACATTTCGCCGACTGCTGCGAACCCGTCATCCTCGGCGCCCGCAAGGCGAAAACCCCCGAAGAACTCATGCGTGCGCGTTACTCCGCCTACGCCACCTGCCACGTCGATTTCATCCTCGACTCCACGCACCCCGAACAGCGCGCCACCTGCGACCGTCAGGAAGTCAAGAACTGGGCCGAGCAGTCCGAGTGGGACAGCATCACCATCCTCCGCACCGAACGCGGCGGCGAGAAGGATTCCGACGGCATCGTCGAGTTCGTCGCCCGCTACAAGAACCGCAACATGCAGATGGAGCACCACGAGATCTCCGAGTTCCGCCGCAGCGGCGGCGAGTGGTTCTTCTACGACGGCGCGATCGTCGGACCGAAGCCCTACGTCCGCACCGCGCCGAAGGTCGGCCCGAACGACCCGTGCCCCTGCGGCTCCGGCAAGAAGTACAAGAAGTGCTGCGGCAAATAACGCCGCGACATTTTCCAGTCCGTGCATGAAATTCCGCTTCCCGGTGCAATAAAGCGGCATCGGGAAGCGTTAATTAATTAGATGCAGAACAGAAAAAGATGTTCCCCCGGGCGGTTTCGTCTGCGCGGCGGAACGTCCTGTCCCTTTTTCGCAACACGCAAATCCGAGGTGATTCCATGCAGAGCAAAACGAAAAAGCGCCTGAAACTCGTCCTGATCCTGACGCCCGTCGTCCTGGTCCTGATCCTCGCCGTCGTTGCGTTCGGCGCGTGGCGGATGTTCGGCACATTCGTCACGGCGGCGCGGAGCATCCACAAGCTGGAAAACGGCCTGTACGTCATGGAATATCGCGGCGACTACGGATTCGACGACTTCCTCGCGCAGGGCGGCGCGGCGGACGATTCCGCCGTGGCGGACTACCTGATCGGATTCCTGTCGCGCGGTTTTTACAGGAAGGCGGACAACGGGATCAAGCCCGGCGATTACGGCTGCACCACGGTCTGTGTGAAGGATAAGAAAGGCAACGTGTATTTCGGGCGCAACTTCGACTGGGAGAAGGGGCGCGCCATGATCGTTCACACCGTGCCGGATGATGGTTACGAATCCCTGTCCACCTGCGACCTCGATTTCCTCGGATTCGGGGACGATTACGATCCCGAAGGCTCCATGCCGGAGCGCATCCAGACGCTCGCGGCGATCTATGTGCCGGTGGACGGCATGAACGAAAAGGGGCTCATGATCGCCGACCTCATGGCGGGGGACATGGAGGAGACGCACCAGAAGACGGACAAGCCGGACCTCACGACCACGACCGCCATCCGGCTGCTGCTGGATCGCGCGGCGAACGTCGACGAAGCGGTTGAGCTCCTGAAACAGTACGACATGAACTCGTCCATCGGCGCGGCGCATCATTTCGCCATCGCGGACAAGAGCGGGAAAAGCGTGGTCGTGGAGTATGTGAACGGCGAAATGCTCGTCGCGGAAACGAATATCGTCACGAACCACTATCTCG
>JBGUKN010000024.1:0-120522 GCA_045114455.1 Victivallales bacterium
ATGCGGAAAAATCAAAAAACGTTTTTCCTACAATATACAGTGTAAAACAGAAAAATCAAACCTTGAAAAAAAGGAAAATGCATATAAATTAAAGAAATTCTTCCGTTTTCGCTCTTTTCCCGTCGTTTTCAACCCTTTTTTCCCGCTTTTTTGGAACAAGTCAGTCATGTGGATCGCATTGCTTCTCCTTACACTCGCCTATGCCCCGTGCAGCATAGGATTATCTCTCCCCGTCAGCAAAAGGGGCCGCCCGTTCATCGCCATGGGATTGTTCTTCCTTGCGATCTTTCTTCAGATCGTTCTGTTTGCCGGTTTTCTGCCGCGGGCGGCGCTTCTTCCCGTTGCCTGGTGTTCCGGTGTTCTCGTCTTTTCCACGCCGTTCTTTTTCCTGCGGGACATGGTTCTGCTTGTCTTGCGCATCAGAAAACGCCGCATCCCGAACCAGAAGTACAGCATCGCGTTCATCCTGATCGTGTCCGGCATCCTGGCGGCATGGGGCGAGTACTGCGCGGTCATGCCGCCAAAAGCCAAGCCCGTGGCGATCGCGGTCCCGGACCTGCCGGAGACATTCGACGGATTCCGCATCGTGTACATTACCGATCTCCATATCAGCAGGACCAGTTCACCTCTTTACCTCTGGACCGTAGTCTGCCGCACCAATGCCCTGCATCCCGATCTGGTTCTGCTCGGCGGCGACCTGGGCGACATGAAGCCGGACGAGATCAAATCCTATATGCACCAGCTCGGCGACCTGCACGGGAAATACGGGGTTTACTCCTCGCCCGGCAACCACGAATACTTCCGCGGATTGGAAGAATGGATCGCTTTCCTTGATTCCGTCGGCATCGAGACGCTTCTCAACCGGCACATCGTGATCGAGAAGGACGGCGCTCAGCTTGTCGTCGCCGGACTCCCGGACCTGATGAGAAATAACAAATGGTATGTGGGACGCGAGGAGCCCGATCTGGACAAGGCGCTTGCGGGAGTTCCCGAAGGAGCTCCGGTCGTCCTGCTGTCGCATCAGCCGCGGTTCGCGCACGATTACGCGGCACACGGCGGTATCTCGCTCCAGCTTTCCGGCCATACGCACGGCGGCATGATCGCCGGTCTGCTGGCGCTGCTCGTGAAGTGGGCGAACAGAGGTTTCGTCTCAGGCAAGTATCAGGTCGGCGGCATGACGCTGTATGTGAGCAACGGCGCAGGGCTCTGGAACGGTTTCATGTTCCGGCTTGGCGTTCCATCCGAGATTACCGAAATCATTCTCCGCAGGCCGGAGTAAAACAGACACCGGGAAGCATGGACTTCGCAAAGCAGCGCATTGCTTTGCAACGGCAAAAAAAGCGGAAGGAACCCAACCCTCGCGGCGGAAATCAGCTTCAGGGACGGCTTGTCAGCACGTTCAGCACGCCGAGTCCGGCGATTGCCGCGGTTTCCACGCGAAGTGTCCATTCCCCGATCCTGAGCGGTATGGCTCCGGCATTGAACATCGCTTCCGTCTCGGCATCCGTGAATCCGCCCTCCGGCCCGACGAAAAACGCGACGTCGGAAGATTTTCCGAGGTCGGGAAACACGCCCGTGCGGTTGGATCCGACGACCAGCGTGCCGCAGGTCTCGCGGGCATTGGCGAGCGCGGCCGCGAAAGGAAGCGGATTGGAAACGGCGGGAAGGAACGGATTGCCGGACTGCTTGCACGCTTCGAAAAGAAGGTCGATCCAGCGGCCCGCGACAGCGGATTCCCCCGGCAGGACGACGGACCGTTCGCACAGGACGGGCACAAGTCTGCATGCGCCCAGCTCGACCGCCTGTTTCAGGAGCATATCAAGTTTCTGTTTTTTTGGCGGAGCGAAGAAAAGATGCAGACGGCGCGAGGGCGGCGGCACGGTTCGTTTCGATTTGAGACGCAGCTGACGGTCCGTTTCCACAACGGCCGTTCCAACCGTGCCGCGACCGTCAAGAACCGCAACTGTTTCTCCGGGACGCGCCCGGAGAATGCGGAAAAGATGGGATTCCTCCCTCGGATCAAGGCGGAAGACGGAGCCGGGTCCGGTCAAGGCGAGATCGTCGAAACGGAACGCATGCATCGGGGAAGCGGCTCCTTGGGGCGTATGCGGGGCTGAATCGCGGGCGGACTCAGAAAACGAACTTGCAGTCGCTCAGACGGCGCGCAAATTCGTCCAGAACGCGTTTCTCGTCTTCAATGCCGCCGCGTGCGACGAACGTGGCGCTGAAACGGACGAAGTGGCCGGCGTCGTCCCACGGCACGGAGCTGATGAGCTTGTTGCGGATGAGCCACTGGCTGAACGCCTCGCCGTTCTCGAACTGCGTGCCGTCCGCCGTGGCCTTCGGAGCCTTCACATAAAGGTAGAAGCTTCCGGCGGGCACTTTGGCGTTGAACCCGAGTTTCTTCAGCGTCTCGACCATGCTGGCGAGACGGCGGTGGTATTTTTCGCAGATTGCGGGCGTGATGGCGGCCTGGTCGTCGAGCGCGGCAATGGCGGCTTTCTGGATCGCCAGGAACTGTCCGCTGTCGGCATTGTCCTTCACGGTCGCGAACGCCTTCACGGCAAGCGGATTGCCGCAGACCCAGCTGAGACGCCAGCCGGTCATGTTGAACCCCTTGGACATGCTGTGGAGCTCCACGCAGCATTCGAACGCGCCGGGAATGGAGAGGATGCTGAGCGGTTTTCCGGAGAAGTTCAGCGGGGCATAGGCGGCGTCGCTCACGATGAGGATGTGGTTCTGCCGTGCGAACTCGACCGCCTTCGTGAAGAATTCCACGGTGGCGGATGCGCCGGTCGGGTTGTTCGGATAGTTCAGATAGAGCAGCTTGGCACGTTTGCGCTGGTCTTCCGTGAGGGAGTCCAGATCGGGCAGAAAACCGTTTTCCTCCAGAAGCGGAAGCTTCACGACTTCGCCGCCGAGGTATTCGGTCCAAGTGCCGAGAACGCCGTAGCCGGGAACGGTCAGGACGGCGATGTCGCCGGGGTTGATGAAGCAGGAGGGGAGCAGCGTAAGCGCGGATTTGCTTCCGATGGCGTGGACGACCTGGGTGTCGGGATCAAGCTCGACGCCGTACAGCGCCTTCATGTAACGGGCGGCCGCGGACTTGAACTCGGCGCATCCGTTGTCTGCGTAGGTCCGGTTTTCCCACTTCGCCGCTTCTTCCGCGAGGCGGGAGACCACGGACGGGAACGCCATGTCGTCGGGTTCCCCCACACCCATGTCGATCAGTTCGACGCCGGGATTTTCGGCGGCTGCGGCGCGTTTGGCGCGCTTGATCTTTTCGAACTTGTAGATCTTGGTGTCTTTGCCGAAGTTGGAACCGCCGATCCTGGCGGCGAAATTCTGCTGAAGGAAGTTTTCCTGTGACATGGCGGATGGTGTCCTTTCTGATTCTGAAATAAATGCAAACAATAATATAGCACGCGGGAAAGGAAATGCAAACGGAGAACGGCTCAAACGGAAAAAAGACGGATGGCCGCGAACAGCCCCGGTCCCGTGGTGTTGTCCGCCGGATCGACGGAAAGACGATGTCCCCCGGCGAAAGAGGTCGTCGGGGTCGCGCCGGCGAAAAGCGGCATGAGGAAAGGCTGTCAGCTCTTCGCGGCGAGCCGGCCCTTGTCGATCATTTCCTGGAACGCGAAGGCAAGGGAATCTTTCGTAACGGGTTTCAGGAGGATGCCGTCGAACACGGACATATCGAAATTGTTCTGGTTTTCGATGTCGGCCGTCACGGCCATGATGACGACGTTGTCTCCGCCCGGCGTCTTTCGGATTTCCCGTGCAAGCTCTTCGCCGGACATGCCCGGCATCCACATGTCGGTCAGCACCAGATCCGGTTTGGAGTCCGGGAGCTTGGACAGGGCATCGGCGCCGGCATTTGCCTGGACGATGTTGAGATGGAAGCCCTTCAGCATGGTGCCGAGAACCTTCAGGTTGATCAGCACATCGTCCACGATCAGAGCATTGTATCCGGTCAGATCGACCTTCGGGGTCGCTTTCTGCTGTTTTACCGCTCCGCTGAAGGCATTGGCAGGGAGATCTCCGCCGGATGCCGTGCCGCCGTCCTTCGCCGCGGCACGCTCTTCCTTCGTCGGAATGACATACGGGATGCTTTCGAATACGACGGTGAAGACGCTGCCTTTCCCCACCTCGCTGTCCACGTCGATTCTGCCGCCCATGGCCTTGATGAAACGGTCGCAGATGGCGAGTCCGAGTCCGGATCCCTTGTAGATATGGGTATCGCGGAACGCATCCTGCTGAACGAACGGCTCAAAGATTTTCTGCTTCTTGTCGGGGGAGATGCCGATGCCGGAGTCGCGGATGGCAATGGCAAGGCGGCATTTGCCCTGTTCCTTGATCTTGCACGAGACCTTGATGCCGACATATCCCTTGTCCGTGAACTTGAAAGCGTTTCCGAGAAGGTTGACCATGACCTGACGCAGGCGCGTGCGGTCCAGCACAACGAACGGCAGATCGTCCGGCATCACCAGCGGCTGCGCGAGCTGCTTTTTCTCCGCAAGCGATTTGAACATGCCGACCATATCGACCAGGATCTGATGGACGTCGGTCTTCTCGTTCTGGAGTTCGATCTGTTCGGTCTCGAGCTTGCATGTGTCGAGGATATTGCTGATGAGGTCCAGCAGGGTATGGCCCGCCACGGAAATGGATTTGAGGTATTCGAGCTGGCTTTCCCTGGAAAGCGCATTGTTCTGCAGGAGCTCGCAGAATCCGATCACGGCGTTCAGCGGCGTGCGCAGTTCATGGCTCATGGAGGCGAGGAAGAGGCTCTTGGCCTTGTTGGCGTCCTTCGCCTCGCGGAGCGCGGCCTCGAGTTTGCGCTGGCTCTCGTTCTCGACGGTCATGTCGAACCAGGCAAGCAGAATGTTTGCGAGTTCGCCGCCGATCATAATCGGATAGGCATGCACCATGTATTCCCTGCCGCCGAACGCAAGGGACTTCACATGCGGCTTGAAATCGGTCAGGACACCGCGGACGGGGCAGTCTTCCGGCGGTGCGCCCGCCTTGCAGAAAACCGTGTGGCAAAGCTCGTTTCTGAGGGAATCGGGGAAATCCAGAAGGTCCTTCTTCGCCGCGGAGTTCCGCTGGATCAGGTTGAGTTTGCGGTCCAGCAGGATCAACGGCAGCGGCAGGTTCTCCATGATGAGCTGTTTTTCATACTCGCCGCGTTCGAGTTTGGAGTGGATGAAACGGTATTCGAGCATGGCCTCCACGACATGCGCCGTGCCTTGAAGGAACTGCAGGGATTGATCGGAGAATTCGTGTTTCCCCTTCCGGTAAACGGCTGTGAGATGCCCCCAGAGCTTGCCGTCGATGAAAACCGGCGAGAAACACATGCTGACCTTTTTCGGCCGTTTGTTTCCCGTCTGCGCGGCATCGTCCGGTCTTGTGAAGAGCGAGGCGGCGAAATCGTTCAGCACTACCGGCATGTGGTTGTTCAGGCGTTCCATCAGCTTGTCGTCTTTCTTGTCCGGGAACGGGATGAAACGTTTTTCCTCGTCGACCGCCAGCGTGTCGGAGGATTCGCTGGCAAAGATCTCCATGCCTCCCTTTTCATAGCGGTAACGGAAGAGGCAGCAGTAGTCGGCGTTCATATGTTCCTTCACGCTGTGGACGATAAGGGACAGCACGTCGTTGGTCATGTCGACCGCGGTTGCGTCCGCGGAGAGCTTTTTCAGGGAGGCGTCGAACAGATCGTTCAGCTTTTTCTGGTTCTCAAGTCCCGATTTCAGTTCGTTCTGCGCCTGAAGAAGTTCCTCGACGTCATGGGAGATCCAGAATGCCGTATCGTGTCCGAACGTGCCCTTGTCCTCGAAAAGCGCCATTTCCACGGAACGGTGCCGGCTTCCCGTCGCCATCTGGAATTTCTGGGGCTCGCCGGTCGCAAACACCTCGTCCCATGCATGACGGAACGTCTCGTCCGCATATTCCGGGAGCTCGTTCACGGGGAACCGCACGATGCCGCTTTCCTCTCCGAATTTGCCTACATGAATAAAGTGCGCGATGCCGTTGCGGCTGCCGACGACGATCCGGCTCGGGATCTGCTTGAATACGGCGCGGAGCAGTTTCAGCAGACGCCTGCGGTAATAATCCCATACAAGGATGTAGCCGATCAAAGCGAGAATGAGAACGGCGGCAAACGTTACGGCGACCAGACCGCGGGCATTCTCCCGGCGGAATATCGTCCGCGAATCCATGCCGACGACCAGATTGTTCGCGCTGGTGCGCCAATTGATCCCGAACCGCTGGAAACTGCTTGCCGTGATGATCCTTCTGGCATTGATCGTTTCCCAGATCCCCTCCGTGTCGCGAGCGTTCTCCAGACAGCGGTCAATCAGTCCGTTCAGCTTGTCGACCGCCGCCTCGGACGGGCATACCATGCCGCCGGCGATGGGAAACGAGAACAGGGATTCGTTCACGGCGAAGACCGGGACGTCGGGATTGAGGCAGAGACGCGCCAGGAAAAACGACGGGGAGACCAGGCTTACAGCGTCGGGTCCGTGCCACGAATGGAACAGTACCGCGGAATCCTTGCCGCATTCGCTCACGCGACGGATCATTTCCGGCGTATCGACCGTCCGGTTGTCGATGATCACGCATTCCGCGTCCGGATGCGACTCCTTCAGGCTTTTCTTCACATCCTCTATGAACTCTTTGCCGGTTTCCGTGCGTCCGGCAAGGGGGATGATGCGCTTCGTGCCCGGGAAGACCTGAAAGATCAGGTCGAGCGATTTCTCAGGTGGAGAGTCCAGGATTACGCCGCCGATGTTCGTGCGTTTGCCGAAATCGGTTTCCGCCGGCTTCTTTTCGCAGTAAAGCAGCAGTGGTATCTTCTCCGGGATCAAGTCGCAGTTCCGGATCAGATAAGGCAGGAGTTCCTGTCCGATGCAGACCACGGTGGCGACCTCGCCGCCGTCCAGTATGGTCTTCAGTTCGTCAAAGCGTGTCCGGATATCTTCCTCCGAGTCGTGCAGGATGTCGAATTCCCTTCGCATCACTACATAGGAATCCCCGAGCTCCGCCACATGCTTCGAAACGCAGTCCGACACATAAGTATATTTCGCATAGGAGGCTGCAAACGGGAAAAGCAGGAGCACGCCGCGCGGATTGGCCGTCCCGGCGGACGCCGTCGTCTGCACGTCCTGCCGTCCGGGGGAAACGGACGCGGAGGATCCTGATGCCCCGCCAACAGGTCCGTCCTCCTTTACCCCCGATTCCTCTTCCCCTGCTTCCACCGCTTCAATAGCATAACCGGATTCCTCTTCCGCATCCTGAGCATAAAGAACCGCGGAAGCAAAGGACAGAAGGACCAGGAAGAAAAGAACAGACCGGCCGGTCATGGAGGAAAAGCCTGGCAGATGGATCAAACGTTTCATATTGCTTGAAGGATAGGTTGACATCAGGGGGGAACAACAGGCGGTTTGTCTTATTGTCTTTTCTAAAAGGTAATTTACATCCCTGCCCGTGTTTTTTCAACAGGATTTTGATTGTTTTTTCATATTTTTCCTTCATTCCGCAGAAAACGGAACCGGAATCGGTTTTTCCGCTTGAAGACAGCCTGCGGATTTCCAAAAAAGTGAAGAATATCTTCTTCTTTCCAGTTGAAGTTCCGGCGTTCCGGCTGTATCTTATTAGGATACTGTTTTTTTTGCCCGTATGCGGGCATCCGCATATTATGAACACCCGGCAGTCCGGAAAGGCTTGTTCCGTGAATCAGCAGGACACAATTCAAACGCAACCGATGGAGACCGCGCCGGCCGAAGATCACGGCCCGGCGGCTGCACGTTCCCGCACCGGGATCGGACGCTCCGCGCGCATTATGCTCGTGTTCGCGTTCCTGATCCCGTTCGTGTGGCTGGGCGCCCTCCGCATCTGCGTGATGAAGACCGGCGAGAATTCGCAGGACGCGCTGTACCATGCGATGATGGCGAAGCTCGGACCGGGCGTGTATGCTGCGAAACAGTTCCCGTGGACGCAGATGTCCGTATGGAAAGATCATTTCGCGGACAAGGAACTGATGTATCACGCCGGGTTGAACGTCATCTTTGCCATTGAAAAAACGTTCGGCGCAGCCTTGAATCCGCCATTCCACACTGCCGCGCTGTTTTATTCCGGGCTTGCGATCCTGGGCTGTCTCTTCGCCGCCCGGCGGCTCGGCGTGCGTCCGCTCTTTCTCCTGCTCGGGGCGCCTTTCTTTTCGGTTATCGTGCCGAACTACACGTTCCGTCTTTCCGTGCTCCGTCCGCACATCCTGTCCATTGCGTTCCTGACTTTCACCACCGGACTGCTTGCGAAAGGTTCGTTCCGGTTCCGGCTGGCGGTAGTCGGCGTGCTGTCGTTCTGTTTCGCATGGAGTTACTCCAATCCGCATTTCATCGTGATCATCCCGCTGGTCTTTGCCCTGGCGCGGCTGAAGAGCGGCGGCTGGCGCGAACTCTGGCTTCCTGCTTTGTCGCTCGGCGGGGTCCTGCTCGGCCTTCTGCTTCATCCCCAGTTTCCGAACTCGTTCATCATTTGGAAAGTCCAGTCGTGGGACGCTTTGATCGCCCCGATGATGGCGGGCGTCCGCCTCGCCAAGCCCAGCGAAATGCTCTCGCCCCACTTCGGGTTCAACAGGACCGTTGCCCCGCTCTATCTCCTTGCCTGGTGCGTTCTGATGATGTTCGTGCGCCTGACGGAACGCAAGGGCCTGTGGAAGATCGACCCGAATATCATCGCCGTCACGGTCCTGGCAGGCGGGTTCACCGCCGGCATTTTCGTTGCGGCGCGTTCCGTGGAATATGCCGGGCCGTTCGTTGCGATCGCGTTTCTGCTCCTGCTGGAGCACATGACGCGTGAAGGACTCCGTCTGCCGCTGAGCCGGTTCCACTGGGGCGTTCCGTGCCTGCTGGCGGTCCTTTCGTTCGGCCTGGGCGTCTATTCTTCGCACTACTTCAAAAAGGAATGTCCGCAGGTGCTGGTCCAGCCGCTGCCGAAAATAACCGCTTTCCTGAAGGAAAACGTGCCCGCCGGACGCCCGGTCGTCAACCTGGACTGGAGCGATTTCCCCGCGCTCTTCTACAACGACCAGGACCATCTGTGGCAGTGGGGCATGGACCCGATGTTTTCGTATTCGTGCGACCCGCGCCGGACGCTGCTTCTGACCTCGACGACGCCCGGGCTCGGCGGCGACCCGTACCCGGACGACGTCTACAGGGCATTCAATACGAAATACGCCGTGCTTCTCTGGCCGCGCATTTCCCAGGCATCCTACCTTTACGAACACGGCTGGAAGATCGTAAAGACTTATACCGATCCCGGCGAGGAAGAGGGCTGGATCTTCGCGCTTGACGAGCGCCTCCTCTATCCGCAGCCGGGCAGTTTCGGAAAACAGCAGAAGGAATCGACCGACTCGATCACGAACTGAATTCAACCGAACGTTAAACATAACATACCACATGAGCAGGGGAGTCCGCCAAGGCGGGCTGAGAGGAAGCCGAGAGGGCTTCGACCCGTATGCGCCGGACACGGCGCATGAGACCTGATCCGGATCATGCCGGCGAAGGGATTTGCCGATGGATGCTTTCCTGCTCAAACAACGACAAGGAGTCCCGCATGAAAGCAGACATGACCCAGATGGACGCCGCGAAACAGGGCGTCGTAACCCCCGAAATGGCCGCCGTGGCCGCCTCGGAATATCTTTCGCCGGAGTTCATCCGCGATGGTGTCGCCGCCGGTACGATCGTGATCCCCGCGAATGTGAACCACACCAGTTTGAAGCCGATGGGCATCGGACGCGCTCTCCGCACCAAGATCAATTCCAACATCGGAAATTCCCAGACCTCCAGCTGCCCGAAAAATGAGTTCGAAAAGCTCGAAACTTCCCTCAAGTTCGGCGCCGACACCATCATGGACCTCAGCACGCGCGGCGACCTGGCGGTCTTCCGCAAGGCGCTCATCGAACAGTCCCCGATCCCGGTCGGCACCGTGCCGGTCTACGAAATCGCCGCCAGGGCAGGCGCGGGCAAGTTCGACCGCGACACGATCCTCCAGGTCATCGAGGATCAGGCGAAACAGGGTGTGGACTACATGACCATCCATGCCGGGCTCCTCGCGAAACACATTCCCGCGGCGCTGAAACGCAAGCTCGGCATCGTCAGCCGCGGCGGCGCCCTCATCGCCGCCTGGATCGGCGACCACAAGATGGAGAACCCCTTTTACGACGCGTTCGACGACATCCTCAAGATCTGTCGCGACTATGAAGTGACGCTCTCCCTTGGCGACGGGCTCCGGCCCGGTTGCATCGCCGACGCCTCCGACGAGGCGCAGTTCGGCGAACTGGACGTGATCGGCGAGCTGGTGCAGCGCTGCCGCGCGGCGAACGTCCAGGCCATGGTCGAAGGACCCGGCCATGTGCCGTTCAACCAGATCGAGATGAACATGAAGCGAGAACAGCAGGTCTGCGGCGACGCGCCGTTCTACATCCTCGGCCCGGTCGTCACCGACTGCGCGCCCGGCTACGACCACATGGTCGCCGCGATGGGCGGCCTCGCTGGCGCGTACTGGGGCGCGGCGATGCTCTGCTACGTGACTCCGAAGGAGCATCTCGGACTCCCGGACAACGAGGATGTCCGCCGCGGCGTCGTGGCGTTCAAGATCGCCGCCCATGCCGCCGACGTTGCGCTCGGCAAACCGCACGCGCAGGAACGCGACGACGCCATTTCCGATGCGCGCGCCGCGTTCGACTGGGAACGGCAGTTCGAATTTGCGCTCGACCCGGACCGTGCCCGCGAATACCGCCGCGCCGCGCTTCAGGAGAGCCATTGCGCCGAGGATGCCGCGTCCGGCAAATACTGCACGATGTGCGGCCCGGATTTCTGCTCCGTCCGTCTCTCGAACAAACTCAAGGGCATGAAGGAATGAGGTGAACGCCATGCTGATCCGCTGTTTTTCACGGGTGCGGGAGAAACACCCGCTCGTCGAGTGCTTCGCGAACGTCGTCACCACGAACGGCTGCGCCAATATGCTGCTCGCGGCCGGAGCCTCGCCCGTCATGGCCGACGATCCGGTCGGCGCGATTGAATTTACCGAAAAGGCCGATGCCCTCTCCATCAACATCGGCACGTTCACGCCGACCTTCCGCGACGCCATCCGGGGCGCGCAGGAGACCGCGCTCCGCCGCGGCATCCCGGTCCTGCTCGATCCGGTCGGGACCGGATGCGCGCCGTCCCGCACGGAACTCTCGCTTGAAATCCTGAAGCGCGGCGTCTCCATCGTGCGCTGCAACCGGTCCGAGGCGAACGCCCTGCTCGGGCTCGGCGGCTCCACGCATGGCGTTGACGCCTCGCCGGACGACGCGATCACGGAGGAGACGCTCGACCGCGCCGTGGCTGATGTGCGCGCGCTTGCCGCCAAGTACGACTGCGTGTTTGCCGTGACCGGCGCGATCGACCTTGTCGGCGGCACGGACGGACGCGTCGCGGTCATCCGCGGCGGCCACGAGATCATGGCGAAGGTCACGGGGTCCGGATGCATGCTGTCCGCCCTGGCCGCGGCCTATGCCGGAGCCGAACCGAAATTCGTGTTCGAGGCGACCGCCGCCGCGCTTGCCGCCTACGGAGTCTGCGGGGAGATCGCCTATGAATCCCTGAAGCCGGGCGAAGGGTGCGGCACGTTCGCGGTGCGGCTCTTCGACGCCGTCGGCAACCTGGACGTCACCACGCTTCACGAAAGGCTCGATTATGAAGTCCGTCAGGCCTGATTACCTCAAACTTTACGCCATCACCGACGACGGCCCGAATCTGCTTGAACGCGTCCGCCTCGCGCTCGAAGGCGGCGCCACCTGCATCCAACACCGGGCGAAAGGCGCGTCGTTCGAGGCCGCTAAAGCCGACGCGCTCGCGATCCAGTCGCTTTGCCGCGAATTCAACGTGCCGTTCATCGTGAACGATTCGCTCGAACTCGCGCTGGCGATCGGCGCGGACGGCCTGCACGTGGGGCAGAGCGACACCGCCGCACGCGAGGCCCGGCGCGCGCTCGGTCCCGACGCGATCCTGGGCGTTTCCGCGGCTACCGTGGCGGAGGCAGTCCGGGCGGAACAGGACGGAGCGGACTATCTCGGCGTCGGGGCTGTCTTCCCGACCTCGACCAAACTCGATGCGACGTGCGTGACGCATACCGCGCTCCGGGCAATCTGCGGCGCGGTGAACATCCCCGTGGTCGCCATCGGCGGCATCCACGCGGGCAACCTGCTCCAGCTCGAACGCAGCGGCATCGCGGGCGTTTCGGTCGTGTCCGCCGTCTTCGGCGCGCCGGACGTGAAAGCGGCGGCGCGCGAGCTCAAATCGCTTGTCGGCCAAGCGGATTTCGCGCTCCCGGATGAAACCGGCATGATCCTGGATTTCGACGGGACCGTGCTCGATTCCATGCAGGTCTGGCTCGGACTCGCGCAGGACTTCCTCCGCGCGAACGGCGCCGAGCCGCGTCCCGACCTGGACGAACAGCTCGCGAACTGCGCCGACCTGATCGCCGGTGCCGACTGGCTTCAGAAGGAATACGGCCTGAAACTCACGCCGGAAGAAACATTGCAGGGGTTGCTCGACCTGCTGAACGCGCGCTACATGGCGTGCAAGCTCAAACCCGGCGCGGAGGAGTTCGTTCGCGAAGCCGGCCGGCGCGGGTTCCGCCTCGTCATCGGCACCGCCAGCGACCGCAAGGCCGTCGAAGCCATCCTCGCAAAGCACGGCATGCTCGATCTTTTCCTCGACATCATCACCACCGGCGAGACCGGCCTCGACAAAAAGGATCCGGCGTTCTACTGGACCGCGCTTGAACGCCTCGGCACGCGCAGAAACGCCACCTGGCTCTTCGACGATGCGCCGTTCTGCCTTGAGACCGCCCGTTCGTGCGGACTCCGTACAGCCGGGGTGCGGGACATGTTTTTCTCCGAGGCGGATTTCACCGGAGCCGACTGTGTGCTGAACCGCCTCGACGAGTGGTTCCGCGCATGAAGACCGTCCTGTCCATAGCCGCGTCCGACCCGAGCGGCGGCGCCGGGATCCAGGCCGACCTTCGCGCCATCGCCGCGCATGGACTTTACGGGATGGCGGTGCCGACCGCGCTCACGGTGCAGAACACGCTGGGCGTGACCGGAGTTCTGGTCCCGGAACCGGAGTTCCTGGCGCGGCAGCTTCGCGCCGTGCTGTCCGACATCCGGCCCGACGCCGTGAAGATCGGCTCGATGCCCGGCGCGGACCACGCCCGCGTGACAGCCGAACTCCTGCGGGAATTCGAAATCGGGAACGTCGTGTTCGATCCCGTGCTGGCGTCCACCAGCGGCGCCGCGCTCGGCACGGTTGAAGCCGTCGGGATCCTCGCGCCGTGCGTGTCGCTCCTCACGCCGAACCTGCCGGAAGCGGCAAGTCTCCTCGGCCGCGATTCCGCGGAACCCGCCACGCCGGATCAGATCGAATCCGCCGCGAACGAGCTTGCGGCGCGCTTCGGGACCGCGATCCTGCTGAAGGGCGGACACCGCACCGACGGTTCGTTCGATGATTTCTTCTTCGTCCCCGGAAAGGAAGGGGTATGGCTTCCGACCCGGACTGCACCGCCGTGCGGCAACCACGGCACGGGCTGCCTCCTGTCCAGCTCCATCGCATGCGGACTTGCGTCCGGCGCGTCCATGCTCGAAAGCATCCGCCGCGCCAAGGAACGCCTTTCCGACGCGCTTGCCCGCGGGCTTTCCCTCGGACACGGAAACAGCCCGGTCGATTTCCGCTGACGCAAATAAGTGCGCCTCACAAGTTTTTGTCCGGCCTTTTCGGCTGCGCTTCAGAAAAACGGCTTTTCTTTTTTCATTTGCAAAAAACGAATATAGTGCTATAATAGTTCGAAAAATATGCCGTTCCTTCCTTAACCGACAACGACCGGACTGTCCGTCAAAACGAATGGACGGAAGTTCCCTTTCTTGAAAGGTCACTTTTTCATGACATCGGGGATCGCAATTGGAGTCATCAGCCAGGTGCTGGCTTTGTGCGGACTGGTCAGCATCCGGATGTTCCTGCCCGTTTTCCTGTATTTTCTCGCAATGCGGCTGACGCTCGTCTGGCCGGACTATGCGCCGGAACTTGTCCGCCAGATGGCGGAACACACGCCCGCGTGGCAGACGTCAACCGTTTTTCTGACGGTGTTCGGCATCCTGTCGGTATTGGAGCTTGCCGCCGTACGGAATCCTGACATCAAGACGTTTCTGGTCGAGGACTTCGACCGGTACGCGAAGCCTGCCATATCGATCCTGCTGACTTGCGGCGTGATGACCACCGCGCAGGCGCTGGAAACCCGGAAACTGATCGACGGCACGGTGATGGTCCAGACGGCATCGTTCGGCGGGTTCACCGTCGCGATGATGATCGTGGCGGGATGCGTGACCGGGTTCTGCTGCCGGGTCCGGTCGGGGGTGCTGGAGCAGATCCATGCGATCGACCCGGAGGATGACCTCAGATTGCAGTCGCTTTCCAATTATCTGGGAGAGATTGTGCTGGCGGTCATTTTCCTGGCGATGGTCTTTCTGCCTCTGCTGGCGCTGGTCCTGACTGGGATCGGGGTGCTGACCGGTTTGCTTTTCCAGCGCCTGTTCGCATGGTACGAGCGGAAACATTCACACTCGTGTGCGGCTTGTGCCGCCGCCGGAAGGGGGACTGTGATTTCCGACTGCGCTCTGATCTGCCCGGAATGCGGCGCGGAACAGCCGGATGTCCGGCGGGTCGGCTGGTTCGGCTTTTCCGGAAGCAGTCCGCTGGACGGGATGTCCCTGGAACGGCATGCGTTCCGGCTGCTGGCAGCCCACCGCTGCCGCTGGTGCGCCTCTCCGCTCGACCGGTCCGATGTCTGTTCCCGGTGCGGGCGCAAACAGTGGACGGACGAACTTCTGGCTTTCTATTTGCTGCAGACCGACCTGCGAAGCGGCCTGCTGTTGCTGCTGGCGCTGGGGACTTTCGCATTTCCGGTCGGCGGGCTGGTGCTGGCGCTGGTCCTTTTCCGTCCGCTGGCGGTGCGCCCGCTGTCCGTCCACTTGAGCGCAGGCAGCCGTTTTCTGACCGGACTGGCGATCATGTTCCTGAAACTCCTGATCCTGACGCCGCTGGCGCTTCTTTCCATGGTCCCCGTCGTGGGCCTGCTGGCTCTTCTGCCGTTTGCCGGGCGTTATCTCTTTGTCCGGGCGAAATTCCTGCGCGCAATCGGACCTCATGTCACGCAGGAAAGCGTTTGAATTGAACGGTGTGCCCGGCTTATGCTCGGAGAACTCCTTTATTACTGCACAAAAAATAGTTTATTTCCATTATTTATTCCTTGAAAAAAACAAAAAACGGTTTACTGTATGGAAATAAAGAATCGTATTCGCCCGGTCGGAAACGCATTGTTCCGCTTCCGGATAACGCCGAAGAAGGGGAATGCGGTTCGCCAATGGAGTTCAATCAAACATTAAACATATTTTCACCAAGATCTTTTTATGGACTACGACATCTTATTCCAGCCGGTCAAAATCGGCAGACTCGAACTGAAAAACCGTTTCATGATGGCGCCCGTCGGGCCTCTGGGACTTGGCGATGCCGACGGAGCGTTCAACCAGCGCGGCATCGATTACTATGTGGAACGGGCGAAAGGCGGAACGGGCCTGATCTGCACTGGCGTCACGTTCGCCGATTTCACGGTGGAGGAGCATTCCTGCCCGGGCGTGCCCGTTCCGACGCGGAATCCGCACCAGTTCATCCGCACCGGCAAGGAAATGACGGAACGGATCCATGCGTACGGATCCAAGATCCTGCTTCAGCTTTCCGGCGGCTTCGGACGCGTGTCGATCCCGGAAGACCAGGGCGCGGACAATCCCGTCGCGCCTTCCGAGATCCCCCATCGCTGGATCGACAAAAAATGCCGTGCGATCACGGTGGACGAGATCCATCATATCGTCGCCATGTTCGGCAAGGCGGCGGCAATCGGGAAACGCGCAGGATTCGACGGCATCATGATCCATGCCGTCCATGAAGGCTACCTGATCGACCAGTTCGCGATCGCCATGTTCAACCAGCGCACGGACGAATACGGCGGGTCGCTGGAAAACAGGCTTCGTCTGGCCAGGGAGATCCGCGAGGAGATCGCGAAGACCTGCGGACCCGATTTCCCGGTGGTCATGCGTCTGTCCACGAAGAGCTTCATCAAGGACTGGCGCAAGGGCGCGCTCCCCGGCGAAGAATTCGAGGAAATGGGACGCGACGAGGCCGAAGGGCTCGAAGTCGCGAAACTGCTGGAGCAGTACGGCTACGACGCGTTCGATGTGGACGTCGGGTCCTACGACAGCTGGTACTGGTCGCATCCGCCCATGTACCAGAAGGACGGGCTCTATCTGAAGTACGCCAGGGCGGTGAAGGACGTGGTGAATGTCCCGGTGATCTGCGCCGGAAAACTTGCGAATCCCGATCTGTCCTCGCAGGCGGTGAAGGATGGCTGGATTGACATCGTTTCCCTCGGACGTCCTCTGCTCGCCGATGCCGATTACGCGAACAAGCTTCGCAGCGGCAGGAAGGCGGATATCCGTCCCTGCATCAACTGCCAGGAAGGCTGCATGGGAAGGATCCAGAATTTCTCGCTGGTCAACTGCGCCGTGAATCCGCAGTGCGCCAGAGAGCGCGATTTCGCGTACAATCCGGTCCTGCGCCCGAAGAAAGTGGTCATCGTCGGCGGCGGCGTCGCCGGCATGGAAGCCGCCAGGGTGCTTGCGATCCGCGGCCACAAGCCCGTGGTCTTCGAGAAGGAACCCATCCTCGGCGGCGCATGCGTCCCCGCCGGCGTGCCCGATTTCAAGGACGGGGACAAAGCCCTGATCCAGTGGTATGTCCAGACCCTGAAGGAACTTAAGGTGGAAATCCACCTCGGCGCCGCCGTCACGGAGGAAATGCTCCGCGGCATGACGTTCGACGTCCTCATCATCGCGACCGGAGCCACGCCCCGCCTGTTCGATCTTGGCAAGGGCATCCCCGTGTGCGACGCGAAATCCGTGCTGAAGAACAATGCGGCCGGACTGGGGAAAGATCTGGTCGTGCTCGGCGGCGGCACGGTCGGCTGCGAACTTGCCCTGTGGCTTCGCGAATCCTTCGGCAAGAACGTTACGATCGTCGAAGCGCAGAAAGACATTCTTTTGCTCAATGCTCCTCTTTGCTCCGCCAACAAGGATATGCTGGCCGCTCTAGTCCGCTTCAAAGGATGCGGGATCCGCACCAATACCATCGCGAAACAGGTGACGGACACCGGTGTCATCCTGCACGATCAGGAAAAAGGCGGGGATTCCGAACTGAAGGCGGATGCTGTGATCGTCGCAGCCGGATTCCGCAGCGATGCCTCCCTGTATCAGGCCATGCGGGATGTCCCGGAACTCTATGCCATCGGCGATTGCAGGGAATGCCACAATATCCACCAGGCGATCTGGGATGCCTACGAAGTGGCAAACCACATCTGAGCCTTTGACCCTGACTTTAAAACACAATCGGCCCCCGGAACCATCGCCGGCTCCGGGGGCCGAATCCTGTCATCTCATTTGAACTGCACCCAATCGATGTGCATCAAAACGCCATCGGGCATCGTGACGAAGAGGTTATGCACGCCCTTCAGCTGTTTCAGGACAGCTGCGGAAGCGTCCTGCCATTCATCCTTTGCCTCGACCGGGATCCGTGCGATCAGTTCGCCGTCCACGGCGTCCGCATGGAACTCGATGACCCCGCTGCCGCCGACGCGCACAAACACATGGACGACGGCGGTCGACAGGTCTTTTTCCCCGAAATCCACGCGGTCGTATTCGATCCAGATCGGACGGCGGTAGTTGTCCTTGTTGCGGAACACCGTTTTCCATCCGGCGAACGGGTCCTCCGTGCGGTTGTACTCGACCCATACGTGGTTCTGGTCGCCGATGGCGGAATAACGGTCGATCTGGATCCGGTTGGTCGCCGGCGTGATGCCCACGCCGCGCTGCGTCGGCGCGATCTGCTGAATGGTCCCGTCCTCGTTGAACGTCAGATACTCCGCGCAGATGGAGCGGTTCACATCGTGTTCGCGGCAGTAGTCGTTGTGGTGGTAGAAGAAATACCACTGTCCCTGATACTCCACGACGGAGTGGTGGTTGGTCCAGCAGTCCGTGTTCTGCTCCATGATCTTGCCTTTGTATTCGAACGGGCCCAGCGGACTGTCGCCCATGCAGTAGCAGATGCACTCCGTCTGCCGTTCGCACCACGGGAACGAATAGTAGTATTTGCCGTTGCGCTTGAACATGAACGGGCCTTCCTTCAGTCCGTTTCTCGGCACATTGTGGTTGACCGTGACGACTTCGGAATCCAGCTCCACCATATTGTCCTTGAGCCTGGCGACCACGAGGACGTTGCCCTGCGCCTGCCAGGTCAGGTACGGCGTTCCGTCGTCATCGATGAAGATGCACGGGTCGATGCCGTTCACGCCGGGGATCGGCTTTTCCTGCGGCACATACGGGCCTTCGGGCTTGTCGGCGATGGCTACTCCGATCGCGTTGCGTCCGTCCTTCTGGTGCGCCGGAAAGTAGAAATAGTATTTTCCGTTCTTGAAATTGCAGTCGGGCGCCCACATGGAATAGCTGTTGCCGTCCACCCACGGCACCTTCTTCTGGTCCACGATGACCCCGTGGTCGGTCCAGTCGAACAGGTTTTCGGACGAATACACATGGTAGTCCGGCATGTTGAATCCCTTTTTGTTCCGCGAGCCGGGAGGCGCCGGAATGTCATGGGACGGGAAAACGTACACCCTGCCGTTGAAGACATGGGCGGACGGGTCGGCGGAGAATGCGCCGGAAATCAGGGGGTTCTCCGCGAACACCGGAAGTGCGATCGATGCCGCGAATGCTGCGATGCAGATGGTTTTTTCGAGTTTCATGGATGGACCTTTATTGCTTGGAATGGTTACGGCCGGGTTGTTTGTGTTTCTGAATTCCGGTTCGATGGACAGGCCGGGGCATCTGTCTCCATTCTTCCCCCCGGCATCCGGTCAATTTTCCTTCAGGTGCAGCAGCAGGATGCGGAGCAGTTCCCGCATGGCGGCGGGACTGCGGTGGATGCTGTGCCCGGAATGGACGATCACTTCGCTTGCGGCGTTGTCAAGATGGCTGCTGGAATACGGCACCACGCCGTCTGTGCCGCCGGGATGGTCGGCCAGATCCTTGTCGCCGATGATCGAATGATAGACGAGTCCTTTTTTCATGGGGGAGTCCGCGAGGGCCTGGATGAAAATGGAATCCGGGTCAAGATCATAAAGACCGGAGACGGTACTTTGACCGTCTTTATCTCCTCTTTCACGGCGCAGCCGTTCGAGCTCGTTATACTTTTCCTTGTTGATTTTTTCGAATACCCGGGCGAAGAGCGGGAGTTTTTCCCGCAGAGCTTTCGGGAGGCTGACGAGCCGCGAGCCGAAGCGCGCGACCGACCACTTGGCCATATCGGATCCCCTGTGCGGCACGGCCATGAAGACCACCCGGTTGACGAACGGCAGCGGCGGGAGGACGGCGAACGTCTTGACCGCGTCCAGTTCTTCTTCCGAGAGCGATGCCGTGATCTCGTCCCATGAGCGCTGCGTTACCGTTTCGAGCATGTAGTGCGGATCGTCCTGCAGCAGCGTGCGGGAGACCAGGCCGCCCATGCTGTGCCCGATCAGGACCATCTTGTCGAAGTTTTCGAGCGCCTCCGGCGTTGTGCCGAGTTCCTCCCGCGCCGCAAACAGCACCTGGCGCAGATTTCCGGCGGTCGCCAGGATCGGCATGCCGCTGGAGAAGGAGTAGAACCAGAACTGAAAGCGTTTCCGGATGACCGGGTCGTTTTTCAGCGAATTGATCATCTGCACCCAGGTGTCGGGACTGGACATCAGCCCGTGGATGAAGATCACCGGGATCTTGTTCGGCTGGTACGGTTCGATCAGGAACAGCCCGGACTTGTCTTCCTGATTGTCGGATTCCAGCATGATGGAGATCAGGTTGCGGTCGGGCAGGCTGTTCAGGAAGCAGGCAAGCGGGGTGGAGAAGTCAAGCGCAAGCGGGACATTGTCTTCCGCCAGGAATGCGAGCTCCGAGGGGGCCGTTTCCTCCAGGGAAGTGTCCAGGTAGTCCAGCCGCACTTCCATGCCGTCCGACTCATTTTCCTTGAGTTCCACGATCAGTGTCACCGGGATCGTCAGTCCCCTCGGGCTTTTCAGCGTCTCGTGCGTCTCCTGCGGCGCGAGAAACCCGACCAGCGGGATCCCGACGCCCGGCTGGCGGTTTTTCTGCATCAACGCCTTGACGGAATAATCGGAGCAGAGGGTGAAATCCTCGACCGTGTCGTCGGGGACGGAAAGATGATAGAACGGCTTCTCAAAGAAATAACGCCGGTCCTCCAGGTCAAGCAGGCTGAAGGAATTGTTCGCCAGCAGTTTGTGCGCCTTCAGATAGCTGAAGATTCCGCGGCAGGAGTCATTGTAGATCTGCATCATGCGGAAGGAGGAGAAATTACTGAACGGAGTATCGTTCTCCTGCGTGGCGGCAAACACCGCTTTCGTGTAGTAAAGTGCCGAAAGATGGCTGCGGATGGCAAACTCCATGTCGCCCGAATCCAGCGCGGCCCAGCGGCAGAGGTCGGCGGCGATGCGCAGGTATTTCGGATCGTCGGAGATCGCATAATACTCGTTGAGCTTGTGCAGGGCCGCCACAGGGTCGCTTTCATAGTCGATCTGCTCCATGTTGCCGCGCAGGAAGTTTTCGGATTCGAAGGACAGCCCTTCGCGGGAGAAGGCCTCGTCCTGATAATAGCTTTCCATCTCCGACGCCGACGCGGACGAGATCGTCACTTCACGGCTTTGGACAAAAGAACATGCGGTCAGCAGAAAACATGCCGCAGCCATGATAGCCAGTTGCATGGTCAGGTTCATGCGGAAACGAACGGAACAAGTACCGCATCCGATGTTTTGTTTCATGGATTCAGCTCCTCAGGTTTTGTTTATTTGATTCGCATTGATTCACAGCATGACAGACAGGTTCAGTGTTCGCGGAGCCAGCGGGCCTCCGATTCGCCGCCGTAGCGGGCGGGCGGCGCGTCCTTGCCCCGGCAGAGCCCCGGCACGAGAGAACGCGCCCGGAGCGAGCCGAAGCTCTCATTCTCGCGATGGACGATCAGATCCTTTTCGAAAAGCAGCTTCGCCGCCATTCCGTTCAGCATCACGCGGATGTCGCCGCTCAGATACTGATCCGCGCCCGGCAGCATCGGCAGAAGCCCGGTAGTGCAGTTGCGATGGAGCGTGTTGTAGAACTGCGGATGCCGCTGAAGCTCCGCCGCCCGTTCCAGGATCGAAAGCGCCGTGTCGTGCAGGTACTGGCGGTTCATGTCCAGACGGTAGACGTAGAGCGTTTCCCCGCGGTGGTCGACGCGCAATCCGTAGAAGTCCTCCGGCGTTCCGGCGAGCATGGCAAGTCCGTAGCGGCGGTAGATCCCGTCGATGCCGTTCTGGTCCGCGCCCTCGGGCAGGCGCGTCTCCAGCGAGATCGCGACCGTCGTCCCGTCCGCGAAGTTCAACCCAAGCATGGAATGGGCGATTTCCTCCATGTTGTCCCAATGCGAAAACACGGCGTCGATCGAGGATATCTCTTCCGGGTCGACGGTCACAGTGCGGTAACGTACATCGAAGTCGGTTTCGGAACGGTAGAGGAAATCACGCACGTTGCGGAGCTCGTATCTGCCGTCGTCGAGCTTGTTCACCTCCAGCGTCTGCCGCCACGGCGTCTGCCAGACGGTTTCGCGGAAACGGCGTTCCGGGGAGATGAAACAGAATACCACGGTGAGCAGGACTTCGATCAGCGCCGTTCCCAGCAGCGCCCAGTGGAAGAAGAAACTGGCGATCAGCGACGCCACCAGCACGATAACGGCACACCATGAAACGAAAACGGGCATGTCGAAAGCGTGGAAAAATGCTCCGGCACACCAGGGAACGCCAAGCGTCAGCACCACAAACGATACCCGGAAGAGCGCCTTCAGAGGCCGGCCGCGCAAGGCGGCTGTGATTTGCATCAGGCGTTTTTTCATCGTAATAGGCATCAATCTCCTGTTTCGAGGGGAAAAGAAAGGATTCGATGTTTAATTATTCATAATTTATACCATAATGGATAAAATACAAGTCCCGAACCTTGCGATGCCTGTTTTTTATCCGGTTTTTCGCCGCCGTACGGTCAGGCGGGTTTCGGCTCCGCGTTTCTTTCGAGCTGTCGCCGCCGGCCGGCCGTTTCAAATGCGCGCATGATCGGAATCCGCACGCTGTCCGGGATTGAGGCGGAAAAAACGGCGGGGGAAGCGGATTACGATTCGATGACCTTTTTGCCGAGACGCTGCACGAGGACTTCATTGTGTTCGCCGAGGACGATGATCTTCGGCGCGTGCGTGGCGGCCTCTTCCGGCGTGTAGTAGCCGAAGCACATGATGGTCACGACGTCGCCGACGCGTCCGAGGTGCGCCGCTGCTCCGTTGAGGCAGAAGACGCCGCTACCGCGTTCGCCGGGGATCGCGTAGGTCTCCAGGCGGTTCCCGTTCGTGGCGTTTACGACGAGGATGCGCTCGTAGGGCAGGATGTTCGCCAGATCCAGATAATCCGGGTCGATGGCGAGACTCCCCTCGTAGTTGAGGTCGCACGCGGTCAGCCGCGCGCGATGTATTTTGCCTTTGAGAAGTTCCAGCGTCATGGGTTTCGGTCGTCTCCGTGAAAAAAATGAAGTATATTAATATACACCGCTTTCCCGGAAAATCAAAGAAATATGCCGTTTTCGCGGAGATGCGGCACGGGCAGCGGGGAGCCGGGTAAAAAAAGGGACGGCTTCCGCCGTCCCGAAAAAAGGAATGCAGACCCGTGTGCGGATGTCACTCGACCTCGACCGTGACGCTGTAGTCGGTGTTGAACTTGGAATCGGGTTCCCACGGCTGCATGTAGGTGAGGTCGATCTTCGCCTTGCCCTTCTTCAGTGCGCGGTAGACGATGACGGTCGTGCCGCCGACGCCGACCAGGCCGTTCGGATTCCTGCCCTGCACATAGTCGTTCCTTTCGAGCTTGAGGATGTCCTTGTCGACCTTGTCGGCCTTGGTCCAGCTGAATCCCGTGGTGGCGTTGGCATCAAGCGTGATGATGACGGTCCCGTCGACGGCGACTTTGACGGTCTTTCCGTTGTCCTTGTCGAAGAGATGAATCTCCGCCTTCGCCGCGGCGGACGCGGCCTTGGTGTCGGCGGCGGTCGCGGCCGCGGCTTCGACTTCGACGGTCAGCTTGAACGCCTGGGCGGGCTCCTTGTCCTTTTCCCACGGACGCGCATAGCCGAGCGCGATCTCGGTCTTGCCCGGGGCGAGCGCGGTGAACGTGCAGAAATCGTTGCCGCCGACGCCGACCATGCCCGCCGGATGCTCGTCGACCTTGTATTCGACTTCGCCGGATTTGAGGACCTTCGCGTCGGTCTTGCCGGTCAGCGCCCAGGAATAGCCCGTGGTGCGGTTGGATTTGAGCTTGACGCGGATCGTGTCACCGACCTTGACCTTGAGCGTCTTGCCGTTGTCGTCCCTGGTCATCTCGTAGGTCTTCGGCGCGGCCTTCGCATCGGCCTTCGCATCGGTCGCGGGCGCGGCTTTCGCATCGGCGGCTTCCGCGACGATCTTCACGCTGAAACTGCTGACAGGGGGGGTGCCCTGCTCCCACGGACGGCCGCAGCCAAATGTAAGCTCAGTCTTGCCGGGTGCTTTCACGAGGTAGCGGAACGTCGTCTTGTCGCCGACTCTGACCATGCCGATCGGATAATCCCTCAACTTGGAATCGCGTCCTTCGGCTTCCAGCACGGTATCCGAACGGCCGGGCGTTTCGGTCCACGAATAATAGTTGTCCGCGGCGTAGCTGTCCAGTTCGACCACGATGACCTCGCCGACCTTCACCTTGACTTCCTTGTTCGCGTCGCCGGTGGTCACGCGGACCTCCACGGGTTTGTCCGGGGCGGGCAGGTTCGGTTCGAGGACTGTGTCGGCGGCGGCGAGCCGGAGCCCCGCGAACAATGCGGCGGCGGCCAGAAGAGCGGAGTATTTCATATCGGGAGCCTTTCTTTTCGTATGTTAAATCGTTTCTTTGAGCTGCATGCAACAATTAGACGAATTGTCCGACAGAAATTTTAGCACACGAAACGGAAAAAATCAAGCCCCGGAACGATAGAAAGGAAAAAAAGCGGGAAAAAAGCCATGCGGAACGGTATGGCGGCGGTGTTATTGGATCGGACTTTCCATATTGAGGAGGAGGTACATTGCCGCGCCTATCACACAGTTTGCGGGCAGAAGCAATGTATCCGCGACGATCGCCGACGGCAGACAAACGGCTTTCAGGAGGATCGCGTCCCATGTGGGGAAACGTTCCCCGAAGATGCGCTCGTATTCGGCCATGCGCACTTCATCCATCCCGTTCCGGAAAGGATAAAGATACCGGTTGGCCTCGAGTGTATCCCATTCGCCTGCCGCCTGGGTCAGCAGCGCGTCGTGAGTGTTCCAGATCCAAGAAAAAAGATATAAAACGTCTTTCTTTTCTCTTCTTTCCTGCCGGGATAATTCGCCGCCTTTTTGCCGGAAAGGATTTGTCCGCGGTTCCCCCGGTACGGCGGTCAGAAGCACATACATGTTTCCGTAGACGCCGACCGGGAACATCATGCGGAGCTCCGGCTGGTCCCCCGCGGGACCGGATTCCTCCGCATTCGGTGAAATCAGTTTGACCTGGAACGGCCGGGAGAGGTCATCCAGTTCGTCGGGGTGGACGCGGAGATGAAACATTCTGTCCTCGTTGAGCGGAAGTTCGCCGGTTTCTATCACGAAGGGAGAGTTGTGCCAGTATCGTTGTGCGTCGGGATCCGGTTCCACGATCAGGAAACACCGCATCAGGCTGTCCGGCATGGGGACCAGCGGGATGTGTTCCTCCCAGTTCGTTTTCCTGTCCCAAACCGAATCCATGTAAGCGGTGCGTCTGGGCAGGAGATAGTGGTGGCGGATTTCCCTCGCGCTCGTGATAATGATCTCGCGGCGGTCGGGGGACATCGCGTATTTCGGTACGTCGAATCGCGATGTCTTCGCCCCGAACTGGCCGTTCAGCACGGCCGCCGAGAAGCACCCGGTGCAGGAGAAAATGAACGCTGCGGCTAGTACGGCGAACAGGAGATTTCGGATGGATTTTTTTACCCAGGTCAAGATATTGCTCCGTATGACTGTGTTGCTGTCATACTATATCACAACTATTCGAAAAAACAACCTAAATAAAAAAACAGCGGATCAGGATAATGAAGCTCTGCCGGGACAAAATCTTTCTCTATGACGGGCAAGAAAAAAACGAGAGTCCTTAATGACGGGCTGCCGGGGCTGCCTGCGGCCGGGGAATGCCCGCGGGGTTTGCCTTTTCAACGGCCGATCGCAGTTGTGACGCGGAGAAGACGTTTTTCTCTTCTTTTTTTTCGTGTATCTTGCATTTTTCTCTTTCGAGTGCTATATTGTAGTCGGACGGCACAAAGGAAAAAGGGGCCGCAGGACCGGCTCATGGATTCGCCTGTTCATCTTTTCCTCCTGTCATATCGACAAAACCGTCCGGCCCACGAAAGGACAGGGCGGTCCGCAACCTTTTTGCCAGGCTGAAACGATGATGATTTCCGGAAACGATACAGCAGAAGATATTCCCGGGAAAAAAAACTGTCGCGCTCTTTCCTCCGCGTCACGGGAGGCGGAGTGTCCTGCGTTGGATGAAGCGGGACACTCCGTCGATTTTGCCGGACGTCCTGCGGATGCCGTTGACGGCAATTCGGCAAATCCCGGAAAAGAGCGGATTCTTTATCCTGACCTGCTGAGGATCATTGCCGCTTTCGGTGTGATCATTCTTCACGTTGCCGCGACCGGCTATTACTATAAGTACGAGGCCGGGACGATAGGCTGGCAGATGCGGAATCTGTATGATTCTCTTTCCAGATTCAGCGTTCCGGTCTTTGTTATGGTGTCCGGTATTTTCCTCCTGAATCCCGGCAACGCCTACAGCCTGAAAAAGCTTTATGGCTCGAAGATCCTGAAGATCGCGATCGTTTATCTGTTCTGGTCCCTCTTTTATGCGGCGGTCTTCGTGATCGAGAAGAAAATACGCTTGGGACAAGACGTTTCCATAAGCATGTTTGCGGAAAAGGTTTTGAACGGCGAATATCATCTCTGGTTTTTATTTGTGATATGCGGTTTGTATATGATTTCGCCCGTTCTCCGCCTGATCGTCGGAAACGAAACCGTCACGGTCTACTATCTCCTTCTCTCCCTTGTTTTTGTTTTCGGGGCTCATACGCTCGATCTGTTTCCCTTTTCCCGGAGGATCGCCGATCTGTCCATCCGGCGCTTTGACGTCAGTCTCGTTGCCGGGTTCTCCGGCTACTTCGTATGGGGATACTGGCTTTCGACTCACAAACTCGGCAGAAACGTCCGGAGAATGATCTACCTGGCCGGAATCGCCGGCGCTGTCGGAACGACCGCCTTCAATGGGGTCACCGAATCCTGTTTCAGGACGCCTGACGGATACTTTCTCCCGGGTATTCTTGCGATGGCTACGGCTGTCTTTGTTTTCTTCCAGTATGGGTTTCAGGATACCTCGATGCCTCAACGTCGCAGAAAGCTCATTTCCCTGGTCGGGAAGTGGAGCTTCGGAATCTATCTCGTCCATGTTTTCTATTGCATTGCACTTACTTATTTTTCCCACCGGTTTCCCTTCTTTATCCCGTTCACCGCGATCATCGTTTTCTTCGCCAGCCTTATCACGGTTTATGTGCTTGATAAGATTCCCGTCGTCAACAAGTATCTGATCTGAGTGAGAAAACGCTTCGACTGTTTCCGGCGGAGGGGAGATGAATCCGCCGGGAAAAAAAGAACCCTCCCTGCGGGGATGCCGCGGGGAGGGAAAAGACACCTGATAACAGGTGGAATCGTCAGGCGTTCAGGGCGTTCTGGATGAGCGCGGTGAAGGAGTCGGCCTTGAGGGCCGCGCCGCCGATGAGGCCGCCGTCGATGTCCTGCTTGGAGACGAGGGCGCCGGAGTTTTCGGGCTTCATGCTGCCGCCGTACTGGACGACAATGTCCTGCGCCTTGTCGCCGTAGAGGGCGGTCAGGACGGAGCGGATGAAGGCGTGGGTTTCCTGCGCGACTTCGGGCGTGGCGGTCTTGCCGGTGCCGATGGCCCAGACGGGCTCGTAGGCGATCGTGACCGCGTCCATGTCGGCTGCGGAGATGTCGGCGAAGGCGCCGCGGATCTGCTTTTCGAGGACGGTGTTGGTGACGCCGCCTTCGCGTTCGGCGAGGGTTTCGCCGATGCAGACGATGGGCTTCAGGCCGTACTTGAGGGCGGCCTTGATCCGCTGGTTGACGGTCTCGTCGGTCTCGCCGAAATACTGGCGGCGTTCGCTGTGGCCGATGATGACGTATTCGACGCCGATTTCCTTCAGCATCGCGCCGGAGATTTCGCCGGTGTACGCGCCGTTGTCGGCCCAGTGGATGTTCTGGGCGCCGACCTTGACGTTGGAACCCTTCAGGATTTCAACGGCGGTGGCGAGGCTGGTGAAGGTGGGGCAGACGGCGATTTCGCACTTGCCGGCGAACGGGGCGAGGGAGGCTTTCAGGGCGGAAGCGAGCTCGGCGGTTTCCGCCGCGGTCTTGTTCATCTTCCAGTTGCCCGCGATGAAGATTTTGCGTGCCATGGTAAATGGATTCCTGTTGTGGCGCGGGCGTCCGGCGGCCAGGGAGAAGCCGATATGCCGGACGCGTCCGCTGAATGGGGGTGATTACTTGTCGGAGAGGGCGACCACGCCGGGGAGGTCCTTGCCTTCGAGGAACTCGAGGGAGGCGCCGCCGCCGGTGGAGATGTGGGTCATCTTGGAGGCGAGACCGCTCTTGTTGACAGCCGCGACAGAGTCGCCGCCGCCGATGATGGTGGTGGCGCCGGAGTCGGCGACGGCCTGGCAGACGCCCATGGTGCCGTTGGCGAAGTTGGACATTTCAAAGCAGCCCATGGGGCCGTTCCAGACGACGGTCTTCGCGCCCTTGATGGCGTTGGAGTAGAGCTCGATCGTCTTGGGGCCGATATCGAGGGCCATCCAGCCTTCCGGGATGTCGTCGGAGACGGTCTGGATGTTCGCGTCGTTGGAGAAGGCGTCCGCGGCGAGGTTATCAACGGGGAGGAGGAACTGGACGTTGAGCTCTTTCGCCTTGGCGATCATGTCGCGGGCGTACTGGAGCTGGTCGTCCTCGCAGAGGGACTTGCCGATGTTGTGGCCCTGGGCCTTCAGGAACGTGTAGGCCATGCCGCCGCCGATGATGAGCGTGTTGACCTTCGTGAGGAGGTTGTTCACGACCGCGAGCTTGTCGGAGACCTTCGCGCCGCCGAGGATGGCGACGAACGGACGGACCGGGTTGTTCACGGCGTTGCCGAGGAACGCGATTTCCTTTTCCATGAGGAAACCGGCGACGGAGGTGCCGATGTATTTGGTGATGACGGCGGTGGAGGCGTGGGCGCGGTGGGCGGTGCCGAACGCGTCGTTGCAGTAGATGTCGCCGTAGGAAGCGAGCTTCTGGGCGAGGACTTTCTGCTTCTCCTTGAGTTCGGCCTTCTTCGCCTTGAACTCCTCGTCGCTCTGGCCTTCCTTCTGTTTGAGCTTGCCCTGTTCTTCCTTGTAGAAGCGGGTGTTCTCAAGCATCACGACGTCGCCGGGCTTCATGGCCTTGACGATGTCATCGGCGTTGGCGCAGTCGGGCGCGAAGGTGACGGGTTTGCCGAGCATCTTGGAGAGGTATTCGGCGACGGGCTTCAGGCTGAAATCGGCCTCGTAGCCTTTTTCGGCGGGACGGCCGAGGTGGCTCATGAGGACCAGGCTGCCGCCCTGTTCGAGGACGTACTGGATGGAGGGCAGGGCGCCCTTGATGCGGGTGTCGTCTTTGATGACGCCTTCCTTGATGGGCACGTTGAAGTCGACGCGCATGACGACGCGTTTGCCTTTCAGGTCGACGTCGCGCAGGGTTTTCTTATTCATGGAAAAACTCCGTTTGTTGAATGTGAAAAGAAAATAAGTCGGTTTTGGAAAGAAAGCAAAGCGGGACGGGCGGAATGCCGCCCGCCCCGCGGGATTTCAGGGTGTCTCTGAATCGAGTATCCCTTCAGACAAAGTTGCCTGGAAACAGCTTACTTCGCGATGACGCGGGCCATTTCGAGGACCTTGTTGGAGTAGCCCCACTCGTTGTCGTACCAGGAGAGCAGCTTCACGAAGGTCGGATCGAGGACCATGGACTTGTCCGCATCGAAGATGGAAGTGCGGGCATCGCCGCGGAAGTCGGTGGAGACGACGGCGTCTTCGGTGTAGCCGAGGATGCCCTTGAGTTCGCCGGCGGCGGCTTCCTTGACGGCGGCCTTGATCTCTTCGATCGTGGCGGGCTTTTCGAGCTCAGCCGTGAGGTCGACGATGGAGACGTCGGAGGTCGGGACGCGCATGGAGATGCCGGTGAGCTTGCCGTTGAGGTCCGGGAGAACCTTGCCGACGGCCTTGGCGGCGCCGGTGGAGGACGGGATGATGTTCTCGAGGATGCCGCGGCCGCCGCGCCAATCCTTCTTGGACGGGCCGTCGACGGTCTTCTGGGTGGCGGTGGCGGCGTGGACGGTGGTCATGAGGCCGCGCTTGATGCCGAACTTCTCGTGGATGACCTTGCTCAGCGGAGCGAGGCAGTTCGTGGTGCAGGAGGCGTTGGAGATGATGTCCTGGCCGGCATAGGTCTTGTCGTTGACGCCGAAGACGAACATCGGGGTGGCGTCCTTGGACGGAGCGGACATGATGACTTTCTTGGCGCCGGCGGTGATGTGAGCGCGGGCCTTTTCATCGGTGAGGAAGAGACCGGTGGATTCGACGACGATTTCGGCGCCGACTTCGTTCCACTTCAGAGCGGCCGGATCCTTCTCGGCGGTGAGGCGGATCTTCTTGCCGTCGACGACGAGGAAGCTGCCGTCGACCGCGATGTCGTGCTTGAAGATGCCGTGGACGGAGTCATACTTCAGCATGTACGCGAGGTAGTCCGGGTCGAGCAGGTCGTTGATGCCGACGATTTCGATGTCATTCGCGAAGTTTTCGACGGCGGCACGGAACACCATGCGGCCAATTCTTCCGAATCCGTTGATACCGACTTTGATAGCCATTGTTTTTTCTCCTTGGAGTTTTGAAGGTTGTTAAGGCTGGGAATGGTTTTCTGAAAACTCAAATAATATAAATATAGCACGCTTTTAGAAATTTACAAGTATGGAGACGGAAATTCGATAAAAAAATATCGGATTGCTCCTCGCGCGTGAGAAAAGATGAGGGAAAAACGCCGCCGGACCGTCCGAAATTGTCTGCCGACTGAAACTTCGCCGTACGCGTTTCGCGGTCAAGTAGAAAGATGCCGAGCATGAGCGAGGCCACCGAGGCGCGCAAATGCGCGCCCCCCGGCAGATAAATACGGCGTATGAGGCAAATGAGATAGAATAAGGTGTTCCCATTCGCCATATCCGCCCCATTCGCCGTATCTGCTAACTCTCTGCTGTTCGCGTCCTCGCGGTAATTGAGAATGATGCTGAGCGCAAGCGAGGCCACCGAGGCGCGCAAATGCGCGCCCCCCGGACGCGGATGCGTCCAACACTTCATGCCCTCGGATGTCCGATCCTTTTCGGAAAGCCCGTTATTCTCTTGAGGCGGGACCGTCAGAAGAAGTCAAAGAAGCTTTTTCCTGACCGGAGGACCTTCAGCGCCTCGGGATCGTTCTTGAACAGTTCTTCCAATCCGGCGTCGATCTTGACGGATTTGCCCTGTTTCAGGTCGAAGACAGTTTTTTCCGCCGTGACGTCGGTGCGCGCGCCGTATTTCAGCAGGAGCTTCGCTGTCTCATAATGCCTGTGGAGTAAGGCGATATACAGAGCGGACGATTGGCGCGGGTGTTTGGTGTCTCCGGGCGTTTCGGGGAAATCCGGCACGAACCCGTGCTTCAGGAGCATTTCCACCATTTTCGTCTGGCCGGAGGTGGCGGCGGATGCAACGGGATAATAATCCCCAGGGCGGCGATAATCGTCGGGCGAAACCTTCACGCCGTGTTCGATCAGCAGCTCCGCCATTTTCAAATTGCCGGCCGACACGGCAAGCGAAATCGGCTTCTTGCGGGTGACATTGTCCGGCGCGTTGACGTCCACCCCGGCGGCGAGGTATTCCTTCACCAGACCGAGGTCGTTCCACTTGATCGCCGCCCAGAACGGCTTTTTGAATCCGCGCGCGTCCAGCACGTCCACCATTTCCTGCGTCCCCTGCGAGTAGATGGCATCGCTCATTGACTCGGGATCGAATCCTTTCTCCAGGAAGAACTTGAACGCGTCGGCATTGCGGTACGTCGCAGCCTCCCTGAAGCATTTTTCCCAGTCTTCCCCGGACATCCGGTCGCGGTACTCCCAGAAAAGCGGAACGAGATAATCCTGTTTGTTCAGGATCAGACCGCCGATGTCCCTTTGCTTGAATTTCGCACCGGCGGCGAGCAGTGTCTTCACCGTCTCCGTGTGGGGGAAGCCGTCTTTCGGGGAAAGCGCATATTCCAGCAGGGTTTTCCCGGCAACGCCCCCGCCGATCGGCTCGATCGGCGTGTTGACGGCGGCACGGTTTTTCTCGTCCTCCAGCGCCTTCTTCAGCCCGTCGGCATTGCCATCCAGGACCAGCGTGAACAGCGACGGTTTGGTTCCAGCCTGAATCCTGCTCATGATCTCGGGATCGACCTTGATATTCTGCTCCCGAAGATACTCCAGAACGGTCTTCCCGATCCGGGTTTTCTGATTGAAGTCGAAGCCGTTCTTCACGAGCAGATCGAATACCGTCCTGTTATTGGTCCTCGCGGCTTCCGCGACGCAGCTCGCACCCGCATCTGTGGGGATCAGCGCGGCTCCGCCATGGTTCAGCACGAACTCGAAGATCTTGTTTTTCCGGTCAAGGAAATCTTGGTTCCGGCGTTCCGGATCATGTTCGATCGCCTGATACAACAAGGGCAGTTTCACCTTGTTTACGTTTGTTGCATACACATTGAAATCGAGGTTCTTTCCCTCGCACAGCTTGAGCAGTTCGTCATACTTCGCGCCGACGATCAGGTCTTCCGCCAGCTTGATCTCCGCCTCCGTCTTCGGGAACGTGTCGCCGGCGGATTGCTGTTTCACGTCCTCGATCCGCTTGTCCAGCGCATCCTGTCTGGCCTGTTCTTCCGCTTGTTTGCGCTCGGCTTCCTTCCTGTTCGATTCCTGGATCTTCCGCCGCATCGTCATATCGGCGTTCATTTTCTTTTTCTGAAGCGTCCGGTATTCGCGGATCGCGTTCGCCTGTTCCTTCGAAATGCCGCCGCGCGGGATTTCCAGATATGTAGTCTTCCCTCGGGACGAAATATCGAGCCCGACGATCAGGAAGAGCTTTTTCGCGGATGTTTCCAGCAGGACCATCGGCTGTTCGGAGGCGGTGATGTCCATCGGGACGCCGCAGTAGTCGCCCACGAGTTTCGCGGGGTCCTTGCACAGGGATTCGACCTTGTCGTCCGGGATCGCCGCGCAGCGCTTGTTGAGGCTCAGCAGCAGGGTGTCGCCTTCGCCGGGATACGCGTCAACGCCGTCGAAATAGTCGCACCCGGCCTGAAGCATTTCCTTTTTGAAAGATCTTCCATTAGGCTGTACTGGAGACTTTCCCTGGGAGAAGAAAGTGAAGTCTCCGGCCTTCGCAGCGGCGGGGTAGTACGCTTTCACGTCATTTTGGGGCGCCGAGACTTCCTTCATCTTTCCTTCCGCGAGGTTCGGGACGCCCGAACCCGATACGGTGATGGTCTTCAAACCGTCGATCGCCGGCGGCATGTTCAGCAGCGCGGTCAGATCGGGATTCTTTTTCCACGATGTTCCGTCCGGGATGCGGACGTATGCGAGCTGCTGCCAAACGTATCCGGGAGAATGGTCCCTGAGCCTGAAAACATATGTCGAACGGTCCGTTTCATCTTTCATGAGATACCAGGAATCCGTTTTCATGCCCTGCGCTTTTGTCGTCGGTTTCTTTTCCGGGAGAACGCCCGTCGACAGGATCGACTTGATCTCGTCTTCCGACAGGATCACGATCTGCGCTTTCCGCATGTCGATCTCGCCATCGATGATGAAATCGAGTCCCGCGGGGGCTTTTTTCTGATTTCGTTCGCGCATGGCAAGCTCGGCCAGATCCTGAATGTTCGCGGGCTTTCCGAACGGGACCCACTCCATTATGCCCGTTGCGAAGGAGAAATGAAAAATTCCTACGGGCATGGGGGCGGTATCGAACTCCTCCGCGGGCGGATTCAGTTCGAACTCTGCCGTTCTGACGTTGTTCTTCGTCGTGGTTTTCTCTTTCGCGCAAGCCGTCATGGATGCGGCAAAGAATGCAAGGAGGCCGCAAATGAGCGCGGCGATTGTGCTGACCGGTTTGTTTTTCATGGTAAGTCCTCCGGGTGTTTCCTGGTCGGGGGCATGCTGGATCGCTGTCAACGTTGAAACTGTATTCTGTCGGGCGGCTTACTTCGATGTCAGGCGTTTCGCGGCCTCGCGCGCTTCGGCGATGATCTCCTCCTCGCCGTCGACGTGTCCGCCGCGCATCAGGATGCGGCCGTCGCAGATGACCGTGTCGATGCAGGAGCTGTCCGCCGCGTACACCATGTCGGAGACCAGGTTGAACCCGGGGACGAGGTTGTGGTTGTTCAGGTCCACGAGGATGCAGTCTGCGAGTCGCCCTTCCTCGATCGCGCCCGCGTCGATGCCGAAAGCCTCGGCCCCGGACCGCGTGGCAGCGCGGAAGACGTCCGCGGCTTTCATTGCCTTCGGGTCGCCGGTGAGGTCCTTCCCGCGGAGAGCAGCGGTCTTCATCTCGCCGAGCATGGAGAGGGAGTTGTTGGAGGATGCGCCGTCGGTGCCGATGGCCCAGCGGCATTTATCGAAGAGCGCGGCGCTGTCGTAGCGGAAATGGCCGGAGACGAGCTTCATGTTCGAGACGGGCATATGGACGAGCACGGAGCGGCGTTCGGCGAGGAGTTCGATATCCTCGTCAGTGAGCGCCACGGAGTGCGCGAGGATGGTCTTGTCCGTGAGGATGCCGCAACTGTCGACGTAGGCGGTCGGGCTCATGCCGTGCTGCGCCATGCAGTCGTCGAATTCCTTCTTCGTTTCCGCGAGGTGCGTATGGATCACGAGGCCGTACCGTTTCGCCGTTTCGGCGACATCCTGTAATATTTCCTCGGTGGTCGTGTAGATCGCGTGCGGCGCGACGGAGATCTGGATGCGGTCGGAGAGGTTGTTGCGGTTTTCCAGCAGCCAGTCGTTGTCCAGCATGGGGAGGAACGCCGGATTGCCCATGGTCTGCCGCAGCATGCCGATACAGGCGCGCATGCCCATTTCCTCGGCGGCCTTCACGACCTGGCGGCCCCGCCAGTACATGTCGTTGAAAAAGACCGTGCCGGACTTGATCATTTCGAGGATGGCGAGGCGGGTCCCCGCGTAGACGTCTTCGTTCGTGAGGCGCGCCTCGACGGGCCAGATGTGGTTGCTGAGCCAGTCGAAGAGGTCGAGGTCGTCGGCGAATCCGCGCAGAAGCGACATGGCGGCATGGGTATGGGCGTTGTAGAACGCCGGGAGGACGGCCACCGCGCCGTGGGCGTCGAGCGTTTCATCGGCGGGAACGGCGGGGACGGCCTGGGAAATGGACTGGAAACGGTTTCCTTCGATGCGGATATTGACCGTGGAATCGTTGAGGACGACGTTGCGGAGGAGGATGGTTGACATGATCTGTGGTCTGCTGGTTGAGGTGTTATTGAGGTGAGAGGTTTTGGCGGGTTCAAAGCCCCATGGCGGCGATTTCGTCATTGATGACGCCCGCGGCGCGGACGTCGGAGAGGATGAAATCCTCGAGCGGAGCCGACGGATTGATGATGCCGGAAGCGCCGTCGCTGTGGATGAGTTCGATGATCCCGGAATTGTGAAGCGCCAGGGTCGGGTCGATGTAGCGCGTGGCGGTCGGCTCGGGAAGCATGAAATTGACCGGGCGTTTGCGGTTGACGGCGCGTTCCGGCGGGATGCCCGGCCCGAACTCGTCGTCCGCGCCCATATTGACCAGCAGTGCGCCGCTGTCGAGCAGGAGCTGCGCGAACGGCGCGAGCGCGTCGCGGACGCCCGTGGCCGAGATCACGATGTCCGCGCCGTCCAGAAGCGCCGGGGTGAAGGATTTTCCCTGTGCCGGATCGACGATGCGGATGGATGCGCCCGCATGCGCCAGAGCGTATTCGATGCCGTATCCGACGCGCCCGTGACCGAAGAGCAGAACGGTCTTTCCCGCGGGATCGACGCCGATATGCCGAAGCCCGCGCAGACAGCCGTCGCCGGTGCCGAGTATCGTCTCAATGGATTTGATGCGTCCGGAGTCCGCCGCGAAAACGGGCTTGTCCGGCGGGTCGGATTTGTAGATGTGGACGCCGGATCGGGTGAGCTCGCAGTAGCCGTAACGGGACGGAACTTGTTTGTTCAATGCGCTGCAGTCGAGCACGGCATCGAACGGTCCGGATGCGGCGGCCTCCGCCACTCCGTGGTATGCCGTGAGGCCGATCCCGGTGAGAAGACCGGGGATCGCCGGGTCATAGCCGAGTTCGTCGGAATAGACGATCGCAAGATCGGCGCCGCCCTCGAGCAGAGCGGCATACTGCGCCAGCGTGTTCAGGAAGAGCGGCGTGCCGCAGAGGATGCGGAGGCCTTCCAGCGGACGGACCTCGTGCCAGCGTTCGGCCTGCGCGGCAAGCGCGGGATAATCGCATGCCGGATCAAGCTCCGGCGCAAGCGCCGCGTTGATTGCCTGAAGCTGTGCCGCGCGGTCCGATGTCATAACTTGGAAAGCTCCGGTCCCGCGGGGGTGTCCTTCACTGCCCAGCCTGCGGCGTTGATCTGTGCGCGGATCGGGTCGGCGTCGGCGAAATCCTTCGCTTTCTTCGCCATGGCGCGTTTTTGCGCAAGCTCGAGGATTTCCGCCGGGATGTCCTGTTTCGGGGCATCGGCGGATTCCAGCGCGGAATCGACGTCCAGGAACGCCAGCACGCGGTCGAAGTCACGGTATTGGTCGAGCAGGACGGCGGCGGCGTCACGGCCGGCGCCCTTCGCAAGAAGGCCGTTGACTTCCTTCGTGAATTTATGAACGGTGGCGAGCGCTTCCGCGATGTTCAGGTCGTCGGCAAGTCCGGCGGCGAATCTTTCATGCGCGGCTTCCGCTGCGGCCTTCGCCTCTGCCAGAAGCACGTCCCCGGCGGGGGCGGCGTTCAGGCGTGCGAAAAGCGTGTGGAATTTCTTCAGCGCGGTCCGTGCCTGTCCGAGGGCGTCCGGGTCGAAGTTGAGTTTGGAACGGTAGTGCGTGCCGAGGAGGAGATACCGGATCTCCGCGCCGGACCAGCCTTTCGCCGTGAGGTCGCGCAGCGTGTAGAAATTGCCGAGCGATTTCGACATCTTCTGTCCCTTGATCGTGAGGTGTTCGCAGTGGAGCCAGCAGTTCACGAACTTGCATCCGTTGGCGGATTCGCTCTGCGCGATCTCGTCCTCATGGTGAGGGAACATGTTGTCGACGCCGCCCGTGTGGATGTCGAACGTGAGGCCGAGGTATTTGCGGCTCATGGCGGAGCATTCGAGGTGCCAGCCGGGGCGGCCGGGACCCCAGGGGCTGTCCCACTTGACGTCGCCGTCGTTTTCGTCCCAGGCTTTCCAGAGGGCGAAGTCCGCGACGGAATCCTTGGCGTATTCGTCGCTGCGGACGCGGTCGCCGATGCGCTGGTTTTCGAAGTCAAGCTTGACCAGCTGCCCGTAGTTTTTGCATTTCGCGATGGAGAAATAAATGGAGCCGTCGTCGGACTGGTAAGCGAACCCCTTGTCCATCAGCTGCCGGATCATTTCGAGCATTTCCGGGATGTGCGCCGTGGCTTCCGGGTAGTGTTCCGCCGGCTCGACGCGGAGCGTGCGGAGGTCCTCGAAAAAGGCGTCCTTGTACTTGCGCGTGAAAGTCTGAAGCGGGAGCCCGGCGGCGCGCGAATCGCGGATGGTCTTGTCGTCGACGTCGGTCAGGTTCATGACCTGCGTGACCTTGATGCCGTGATATTCGAGCGTGCGGCGGAGCAGGTCCTCGAAGAGATAGGCGCGGAAATTGCCGATATGGGCATAATTGTAAACCGTGGGGCCGCAGGTGTACATCCCGGCATGTCCTTCGCGGATCGGGGTGAATTCGGTCATGCGGCGTCCGAGCGTATTGAAAAAGCGGATCATGGTTGCCTTCTCCTGTTTCCTGATGTTCGGAAAATGTGTTATCTGTTTAATATACTCCCTGCCGGGAAAGAATGCAAGGCGGACAAAAAACACGCATCCGCGCGGAAACGTTTTTTCCGATGCATTTCCGGTCGCGGTCCCCGGGGCGCCGGGACGCACGGGGATGGTGTTTTTCTTTCGATATCGTTTTGCTGTTGTTTCCGTCTTTTATGTTTTTCCCTGCGCCGGTTTGCATTTTTTTAAAAGGATGCTATAGTAATTTGATCCCAATATCCGCGGGTGTCAGTGTTTCAGTGCGTTTCCCGCGGAAAAAAAACACAAAAAACACAGTCAGGAATCAGAAAAACATGGACATCATCGTCATGCCGACCGCCGCGGAAGCTGAGCTTCTCACCGCACGCATCATCGCCGACGCCATCAACGCCAAGCCGTTCTACAAGCTGGGACTTGCTACCGGCCGCACCATGGAAAACGTGTACGCAAATCTGGTGAAAATGAACAAGGCCGGAAAAGTCGACTTCTCCCGCGTGATCTCGTTCAATCTCGATGAGTATGTCGGACTGAAGGGCACCGCCGAGAAGAACAAGGATTCCTACCGCTATTTCATGAACTATCACCTCTTCAACCATGTGAACATCGACAAGCGCAACACGCATGTGCCGAACGGCTTCGCCCCCGAGGACGAACTTGAGGCCGCGGCTGCCGCGTACGAAGAGGAAATGGAAGACGCCGGCGGCGTGGACATGCAGCTCCTCGGCATCGGCCGCAGCGGACACATCGGGTTCAACGAGCCGATGTCCTCCTTCGCCAGCCGCACGCGCGTCGTGACGCTCACCAAGACCACCTTCGAACAGAACTCCCCGCTTTTCAAGAAGCCGGAAGACATGCCGATGCGCGCCATGACCATGGGCGTGGGCACCTGCCTCGACGCCAAGCGCCTCCTGCTCCTCGCCACGCACAAGGAAAAAGCCAACATCGTGGCGGCTGCCCTCGAAGGCCCCGTCACAAGCATGATCTCCGCCACTGCCCTGCAGCTCCATGACAACGCCGTCGTGGTCCTGGACGCCGATGCCGCCTCCAAGCTCAAATACAAGGAGGAATACGCGTTCCAGTTTGCCAATGATCCGAAGTGGGCCGCATACCAGCCCGCCCGCCGTAAATCCTCCCGCCGCAAAGCGAAATAAGACACAGGGAAGACTGTTCCAATGAAAATCCTCGTCATAAACGGGCCGAACATGCAGCTGCTGGGACGGCGCAAAGCCGAGTTCTACGGGACGAAAACGCTCCCGGAGATCGAGTCGGACCTCCGTGCGGTTGCCGGTTCGCTCGGTGTGACGGTCGATTTTTTCCAAAGCAATCACGAAGGCGCGATCTGCGACAGGATCGCCGACGCGATTTCGGACGGGGTTGACGGCATCGTCATCAACCCCGCCGCCTATACCCATACGAGCATCGCCATCCACGATGCGCTGGAAGCCGCCGCGATCCCCGCGGTCGAGGTGCATATGAGCAACATTCAGGCGCGGGACGATTTCCGCCGGACGTCGCTCACTGCCCCCGCCTGCGTCGCGCAGATCGCCGGACTCGGTGCAGACGGGTACGAGTTCGCCCTCAGGGCCCTTGTCCGCCGTCTGTCCCCCGCTTCCGGTCAAACCCGCTAACAACCCAATCAATGCCAACCCCGGGTGCTTTATGAAAATTGATGAAATCAAAACGATTGTGAAGCTTATGTCGGACAACGATCTGACCGAGTTCAAAATCGAATCGGAAGAAATGACCCTCTGTCTCCGCAGAGCCGCACGTCAGCAGACTGCGCCCGCACCTGTGTTCGTCCCGGCCGCCGTTCCCGCGGCAGCCGCTCCCGCCGTTCCTGTCCCGGCTGCCATTCCCGTTCCGGAGCCCGTCAAGGCGGTTGCTCCCGCGGATGCCGGACGCTCCGCGGCTGATCCCGCCAAGGTCATCGAATCGCCCACCGTCGGCACGTTCTACCGTTCGAGCTCCCCGGGCGCCGAGCCGTTCGTGAAGGTCGGCAGCCATGTGGAAGCCGACACGACCGTGGCCGTGGTGGAGGCGATGAAGGTCATGAACGAGATCAAGGCCGAAAAGAGCGGCGTGATCAAGGAGATCCTCCTGGAGAACGGTCAGCCTGTGGAATACGGCCAGCCGCTTTTCGTGCTTGAGTAATCACTGTCAGATACAGGTTTCCCATGTTCAACAAAATCCTGATCGCCAATCGCGGAGAGATCGCAGTGCGCATTATCCGCACCTGCCGCGAAATGGGCATCAAAACCGTAGTCGTCTACTCCCAGGCCGACGAGGACAGCCTGCCCGTCCGTCTGGCCGACGAGGCCGTCTGCATCGGGCCTGCGCCCGCCACGCAGAGCTACCTCATGATAGAGCGCATTATCAGCGTTGCCGAGATCGGCGACGTCGACGCGATCCATCCGGGCTACGGCTTCCTTTCCGAAAATCCGCAGTTCGCCCAGATATGCAAGGACTGCAAGATCGAATTCATCGGTCCGACTGCCGAACAGATGAGCGCCATGGGCGACAAGGCGTCCGCGCGCGAGACCATGCGCAAGGCAGGCGTGCCCGTCACGCCCGGCAGCAACAACGTCATCCCCACCGAAGATGCGGCGCTCGAAGAAGCGCACAAGCTCGGCTATCCGGTCATCATCAAGGCGACGGCCGGCGGCGGCGGTCGCGGCATGCGCGTGGCGCATAACGACGCCAGCCTGATCCAGGGGTTCCATGCCGCCATGACCGAGGCGGAGCGCGCGTTCGGCAACGGCGACGTTTACATTGAGAAATTCATCGAGAATCCCAAGCATATCGAGGTGCAGATCCTCGCCGATAAGTTCGGCAACGTGGTCTGCCTCGGCGAACGCGACTGCTCGCTCCAGCGCCGTCATCAGAAACTCATCGAGGAATCTCCCTCCCCGTCGATCTCGGCCGCTCTCCGCAAGAAGCTTTTCGAGGCGGCGATCAAGGCCGCCAAGGCTGTCGGCTATACCAGCGCCGGCACGATCGAATTCCTCGTCTCCGGCAACAATTTCTACTTCATGGAGATGAACACCCGTGTCCAGGTCGAGCACACCGTGACCGAGATGGTCAGCGGTCTCGACATCATCCGGGAACAGATCCGGATCGCCGCAGGCGAACGCCTCAGCGTCCAGCAGAAGCAGGTCGCGCTCCGCGGATGCGCCATCGAATGCCGCATCAACGCGGAAAACCCGTACGCGAACTTCGCGCCGTCTCCGGGCACGCTGACGTTCTATTCCGCCCCGGGCGGACCCGGCGTCCGCGTGGATTCGCACGTCTATGCCGGCTACCGCATCCCGCCGCACTATGACAGCATGATCTCGAAGCTGATCGTGCATGCCGCCACGCGCGAGGAGGCGATCGCCCGCTGCAAACGTGCGCTCGACGAATATCTGATCGAAGGTGTTCCGACCACGATCCCGTTCGAGCATTTCCTGATCGAGACGCCCGAGTTCATCGCGGGCAATTACGATACGACCCTGATCGAACGCCTGATGAAAGGCGGCTATTTTGAACAGCAAAGCGCGATCCGCAAAGAGATCGCGAAATAACCATATCAACCAAAGGAGGCATGGACAATGAGCAATTCGCAACAGGCGCGCGCCGCGGCAGAGTCCGTTTCCACTGTCCCCGGCGCCTATGAGATCAAAGGCGCCGCAGTCGGCACGATCCGGATTCTCGACGGAGCCATTACCACCATCGTCAAGCGGACCGTTCTCGGAATCGAAGGCGTGGCACGTCTTTCCGGCAGTTCGCTGATCGACGACTTCGCCGACCTCGTCCGCAGCAAACGCATGCAGGACCGTTCCATCCAGATCGAACACAAGGATCAGTCGATCGCGGTCACGGTCGCGGTCAATCCCTATTTCGGCTTTAAATTCCCCGCCCTGATCGCGGAAATCCAGCGGAAAGTTTCCGACGCCGTCTTCGATATGACCGGCATCAAGGTCGCTTCCGTCAACGTGGACATCAAGGGCATCGAGGAACGTCCGGCGGACGAAAAGACCGCGGACGCCGGGAAAGAAACGGAATAAAGGAGAACTATCATGGCCAAAGACACCAGCAAACAGACCGCCGCGGAACCTGCCGCCTACACGGTGCATGAAAGCGTCATCATCTCCCTCGCCCGGAAGGCCGTTGCCGGAATCCCCGGCTTTGTCCGTTTTTCCGGCTCCTCCATCGTTTCCGACCTGGCCGACCTCGTCGGCAGCAAACGCCGCTTCGACAAGTCCATCGTCGTGACCGAATCCGGCAGCGACGTCAGCCTGGAAATCCTGATTGTCGCCGCCTACGGCTCGAAGCTCGGCGAAGTCGCGGCCGCCGTCCAGAAGGCGGTCTATCACCAGATCGTCGACTTCACCGGAATGAACGTGAAGAGCATCGACGTGGTGATCACCGACACGGAGGATGTCCCCGAAGAGGGCAAGCAGGACGACGAAGACGTCGTCGAAGGCGAAGTCATTCAGTAAAACAACATCATTTGGGAGGTCGTTCCCTCCCGGAAAGGCGGATGCGGCATGTTCCAGTCGATTCAAAAACTGGCGGAAAGAATCGGTTCCCTGATTGCGGAGCGGCCTTTTTCCAGCGGATTCTTCGCGGGATTCGCCGCCGCGTTCGCCATACTGCTTTTCCTTCTTCTGCTCCGTTTTGCTTTCCGTTCGCGCAAGCTCCGCTGCATCGTGATCCCGTCCGAGGGCGGCGATCTCCGCATCGACGCGAAGGCGGTGCAGGGTGCAGTCTGTTCGGTCGCGGAGAATTTTCCCGCGTTCGATGTCCGGCGGTTCGGCATGTACGGACAGCAGGACGCGGTTGAACTTGAGATCGCGATGGATTTCAACGGAGGCAATGTCTCCGTTTCGGATTTGTCCGTGCAGTTCCGGGCGGCGATCGTCCGGATGATGACGGAGACGTTCGGCATGGAGAAGCCGGTCCGGATCGAATTTGAGATCCTGCGGTCCGGCGCGGATATCCCGGCGAACGGGATGGAAACTGTGGCGACGGATACGATCGCCGCGGAGATTTCGTCCGAATCCGAACTCGGGAAGTCATGCTGAAGTTTCTGCGCGAGGTCCGGCAGACCCTGCCGTCCGGCTCTCGGCTTACCGCGGCCGGGCTGGCGGCAATGATGGTCGTTTCGGCTCTTCTTGAGCTTGCGGCGCTTGCTTTGGTAATGCCCGTGGCCTCGGCGCTCGCGGCGCCCGAGCTTTTGGATTCCAACCGCTGGCTTCATGCCTTTTACGAATTTGCCGCGCCGTCGTCCCGCGGGGCGTTCATCCTGGAATCCGTCGCGGTCCTCACGCTTTTCTTCATCGTCAAGAACATATTTGCGTTCGTGCTGACGAAGTGCCAGAACCGGTTCTGCCGCGATCTTTCCGTCAACCTGGCCGGACGGCTTTACCGTACCTACATGCGCGCGGACTACACCTTCCATCTGGAGCATGGCGCATCGGAGCTGATCGGGCGCATCATGCAGATGCGCGAGGTAGCGGAAGTCCTTCTGATGCCGCTTCTGCTGGCGCTTTCGGAGGCGGTCGTTTTCCTGTCGGTTCTGGCCGTGATCTTCGTGCTCGTGCCGAAAGTCGCGCTGGCGGCGTTCCTCGTCTGCGGCACGGTCGTGCTGGTGTTTCACAAGCTCTTCAAGCGCATTCTGGACGCGGCCTCGAAGAAGCTCTTCGCGGCGAACGGCGAATCGACGCGGACCATGAACCAGAGCTTCGCCGCGATCCGCGAGGTGAAACTGACCGGAAGCGAAGCGTATTTCGGCAGGCGTCTGGAACAGGCGCAGTTCAATATCGTGAACGCGGTCAAGATCCGGCACGATCTGGGGCAGCTCCCCCGTTTTTCCCTCGAAGTCTTTGTCGTCGCCGCTGCGGGCGGAATGATCGCCGTCCTGACCTGGATGGGCATGCCGTCGTCCCGCCTGATCCTGTACGCGGCGTTCTTTCTTGCGGCGATGTTCCGCCTGATCCCGTCGATCTCGCGCATGCAGTACAACCTGATCCTGGTGCGCGGGATGCTGTATGTGTTTGAACGTCTCGACAGTGACTTGAACTCGATCCCCGCGGAAAACATCCTGCCCGCCCTGGACGCCCCGGAACTGCGTTTTGACCGTGAACTGGCCGTGGAGCACGTCACGTTCCGCTACGGGCAGGATCGTCCGGCGGTGCTCAAGGATTTCAGCATGTCCGTGAAGCGTCTGGAATGCGTGGCTGTTGTCGGTCCTACGGGCGGCGGCAAGTCGACGCTGATCGACCTCGTGATGGGGTTCCTGAAGCCGGAATCCGGCCGCGTGGCAGTCGACGGGACCGACATTCGCGAAAACCTGCGTTCGTGGCGCGGCCGCATCGGCTATGTGCCGCAGAATATCTGCATTTTCGACGACACGGTCCGCGCAAACGTGGCGTTCGGTGTCGAACCGGAGCAGATCGACGACGCACGCGTCAGGAAGGCGCTGGAACTGGCGCAGATCGCGGATTTCGTGGAATCCCTCCCCGACAAAGTGAACACGCGCCTCGGCGAATTCGGCGCGCGGATCTCCGGTGGACAGAAACAGCGCATCGCGATCGCGCGCGCGTTATACACCGAACCGGAGCTTCTGATCCTCGATGAGGCTACGAGCGCGCTCGACGACGACACGGAGGCCGCACTGATCGACGCCCTGAATTCCCTGAAGGGCAAGCTCACGATCCTGATGATCGCGCACCGTGCCGGAAGCATCCGGCATTGCGACCGCCGGATCGAGCTTAACTGACCGCGCCGTCAGCGTTTTTCCAAAATGTCCGCGAACACGCGGGCGCGCGAGCAGAAATCCTCTTTTTGCGCGTAGGCGAGCGTCTTTTTTTTCAGTTCGTCCAGACGCGGGAGCATGTCCGAAAGCATGTTCGCCAGTGCGTCCTGCCTGAACGGGCTTTCCAGCACGGTCCCCGTCGCGTTCTTTACGAAAGGTGCAAATCCGCAGATGTCCGTCGTGAGCACGGGCAGCCCGGCCGCCAGCGCCTCGATCAGGGCCGACCCGGCGGATTCGTTTCGGGCGGGATGCAGGAAGAGATCGGCGCCGAGCATGAAATCGCGTACGCCGTCTGTCTGTCCGAACCGGATCGACTGTCCGGCAAGCCCGGCTTCGGCGAGGCCGGTCAGGATTTCATCGGGGAGTTTGCCGACTAACCAGAGACGGATCCTGTTTTTTACGGCTTCCGGCAGAGCTGCGACGGCGGCGATGGCGCGGTCGGTTCCCTTGTTGTAAATGCTGTTCGAAACGAGGAGGATGACCGTGTCCTGTGCTGTTGCCCCGTTTGAACTGCGGACTCTTGCGCGGATCGTTTCCGCTTCAGGTTCCGGCGGACGGCGGCAGGCAGGGTCCATGCCGGGCGGCAGCAGGAACATCCTCTCCGGCTCCGTTCCGTAGGCGGCGGCGTAGTCGCGCATCTGCGCTGCGGCGACGCAGGCGATGCGCGTGCGGGACGGCGGGGCGACGACGGCGCGTTCCAGCCGCAGATAGGCCGCGTAGCGCGGATTGAACCGCAGTGCGAACGCCGAATGAAGTTTTTTCCAGTAGACCTTCATGCAGACATCGGCGGCGAAGTAGAAATCCGCACCGGGAATGCGGCTCATCGCCACGGAGACGTCGAAGTCGCGCCGTTCGAGGCGCTTCCGGAATGCCTTGGCGAATTTCACCATATTTGCGTGGTTGGACCGCAGTTTCGAGGAGGGAACGAGTTCGATTGAAGCCCCGGCGGGCGGTTCCGGCCCGTCCCACGCGGTCGTGAGGACGATGACCTCATGGCCGCGTCCGGTGAGTTCCTGAAGCAGGCGCAGCGTGTCGCGCTGAAGTCCGCCGAAGGGGTCGTATTTGTAAATCGCGAGCAGGAATTTCATGGTTTGCCTCCGGGAAAGGAATCGGGGTCGAGGGCGAGATTGAGCGCGGCTTTGAACGCGCTGGGAATGGCTGTTTCCGAGCGGAGATCGTCACGCGTAACCCACTCGAAGCCTTCGGGCGGGTCGTCGGTCTCGGCGAGATACAGCGTCATGTCCCACTCCACATGGGTGAAGACGTGCCGCGCCGTGCCGGATTTCTTGATCCTGACGGCCCGGAAGGCCTTTTTCAGTGCGGCTTCGCCTGGCTGCCCCTCCAGGTTGGGAAACTCGTAAAGACCCGCCAGAAGCCCCGTTTCCGGTCTCCGCCGCACCGCAAACCGTCCGCCCCTGTCCCGCAGGACGACCACTGCGAATTCCTTCACGGGACGCGTCGCCTTAACTTTGCGGACGGGTATTTCGTCCGTGAGGCCGTTCTTCGACGCCAGGCAGATGCCCGCGAGCGGACAAACGGCGCAGAGCGGCGCGCCGTTCGGCAGGCAGACGGTCGCGCCGAGTTCCATCAGGCTCTGCGTGAATTCGCTGCACCGCCCCGCGGGATACACGGCGGCGAGCGCGCCGGTCAGCTCCCTGCGTATCTTCGGAGAATCGATGTCCTTGCGGCTGGCGGCCAGGCGCGATACGACGCGCAGGACGTTGCCGTCGACCGCCGGGAACGGTTTCCCGAAGGCGATGGAGAGGATGGCTCCGGCGGTGTAGTCGCCGATGCCGGGCAGGCCCCGCACGCCGTCGTAATCGGACGGAAAGACGCCGCCGTGCTCCTGCACGATCTTCTTCGCCGCGGCCTGAAGGTTGCGGGCGCGCCGGTAGTAACCGAGCCCCTCCCAGAGCTTGAAGAGGCGCGCTTCATCGGCCGCGGCGAGTGCGGCGACGTCCGGGAATTCGGACAAAAATCTGTCGTAGTACGGCTTGACCGCCTCGACGCGCGTCTGCTGGAGCATGATCTCGGAGACCCACACGCGGTAGGGCGTCGGGTCGTTGCGCCATTCCAGGTCGCGTTTCGCGCGGAGGAACCACGGCACGAGGCGCCCGGGCAGCTGCGCGAGGAGTTCGGCGGGGAAATGATCGCTCATGGCAGTTTCTCCGCGTAAAGGCATTTCAGGTAGTGCGATTCCGGGAACAGCGCCGGATGGTCGGCTGTATGTCCGGTTCGGGCGAGCTCGCGGACGTGCGTATGGCCGAGTACGGCCGGGAAAAAGTCGTCGGCGGAGACGCGGCTGGAACACGACGCGAAGACGAGCGTGCCGCCGGGTTTGAGCAGGGAATCCGCGAGCGCGGCCAGCCTCGCGTAGGAATGCAGCGCGCGGTCGTGTTCGGCGGCGGATTTCGCGAAGGACGGCGGATCCACGATCACGAGCCCGAACCAGCGTTTCGCCCGCGCGAGGTCGTGCATGACTTCGAACGCGTCCCCGACGATGCCTTCATGATTGCATCGGCGGACGTTCAGATGCGTCGAATTGAGCTCGAAATGCCGAGTGCATGCGGCGATGGCGTGTTTGTCTGCGTCCACGCTGCATACGCTCGTCGCGCCGCCCCGCGCCGCATACAGCGAGAACCCGCCGGAAAACGAAAAGACGTTCAGCACGTCGCGTCCGGCGGACATCGTGCCGACGCGGGCGCGGTTGTCCCTTTGGTCGAGGAAGAACCCGGTTTTCTGCCCGCGGATCACGTCCGCCTCGAAAACCAGGCCGTTCTCCTGAAAACGAACGGGATTCGCGAACGCTTCGGGCTTCGCCGTGAAGACGACCGCGGGTTCCGGGAAAAACTGACGGACGAACGGGCTGTCTTCCAGCGCGCGGGAAAGCCGGATCACGCAGTGGACGAGTCCGGGATTCGCCGCAAAAAAGGCGTCGGCGACGTCGCCCGCCCACGGCACGAACGCCTCGGAATAGAGTTTCACGACGAGCGTGTCGGCGTACCGGTCGGCGACGAGCCCGGGGAATCCGTCGCTTTCGCCGTTGGCGAGACGGAACGCCGTGGTTTCGGGCGGAACGGCGCCCGCGCGGACTGCGGCGGCGTCGGCGGCGAGTTTCGCGAAGAGCGCGGATCCGACCGGAAGCTGCGAGGTATCCTTTTGCAGGATGCGCACGCGGAGCTGGGAACGCGGATCGCAGAGGCCTGCGCCGAGGATCTTCTTTCCGTCCGGATCGTACAGGACCGCCACGTCTCCGGGCGCGGCGTCGGGCGGCGCTTTCTTCACGGAATCCTCGAACAGCCACGGATGCCCCGAACGGATCGCGGGCACTGCCTTCTGTTTGACGCGCACGGCGATACGGCGCGGCGCGGTCTGGCGCGGGAGGGATTCTGGAGGACGTATGAGCATGGCGGGCGGAGAAGGCAAAATGCAGGGGTCAGTTGCGGAGACGCGCGAAGAGTCCGGCGGGGAGCGCACGGTCCGGCGCAGAAGTTTCGGGGATAAGCATTTCGCCGGATTCGACCTGCGCGGCGAAGTCCGGGAACGCCTGTTTCAGCATACGTCCGAGGGAGAACGCGGAGAATCCGGGCGAATGGCATGTGAGGAGGATGAAGAACCGGCCCGAGGTGTCGAGGATGGCGCGGACGGACGCGAGCAGGTCGGCGATGTCGGATTCGATCTTCCAGACCTGGCCTTGCGCGCCGCGTCCGAACGACGGCGGATCGAGCACGATGCCGCGGTATTTGTGCCCGCGGCGCTGTTCGCGCGCGACGAACTTCATGGCGTCGTCGCAGATCCAGCGTATCTTTCCCTTGAGGTCGTTGTTGAGCGTCTGGTTCTTGTTCGCCCAGTCGATGATGCCGCGCGAGGCGTCCAGATGGCAGGCGTTCGCGCCGCCCTGCGCCATCGCGAACGTAGCGCCGCCGGAATAGGCGAAGAGGTTGAGGGTGTCGGAGTCCGCGGGCAAAAGCGCGGAGGATTCGCGGAGCCACGCCCAGTTTCCGATCTGTTCGGCGAAGAACCCGAGGTGGCCGAAATGGGTCGGCTTGACCAGGAAATTGACCTCGCCCCAGCGCACGATCCATTTCCCCTCGTCCGGCTGGCGCAGGCCGCGTTTCCACGTCCACACGCCGCCGCCCGTGCTCTGCCGTTCGAACACGGCGTCCGCGGCGTTCCATTCCTTGTCGGGCAGCGTGGGCCGCCAGAAGGCGTTGAGAGCGGGCCGGATGATCCGGTAAGGGCCGACCTGTTCGAGCTTGCGGCAGGAGCCGGTGTCGAGGAGGAGATAAGGGAGGATGTTCGGGGTGCTGTTCATGGGATCGGATCAGAGGTCTGGATTTTCGGAGTCGTAGATGATGTTGCCGCGGGAGACGGTCATGCGGACGCGGTTGGTCTTCGTGTCGAGGATCGTGATGTCGGCGCGCTTGCCGGGGCGGAGCTCGCCGCGCGTGATGAGGCCGAGATCCTTTGCCGGGTTGGTGGAGATGCAGGCGGCGGCGAGGGATGCGTTCATGTTGCCGTAGCTGAGGAGGTGGAGCCAGGAGTTTTCGAGGGTCATGGTGGAGCCCGAGATCACGCCGTCGCCCGTGCGGATGATCTCCGGCTGGGCGTCCGTTTCGGGACCGTGGTCCAGGATTACGGCGTTGCTGATGACGACGATCTTGTCCGCGGGCTTGCAGCGGACGATCATGTTCACGATGGTCGGATGAAGGTGGAGGCCGTCGACGATGATCTCGATGGTGACGCGGTCGTCGGTGAGCGCGATCGCGGTGAGCGAGGACGACCTGTGGTAGATGGCGGGCATGGCGTTGAAGATGTAGGTGCAGCGGTGCGCGCCGGCGTCGATCGCCTTCAGCGTTTCGGATTCGGTCGCGAGGCTGTGCCCCATGGACGGGATCACGCCGTGCTCAAGCATGAGCTCGACCAGCTTGATCGCGTTCGGCATCTCCGGCGCGAACGTCATGACCTTGATGCGGCCGCGTCCCGCCTCGAAAAGCTCACGCGCGAACCCGAGGTCGACGGGCGAGATGTTCGACGCGATCTGGTCGCCGCGCTTCTGAGGGTTGATGAACGGGCCTTCCAGGTGCATGGCCTGCGGTTCGGCATATTGGTAGCCGCTTTGGATGGACGAGCACATGGCGTCGACCTGCGCGATCATAGTCTCGCGGGGAAGCGAAACGATCGTGGGGAAGAACGTTGTGACGCCGTGCCGGGCGAGGATCCTGCTCATTTCGTGAACGGGGTCCTGCCCGCCGCTGAAGTCCGGCATCACGTTCGCCCCGAGCCCGTGGATGTGCGTGTCGATGAATCCGGGCAGGCCGTAGGCGTCCTTCAGTTTCACCACCTGCAGGCCCGGCTCGTCCAGCGAGAACGCCGTTTCGCCGCCGATGGCGATGATGGTGTCCTTCTCGCAAAGGATGCCGCAGCTTTCGATCCGCTCGTACGGGGTCAGGCAGTGGTCCAGCAGGAACAGAATGCGACGTTTTTTCTCCATAATAGTATGCTCCGTGAAAAAAAAGTGATACCATAATATGCACCCGAAATAATTTTTTTCAACATGAAATCAACAGGATACGGCAAAACTCCGAAAAATCCTCCGTTTTCGACTTGCTAAATCGGAAAAATGGTGCAAATTAAAGATAGCGTTCTTCGCGATTCCGGCCCCGAAACGGCCGTTTCCCTCCGCATCCCCGCCATGGCATCCCTGTGATGTTGCGTGCCGGTCCGGCAGGGCATGACGGTTCCGGCGACGGAACCGGGATGGATGTCCGCATTGCCTTTTTGATGCAGGATGATGACAGCGACTGTCAATAACTTGTCAACAACTTGTCAAGAGTGCTTGTATGTCGTTGATTGACGCAGGGTTTGTCAGGGCGTCAAAAAAAGTGCGGAAAATTCGGATAATCGGCTTGATTTTTCAAAAAGTCATGCATGGTTTCCGAATCGTCGGAACGATACAGCGCGCAAGCTCAAAACGTGGTGGAAACAGGAACCGCGGATTTCCCGCGGAAAGCCTTTTGCGCCCGTGATTTGCGGGTTGTCAGTCGTTCGGTCCGGAAAAGCCTCCGGACGGCCTTCCGCAAGGGCCGTTTCGGGGATTGTCAACAAGTTGCGGGAAAACTCTTAAACGATACGGCAAGAACGAACGAGGAAGAAAATGTCGAACGGAGAAAGCAGTGCCTCCGAAGTATGGCAGTCCGTCGCAGGATATATCAGAGCCAAGTCCGAAGACGCGTATAAACAATGGTTCAAGAAGATGGTCCCGATCTCGGTCGATGAGAAGCAGATTGTGCTCGGCACGTCCGACAGCTTTTTCGCCACATGGGTCCTGAACAACTGCGGAGACCTTCTCAACGAGGCCCTCGCCTCCGCCGGATGCCCCGGCCTGAAAGTGGTGTTCGAGTACGGATACGGCTACGATTCCGAGGACACCGGGCTGGAGGACCCCGAATTCGAACGGAGTACGGGCGAATCCGCGGAACCGGACGCCGAACCGGTTTCCCCCGAACTCGCGGACATGATCCGCAAGCATTCGTTCGACAACTTCGTGGTCGGCGAGGAGAACCGCTATGCGTATTCCGCCGCGCTCGCCGCCGCCCAGAAGCCCGGCACAATCAATCCCCTGTACATCTACGGCGGGTCCGGCATGGGCAAGACGCATCTGCTGCTCGCCGTGGCGCACGAGGTGCAGGCCCACAATCCGAAGGCGCGCGTCCGTTACACTTCCTGCGAAAACTTCCTCAACGCGTTCCTGGATTCGCTCCGCACCAAGACCATGTACGAATTCCGCGAGACCTTCCGCAATGTCGATTATCTGCTCGTCGACGACGTCCATACGCTCGGCAACAAGACCAGTTTGCAGGAAGAGTTCTTCAACACGTTCAACACGCTCTACGCCCTCGGCAAGCAGATCATTCTCACCTCCGACAAGCAGCCGTCCGAGATCCCCGGCCTCGAAGCGCGCCTCGTTTCCCGTTTCGTCTCCGGCGTGACCACGCAGATCACGCAGTCATCCTTCGAAACGCGCCTCGCCATCCTGAAGCAGGAGCAGCAGTGCCTGCGCCTGAAGCTTGGCGACGACGTCCTGTCCTTCATCGCCGAGCGCATCTCCTCGAACATCCGCCCGCTGAAGGGCGCCCTGATGTGCCTCTCCATGTACGCCACCGCGATGAAGAAGGAAATCGACCTGGAGGTCGCGAAGACCATCCTGTCCGACCAGCTCGAGAAAGAGGCCGAATCCCGTACGATCTCCATCGAGGAGATCCAGAAAGCGGTCGCCGAGGAGTTCGGGCTTCAGGTCTATGAGCTCACCGGACCGAAGAAGCCGAAGAACATCGCCGAGCCGCGCATGATCGCCATGTACCTCGCCCGCAAGCTCACGACCCGGCCGCATCAGGAAATCGGACGCGCGTTCGGCGGACGCTCCCACGGCACCGTGATCCACGCCGTGAAGCAGGTCGAGGCGAATTCGCTGAAGGACGAGGAACTGAAACGCGTCCTGAACCAGCTTCAGAGGAAACTGCGCGGCAGCTGACGCCGCGCTTCTCTTTTTTCCGAATCTTTTTTGTTGCACCTAACACACGCTCGAATCCCGAAAGGATTGAACTCATGTCAGAAAACTGCTCCGGTTCCTGTTCCACCTGCGCCTCCGCGGGGAGCTGCGGCGAACGCAAACCTTCCCGTCTCGACAAAGTCAAACACAAGATCATGGTGCTGTCCGGCAAGGGCGGCGTGGGCAAGAGCACGGTCGCTGCCTGCCTCGCGGTCGCACTGGCGCGCGAAGGCATGAAGGTTGCGTTGCTGGACGTGGACTTCCACGGACCGAGCCAGCCGACGCTGTTCGGCGCGGCGGACCGCCGTCTCGACGGGACCGAGGCGGGACTCGTTCCGCTGTCCGTCGCGGGCGTGAAGCTCGTCTCCATCGGTTTCCTGCTTGAAAACCCGGACGATGCGGTCATCCTGCGCGGTCCGGCGAAGATCGGCCTGCTCGGACAGCTCTTCGAAGAAGTCGACTGGGGCGACGACCTCGACTATCTCATCCTCGACTTCCCGCCCGGAACCGGCGACGAATCCCTTTCCGCCTGCCAGATGATCCAGGGCGACAAGGCCGCCATCGTGGTCACTACGCCGCAGGAAGTCTCCCTAGCCGACTGCCGCAAGTGCGTCAGCTTCTGCAACCGTCTGGACGTCCGCATCCTCGGCATTGTCGAGAACATGAGCGCGTACGTCTGCCCGGACTGCTCCGCGAAGCATGCGCTCTTCTCCTCCGGCGGCGGCGAAAAGCTCGCGAACCAGGAAGGTCTCGCCCTGCTGGCGCAGATCCCGCTCGATCCGAAATTCCTCGCCGCGTGCGATGCCGGAAAGCTTCCGCAGGGCTTCCTGGATTCCGACGCCATCTCCTCCGAAGTCGCCGGAATCGTGAAGGCCGCCCTGGCGATGAATTCCTGACCGGTTTCCAGCCATTTTTTTCCGGCGGATTCATTCGGGATTTTCCGCTGCGTCCGCCAGACCGGAAATCCTCCTTCATACCACTGGAAAGCCTCTGAATGTCTGAAAAATGCGGCAAAAGGCAAAAAAAATGCGGGTTTTTCTAAATATACGCTTGCATTTTCGCGGAATCGAGGATATTTTATCCCGTTGATCGGAACACACACCAATCTTTGATAGAAAGGCAAAAACTATGAAACCGGAATTCGTAAAGTACCTCCAGCAGGACTCCATCCTGATCGTGGACGGCGAGACGAAAAAGAAAGTGCTTGACGCAATCATCGCCCACGCCTGCACCCGCTGCACCATGGACGAAGACCAGATCCGCGAGGCGATCTGGAAACGCGAGCGCATGATGACCACCGGCGTCGGAAAAGGGCTTGCTCTTCCTCATATCCGCATCAGCGGCTTCCCGTCCCCGCTCGTGATCGTGGCCGTCTGCCGCAATCCGGTCACCGACTACAAGACGCTCGACGAGGAACCCGTGACGCTCGCCGTTTTCTTTGCCGCGGACGAACGCGACCCCGAAGCCTATCTGAAGCTCCTGGGCAGCATCTCCTCCCGCCTCAAAGAGGACAACGTCATCGCCAGTATCCATGCGGCCGGCGACGACCGCGCGAAAATCTTCGACATTCTCGCCGCGGACTGACCGCCGCGGACCGGATCCCCGGTCCAAACGCAGTTGTTCCGACGGTTTTTCAGGCTCTTTGCCAGGGTTCCGGGGGTTGACCCCGGTTTGCCGCCGGGCGTTTCCGCGATGTCCGGCGGAGCGGGCCGTTTCTCCGTCCGCAGGATGAAATCGTCTTGTGTCCTGCCGCGGACCGGAGGAAAAAGCGCGGGAACAACGGCCGGATCGTTCCGGCAAGCAGGAAAGAAGGTCTCCATGGGCAGAAAAAAATTATTCAGTCTGATCGAAATCGCGGTGGCGATGGCCGTCGCGGCGATCGGCGTGGCCGCGATCATGGCGCTTCTGCCGATCGCCCTCAAGTCCACCTCCGATTCCGTCGGCGACACCCTTGCCGCCGATGCGGCCAACACCGTGGTCGCCCAGCTTGACCGGGCTGCCTGGGAGCATTTCAACTGGATCCAGGGATTGCCCATGACGAAACCGGGCGCATTTTCCGACAGCGTGAGCCAGGGCCACGCCGGGAAGGACCTGGACGAAAACTCCTACAAGATCGAACCGGCCAACGGCCTTCAGAACGGCCATTTCGTGTTCCTCTTCGGCCCGCCCGGCAAAAAGAGCGATTTCGCGGCCGAGGTCATCTGCTGGCGCGAAAACGAGACCAATCTTAATGTAACGGCAAATCCGAAGCAGTTCAAGGTGTCGACCATCGGCTCCCCGGGCAAACGGCCGTTCGTCCGCGTGTATATCGAAATTTCCTGGCCGGCCAATAAGCCGTACAAGAAAAACAGCACTTATCCCCGCCAGTCCCGTACGTTCGTGCGTGAATACCTCGACCCGACCTATTACAAGCAGCTGACGAACTGAGGAGGATTCCCGATGAAAAAGCCTTTTACACTCGTTGAAGTCCTGATCGCGATGAGCGTCCTGTCCGTCTTCCTGCTCGGCCTGATGCAGTTCTATTCCTCGACCGAGACCGTGCTGAGTTCCGGCGTGGAGCGCACCGAGATGTTCGAACGCGCCCGCATCGCCATGGACATGATGGCGAACGACCTCACCTGCGTATATTATTCCCAGACCGACGACGACCTGAAGCCGTTCGATTACAGCGAGAACAGTTTCTTCTCCGTCTCGACGGTCCGCCCGGAGAAACTGAACAAGAGCGCCAAGACGAACATCGTGGCGGTAAAATACTACTGGACCGGTAAAACAAAACGGACGCTTGTCTACTCCAGCGACAGCAACGGCGACAATTTCGGCGTCGACGGCGCCAGCTTCGGCAATGAGACCGAGCTCGTCGAAGGCGTGACCGATTTCAAGGTCACCCCCGTCTTCGGCGACGGCTTCAAGATACTCCCTGCGCTCGTCGTGATCCGCATGGAGCTGGTCGACGGCAAGACTTTGAAGCGCCTCAAGGCGAACTCCGGGGCGGACGACAACATCCTCAAAAATGCGAACAGGCGCGAGTTCCGCCGCATGGTCGTCATCGACCGCGGCCAGCCGAAACCGAAACTCTGACCGGGAAGGAGCAAGTGCATGATGATACGGCATAACCAAAATCCGATGATGCGGATGCTGAAGCGGGCCGCCCGCGCCCGCCGCGAGCACGGCATCGCGCTCCTTTTCACGCTCTGCATCCTTTCCATGGCGCTGATTACCGCCATGATCTTCTCCTCGAATGCGTCAACCGGGCGCAAGGTCGCCAGCGTGTATGTCGACTCCTCCTCCGCCAGGATCCTGGCGGACGGCGTCGTCAATCGTGCCATCCTGGCGCTGATGCAGTCCGACAACGCCTCCTACGTCTGCTCGAACTATCAGACGAACAAGCCCTCGAACAGCAGCGCGGACGACTATGCGTCCGACTGGATTTGGAAACTGGAGAAAAAAGACCTATTCTCGTTCAATGACGGTCCGCTCCGCTTCAACCGCGCCGTCTACTACGACCGCAACGATACCCGCTGCCCCTCCTGGGAGTATGTTCTCAGCAAGAACTACGGCGACAACAACGACCGTATCTTCGGGCGTTATGCCTACGTCGCGATCGGGCAGAACGACCAGTTGAACCCGAACGCCCTCGGGAAGCGCAACTATGCCGACTTCGACCTCATAACCGCCCAGAAGCGCCTCGGCCGCTGGACCTGCGAACCGCAGTTCATCTTCAAGAGCACCCGCAACAACTGGGACTATTCCAAGATCATTTCCCCGGAGACCATCCAGGACAAGTACGTCATGCCGGACGGCTGGGTCGACGGGGACGTCTTCATCAACGACCTCACGGGCGGCAATTCCAATCAGGATAAGCAGCTCAAGATGATGGCCGACCAGTATTTCGTCGTCTCCTCCCAGGGCGAGTACAACAAATTCCGCACCGACGGGAAGGCCGCGGGCGACCTCACGAAACACGAGCTGACCAGCGGCGAGTACTACAGGTTCCCCCTGATCCGCAACGACTGGGAATCCATCGACGTCGGCACGGTGAAAGACAGGATCCCGTGGTTCAAGGGCGCTTCGGGACAGGCCAACGTGAACCAGACCGTCGCCAACCTCATCAATTACAATGCGTCCATCAACCGCACGCCAGTGACCGACAACGACAACTGGATTAGTGGCGAGCCCACCTACACCGGCAACAAGCGCACCCCGTACATCAACGAGGTCCATGCCGACGTCTCAGTCGGTGGCACCCTCGGCATCCGCATGCAGGAGCGTTACCTTGCCGACCCCAACAACCCGTCGAGCTGGAAATGGCGCGTGTGGTACACGAACTGCACCTACTCGCACGAGATCACGCTCAACGTCGAGACCGTGAACATGTATCCGGTCACGGGCGGCAATGACGGTACGCTTGCCGTCAGCAATCCCATCCTGATCGGCGAGATCAGCTACCAGCATTGGAACGAAAACGGCGACAATAATGGCTTCTGGACCACGGAAACCATTCCGATCGATGCCAACACGCAGTGGACTGTCACCCCGTCCGGCAACGACGCCGGATACAAGGTCTATACGTTCATGCTCGACAACGGTTCGGTCGGCAGCATGACTACCCTGAAACGCGATAACTACGACAAACCCATGGGCCATGAGCCCGACTTCTACGAGTTCGTCAAGGTCCGCAACGTTACGCTCCGCCTCGACCGCGTCATCCTGCGGGATACCGCCGGACGAAACGCCGACCTTGCGCTGATGCCGGTCGGGCTCCAGAGCGGCCGCACCTTCCTTTCCCGGGCGGACGGCGAGCAGGTCGCGGGTGCGGGCGACTTCGGCAGACATTTCTATTTTGACACGCAGGTCAACGATCCGCGCTCCAACCTCAGGCGTACCGACTGGAACAATCCGGCATTCTCGGAAAAGGAAACGGAAGTCAATGAGACCATCGGCGGCGTCAACAATGTGATCAATCTCGGTCAGTATCACGACAATGAAAACCGGACGGATCCCGCGTATGCCGGCAACAGCTCCATTTCCACGGCGTACATCCGGCACGGCCAGATGCAGTCCCTGTGGGAGCTTGGCGCCATCCACCGCGGCGCACCGTGGCAGACGATCAACCTGAAGTGCGCCGCCGCCCAGGGGACCCGCATGGACCGTTACGATTACGGCGACGGGCACCTGCTGGACCAGGTCGCGCTCGCCCGCAGCACCGAAAACGTCAACGATTATGTCATCGGCCAGATCAACCTGAACTGCGTGGCGACGTTCGGCGGCAGCAGCGCCCCGTTCGCCTTCAAGTCCCTCTTCATTGATTTCCCGGTTTTCCGCTCCTTTGCCGCAATGAACGACGGCCGTGCGGAGGGCGGCACGATCAAGGGCGATTCCGTCGACTCGGACAAGACCGGCAATATGGACGCCGACTCCTTTGCCAAGGATCTTTCCGAAGCCGTCACCTATGCGATTTCGAAGGGGAACTATCTCCGCCGCACGGCGGTCTTCCCCACTTCCTATCCCTCCTCCGACCAGATGGAGAAGATCATTCCGTCGAACGTGCCGGATGCGCAGGCAGAGGAGATCTTCAGCCGCGTGGTGAACCTGCTGAAATGGAACAAGCAGCAGACCAAGCGCGCGACTATCCTCGTGCTGGCGCAGACGATCAAGGACGTCGGCGGCGCTTCGCTTGAAAAGGTCCTGTCCGACAAGGACGTGGACGTCATGCGCGACTCCGGGTTCCAGTCGTTCGAGTCGACGAGCAAGAACACCGGCGGTTCGACCATGACGGCCGACAAGGTCCGTTCGACCTACAAAAAGCGCAGCGTCGCGTTCAAGCAGTACGACAACTTCTACGACGAGATCACGGGCGAGGCGAAGATCATCGTCCGTCTCGAGTGGGACGAGTCGGCAAACGATAACAACGGTGCATGGAAAGTTACGAGGAAAGAATATGCGGAATAATCACTTTTTCAAAACACAGATCCTGCTGGCAGCCCTGGCCGCGACCCTGATCGCCCCGGTCAGCGTGTTCACCCAGCAGAAGACCGCCGCCCGGACCGCAGCCTCCATCAAGGACAGCGACATCTATGTCCCGGAGAAGGTCCTGGAACCCTCCTACACCAAAAAGGAAGCTTCCGACCTCCTGAAGGAGTACATCGACGCGTTCGGCGACTCCGACATGCCGCGTACCTACGAGGCTTTCGCCAGGGATCCCGACAAGTACAAGCGCATCGGGACCCGCCAGCTCAAGGCCTCCCTGGGCAATCTCTACAACTACATTTTCGACTCCACCGCCAAGGTCGGCAGCTCCGGCACGGTTCCGGTCAGTGCCGAGCTCATGGAGGTCACGGAGGCCAAGGATACCTGGTTCAGGAATCTCTACAACAAGGCACTTGAGCTGAACGAGTCCGCGAAAATGATGGACAACGCCATCCGCCTGAAGAACGCCACGATGTACACGCAGGCCACGAAAGCCTACACCGAGAAGCTCGACGAGCTGGAAAAGTTCGCCAAGAAGCCGGAACGCCTTGACAACGCCGCGCTCGCGCGGCTCAAGGAGGCCAACAGAGCCAAACGCAAGGCCGACTACATCGCCCAGCGCAAGCAGCAGATACTGGAGCAGGAAGCCGCCGCGCAACGGGCTATCGAAGAGGAGCAGAAGAAATCTTCCTCCAAAAAGAAATAACCTCATCCCACCGGGAGACACGATATGAGACAACATGCAGCCAGGCCATTCACGCTGATCGAACTGATCGCGGTCATGGGAGTGATGATCCTCCTCGCCGCGATCGCGATTCCGGCTTACAGCTCGCTTTTCTCCAGCCGCAAGACCACGCTCGCTGCGAACCAGCTGAACGGTGCGGTCATGGAAGCCCGCGCGCACGCCGTCTCCGCCAAAGTCTACACCGCGCTGATCTTCGTGAAAGACAAAACGGCCGACAAGGGCTACAAGAGTTTCCGCATGGCGGAAGTCTACCACGACTCCGACACGGATAATTCCTCCTACAAATGGCGCCGCTGGGCCCCCGGGACCGCGTTCGTGCTCCTGCCTGAAAACACCATGATCCCCGAAGGCAGCAGCAACCTCGGCACCACGTCCGGCGGTTCGGAAGGCCATGTGGGATCGGGCAATCTCCCGAAGATTTCCGACCTCTCCTCGGAGAGCGGCATTTCCAGCGAAAGCGCGCCTGCCATCGTGTTCAAGCCGAACGGCCAGCTCGCGGGAACGGGCGACAAGAACGTCGTGGTGCGGTTCGTGGAGACCAACCGGTACGAGGCGAACCAGAGCCAGACGCCGAAACTCCCGCTGAACATCAACTGGCTGACCTGCAAGACCAAATTCCTGGATGCCGTGCAGTAATACCCCCAATTCAGGAGAATGACACAGTATGCGTTTCCAATGTTCATCCTGCGGCAGGATCGTAGCCGTTGACGATATCGACGCCGGCATCATGGTGCAGTGCGGCCACTGCGGCAGCGTGGTGCAGGTTCCGCCGACCCGCCTTTCCCGCGGCTCCGTGATCGCCGACTTCATCATACGCCGCGCCATCGGGCAGGGCGGCATGGGCACGGTGTACCTGTCCCACCAGATCACGCTCGACCGTCCCGCGGCATTGAAGATCCTCGCCGAATCCTACACGAACAACGCCGAATTCGTGGCGCTCTTCATCAAGGAGGCCCGCGCGGCCGCCAAGCTGAACCATCCGCATATCGTCCAGGCATACGCCGTGGGCGAGGACGACGGCCTGCTGTATTTCGCCATGGAGAACATCGACGGCGAGACCATGAAGGACGTGCTGGAACGCGAGGGCGCGATCCCCGTGGACCAGGCGCTGAACGTGATCCAGCAGATCGCCGAGGCGCTGAACTACGCCTGGGTCGAGCAGAAACTCATCCACTGCGACATCAAGCCCGACAACATCATGCTCACCTCCACCGGACGCGCCAAGCTGGCCGACCTTGGTCTCGCCCGCGTGACCGGAGACATGAGCGACGCCGATGACGATGAAGTCATGGGCACGCCGCAGTACATCAGCCCCGAGGCCCTCACCGGCGCGCCGATGGACACCCGCAGCGACATCTACAGCCTCGGCGCCACGTTCTACCAGTTCGTCACCGGACGCCTTGCCTTCGACGGCTCCACCGCCGCCGAAATCGCGAAGAAGCACCTCACCGAGCCGCTGATCCCGCCGCGTTCCGTGAACAAGGACATCCCCGAAAGCGTTTCCCGGATCATCATGAAAATGATGGCGAAGAACCCCGCCATGCGCTATCAGGATGCTTCCGAACTGATCGACGACCTCCGCAACGCCCGCCGCGGCAAGCTCGCCGGGCCGGCGACCGAGTCCGAGATACTCAACGGCGGGGGCAAGCCCGCGTCGCATGTGGCGCGCCCGGTCGGCGGCGGCACCGTGCTCGCTTCGGCAGCCGACCACCAGAACGACCGCGCCCGCAATATTTACAACCTGAAAAAACGCCAGCAGGACGAAGCGCGCAAGACGCGCGTCATGATCCTGATCGCCGGTCTCGTCCTGCTCGTTTCCCTCGTCGCCGCCGGAATCCTGTTCTATTTCAACAACGCCAAGGCGCGCGAAGAACGCGCCCGCAAGGAGGCCGCCGAGGCCGCCGAACGCGAACTCCAGCGCGACACCCCGATGACGCTCGCCGTCGACGAGATCGTGGCGTTCTCCCGCGCGAACCCCACGGACAAGCGCGGCCTGCTGGACAAGTGCGAAGCCTTCATCGCCAAAAACTTCCAGCCGACGAAACCGAAGGAGGACCAGGCGCTGATGACGTTCCGCGCGATCTTCCAGGAGGTCGACGAAAGCATGATGACCTCTACGCGCGACCTCGAATCCCGCAAACTCCGCAAGCTCATCGCCCAGCGCAGGGACGACGCCGAGGCCGCAGAAGAGGCGCGCCGCCGCGCCGAACAGGCCGCCGAGGACAAGCGCAAGGCCGACGAGTACGCCCGGCAGGCCGACCAGCTCCGCAAGGAGCAGAGCGCCCGCACCGCCCAGGAGCTTGCGGAACGCCTCGTCCGCGAGAAGGAATACTTTGCCGGACGCATGATCGACCAGACGCGCCACGATCATCTGGACCGCGCGGAAAAGGATTACGCCGACTGGTTCCAGAACCTCGACCGCCACGCGCAGGACTCCGACGAAGCCGTCGCCGAAGTCGCGCGTCCGTACCGCGACTGGGCTCGGATCGTGCTTGACGACATCGCGGGGGCGAAGGCCATCCGCGAGAACACCTACAACGGCAACACCATTCTCGCCGATACCCAGATCGGATACGGTCCGTCCGGCATCTGCCGCGTGCGGTCCATCAACAACGGCATCGTGAAGGCCGTCATGGTCGACGGCAAGCTGTTCCAGTTCGATTTCGACGAACTGCCGCTCAAACAGCGGCTCGTGCTCCTGAAGAAGGGCGCGGGCGAGGCCGGGCATGCCGACGCGCTGTATTTCTATCTGCTGCTTTACGGCGATTTCGCCGGCGCGAAGGAGATCGTTGCGGACGACGACGAAGCGAAGAAGATCGCGGACTACGTCATCGCGAGCTATTTCAAATATGCGCTTGAAAACGCGGACGAGAAGACGCTGGATGAACTCAAGGCCAAATACGGCACGATGCGTGAATTCCGGAACGCGCTTTCCGCACGGAACAGGCAAACCAATCCCTGAATCGAACTTGGGGGTAACGATATATCATGAAGATTACAGAAGACATTGTCAAAGCGCTGCACGCCTGCATCGCGGACGGCTATGATTCCGTCACCGATTTCGCCAACTGCGCCAACGTCAGCGCGAACACCATTTCCAAATACATGCGGCGCGAAACCGAGGTCATGCAGAAGGATACCTGGGAGAAACTGTATCCCCTTCTCACGGCCTATCTTCCCAAGGACGGCGACAAGGTCAAGTACGAGATCGAAATGACTGCCGACCAGAAGATCCTGCTGGATGCGTTCGACAGCCTGCCGCCGGACGTCCAGAGCCAGAAGCTCATGGAGATTATCCAGCTCGCCAAAAAGCATCTGGCCGCCGTCGAGGCCGCGAAAAACGCCGCCGACTGATCCTTTGATGCCGGATCCCGATCCCAATCCCAACCTCACGAAGTTTCTGGCGGCCTCCGGCGCCGCATCCAGACGGCATTCCGCCGAACTCGTCAAGGCCGGGCATGTGTCCGTAAACGGCGAAGTCTGCACCGACCCATCCGTCCGCATCGGGCCTGATGACCGCGTGTCGCTGGACGGAAAGGATATCGAACCTGTCCGCACATTTGTCTATGTCATGCTCCATAAGCCGCGCGGCTATGTGTGCACCTCGGAAGACCCCCATGCCCCGAAAAAGGCCCTGGACCTGATCCGTATTCCCGGCGTCCGCCTCGTTTCCGCGGGGCGCCTTGATAAGAACAGCGAGGGGCTGATCCTCTTCTCCAATGACGGCGCCTGGATCGAAAAACTCACGCATCCGCGCCACGGCACGCGCAAGACCTATCAGGTCACGACCGACCGCCCCCTTTCCCCCGCCGACATCCGGCTCCTGACCACTTCCGGCGTGCAGGACGACGGCGAAACGCTCCGCGCTCTTTCCATCCGCGCCGAAGCACCGGGCCGCTATGTTTTCGTCCTCGGCGAGGGAAAAAACCGCGAAATCCGCCGCATGCTGGAATCGCTCGGAAACCGCACGCGCAGGCTCAAACGCATTGCGGTCGGCGGGCTTCGTCTTGGCGGGCTCCCGATGGGACAATGGCGCAAGCTCACTCCAGCTGAAGCTCAGCTTGCACTTACTTCCCGGAAACCTGTCCCCCGTGCCTGAGCGAAGCCAGGCACTACTTAACACACTCTGTGTGTGCCTGAGCGAAGCCATGCACTACTTGACACACTCCGTGTGTGCGCGAGCGTAGCCGCGCACTGCCCGACACACCGCAAGCGGTACTGATACAGTGCTCTGCTTCGCGAGAGCACGCATCACAGCGAAAATCGTGCCTGAGCGTAGCCGGGCACTACTTGGTGGAGGCGTTCGCCTCCCAGTGGAGGCGTTCGCCTCCCTTTTTTCGTATTTTTTTCCGGTTTCAGTTTGCATTTTTCAGCCACGGGGTGTATATTAAGTTTCATGCAAGAAATTGCGGGGGCGTAGCTCAACTGGTTAGAGTGCCACCCTGTCACGGTGGATGTTGCGGGTTCGAATCCCGTCGCTCTCGCCATTTTTGTATCTGCACAGTACAAAATGGCGTTTTTTTATGTCTTGAATCCGTGCCGTCGCGAAGCACGGCACAACCGCAGCGGAGGCACTGCCTCCCCGGGGGGCGCATGGAAAAGATCCTTCAACATTTCATCGGCTATCTGACGGCCGAACGCGGCCTCAGCCGGAATTCCACCGCCGCCTATTCCTCCGACCTCGAAGACTATGTCCACTGGCTTCGCGCGCAGGGCATCGAGTCGTTCGACGCCGCCGGACGCGATGCGATCATCGACTACCTCGAATACTGCCGCGACGAGCGCACACTGGAGACAGTCAGCATCGCGCGCCGTCTGGTCGCGATCAAGATCCTGTACCGCTATCTTTTCCGCGAACGCCTGATCGCCGCGGACGTGACGGACGTGATGGATTCGCCGAAATTCTGGCGCATCCTGCCGGATTTCCTGAATGTGGCAGAGGTCGACGCCCTGCTCAACGCGTTTCCCGTGAAGGCGCAGGACCCGCTCGCGATCCGCAACCGCTGCATCCTGGAGCTGCTGTATTCCTGCGGGCTCCGCGTCAGCGAATGCGTGAACCTGCGTTTCGGCTCCGTCCGCTTTGACGAACGCACCATCCGTGTGCTCGGCAAGGGCTCCAAGGAACGCATCGTGCCGATGGGCGACGCCGCGATCCGCCAGCTGAAACGCTATCTGGAGAAAGCCCGGCCCGAACTCGCCGGGGACGGAACCGCGCCCCAGCTTTTCCTGTCCAACCACGGCCGCAAGCTCGACCGCGAACGCATCTGGATGGTCGTGAAGGAGGCCGCGCGCATCGCCGGGATCACGAAGAACATCCACCCTCACACGCTCCGGCATTCCTTCGCCAGCCATCTGCTCGAAAACGGCGCCGACCTGCGCGTGATCCAGGAGATGCTCGGGCATGCCGACATCAGCACCACGCAGATCTACACGCACGTCGACGAGAACCGCCTGCTCGGCGTCTTCAACAAGTTCCACCCGAGAGCCTGATTATGAAGCTGAAAGAATTCCTCAACACCCCCATCCGCCGCATGGTCGCCCGCAACATCGCGCTGTCGCTGGTCGTCGGCATCTGCCTGCTGTATGTGGCGCTGCGCGATTCCCGCCGGATGCACTCCGAGACTGTCATGTTCTCCACCATGAGTACGTTCGGGACGGTCAGCCTGGCGCATCAGGAGAAAATGACGCTCAGCAATGCCCTGACGGCGGCGCACGAGGCAGTCCGCGAGGTGGAGAAGACCTGCAACATCTTCGATCCGGAAAGCGAACTTGCCAGGCTTAACGCGACCGCCGCGGACGAGCCGTTCGCGTGTTCGGACCTGCTGTGGGATGTGCTTGCGCAGGCGCGGGCGTTCTGGCGCGATTCAGGCGGTGCGTTCGATGTGACGATCGATCCGCTGATGAAGCTCTGGGGATTCCACAGCAAACGCGAGACGCTGCCGTCCGAGGCGGAGATCGCCGAGGCCAAGCAGCGCACCGGGCTTGACAAGGTCGTGTTCGACGACGCAAAGCATACCGTGAAGTTCTCCGTGCCCGGCATGTCGATCAACCTCGGCGGCATCGCCAAGGGCTACGCGCTCGACCGCGCCGCGGACGCCGTCCGCGCGCTCGGCGTGAAGACCGGCTGGATCGAAATCGGCGGCAATATCCTGGCGCTTCCGAAGAAGTCCGGCGGCGGCAAATACGCAGCGGGCATCCGGAATCCGTTCGACAAGGAGACTCTCCTCGGCAGGACCACGCTTTCCGACGCCGCGGTCAGCACCAGCGGCAACTACGAACGCTATGTGGTCATCGACGGCAGGCAGTACACGCACATCATCGATCCTGCGACCGGGCTGCCCGTGGCCGACATGGATTCCGTTTCCGTGATCGTGCCCGCCGGGCTGAACGTCCCGCCGGGAGTTGCCTCGGACGCCCTTTCCACCTCGATCTTCATCGCCGGGCCGGACGCCGTGGCTGGCTGGACGAAGAAGTTCCCCGGACTGCGCGTGCTGATCGTGCGCGGTCCCGCCGACAAGCCGGAGATACTGAAATACGGCAAAGGCTGGGGCGAAATCCCGTCGAAACTCCCGCCGAAATAAAAAAACCTCTTTTTTTCGTGCACGAGCGAAGCCGTGCACTGCAACAGTGGAGGCTCAGCCTCCCGGCAAAGGCTGGGGCGAAATCCCGTCGGATATTCCGCCTCAGTAATTTCTCTTCGTGCCGTCGCGCAGCACGGCACTGTATTAGTGGAGGCTATGCCTCCCCTCCTAGAAGTAATAGGTCGGGAGCAGATGGTTGGCCCGGAGAATGCCCAGGATCAGCAGGTGCAGCGGGTAGTAGACGTAGAAGAACCACTTCATGAACGCGTTGAACGCCGGGTTCGGGCCGCGTTTGCCGTTGTACAGCGCCAGGATCGGGATCGCCAGCACCACGGAGAGCTGCAGGAACGAGTACGTCAGGTTGGTCGACGGGAACAGGAATCCGAACATGCCCACGTAGAAGATCAGCCAGAGCGTCTGCTTCAGCAGATGCCCGCGGTTCGTTCCGAAGCTCAGCACCAGCACGGACGCCGTGCAGCTCCAGTCGCCGGGGAAACTCACCACGCAGATCAGGCAGATCAGCAGCGTCTTCAGCCACGCGCTCCGGATGCGCTCCGAATACTCCACGCGGAGCATCACCAGGCCCCACGCCAGCGTCCAGATCACGCTCGTCTGACTGTGCAGGCATGCGGCATTCAGAAACGAAATGTCGCGGAACCGGATCGCCTGCCATATCCCGCTGTAGTAGAGCGGCACGAACGGGCGCCAGTCGCTGAACCCGTTCCATTCCGAGACGTATGCGAAATGCGAGATTAGCGCGAAGAGGAACATGCGGAACATGTATTTGTTGACGTTCCGCGTGTGGAAGAATCCCTCCGCCACGAAGAAGCACATCGTCGGCATCGTGATGCGCCCGATGATGTGCATCAGCTCCGGCTTCCAGTTCAGCGCACACCCGGGGTAGATCGCCCACGCGATATGGTCGATCGTCATGGCGATGATCGCGATCAGCTTGATCGCGTTCGCATCCAGTATTTTGCAGTTTTTCATGCCGCGTTACCCCGCCATTTGCACCGCCAATTACACCGCCAATTACACCGCCAAAATGACCGATAAAAGCATGAAACATCCACGGGCGATGTGTTTGTCTCCCGTGGATATGTGTGTGGAAAAACTACGGGACTTACTTCTTTTCCGCGGGGGCGGGCTTGGGGGCCTTGACCCACTTGCCGTCTTCGCCCTGGATGAATTCGCCTTCGGCGGCCTTGGAACGGATCTGCTTGGCGCGGAGTTCGCCGACCTTGTCGACGGTGGAGCCTTCCTTCTTGGCGATGGCGGCATAAACGGCCTTGCGGTCCTTGTTTTCGGCCTCGATGAGCTTGTTTTCGTCGTCGGAGAGCTTGACTTCCTTGTCGTTCTTGTCCTTCTTCATGGCTTCGAGGTAGCCATCCTTGTTTTCGCCGACGGAACCGGCCTTCTTGAGGACTTCGATCTTGGGCTTGCGGTCGGCCATGTTCTTCTTGATGGTGGCGGCGTCGTCCGCGGCGGAAAGGGCCTGCGGGACGGCGAAAGCGAGCGTGAGTGCGGCAACGGAGAGAGCGAGCAGTTTTTTCATGGTAAAATCTCCTGAAGATGTGAAAGTTTCAGTTCGGATCAAAGTGCGTCGAGGTCGCCGAAGAAGTCGTCGAGGGCCTTTTCGATGCGGATGTTGATGTCGAGCGTGATGTGGACGGGTTTGATCTCGATCGGCTTGACATCGACTTCGCTCTGGGTCTTGATGCACGCCGAAGCGCCGAAGCCGAGCAGGACGGCCGCGGCGGCGAGGACTGGCAGGAACGATTTCATGTTGGTGATTCCTTTCCCGGTTGAGGGTGTTCTGTTGATGGTTGCGTTATGTGTTGAGTTGAAGTTGCTGGCTGGTTGAGGTTGAAGGTGAAAGGTCATTCTTTCCTTGAGAAGATCTGCTGGAAGTAGTCGACGAGCTCCATCGCCTTGCCGTACATGTTCACGTTCGTGTCCAGGCGGATGCCCTGGAAGATGCACGGCGTGGGGGACTTGATGAACGAGGCGGTGTTTTCGTCGAACGCGTAGTAAAGGGCGCGGTTCGGGCGTCCGTCGAGCTGAAGCTCGAGCTTCATGTTTTCCCTGTCCGGGCCGGTGGAGAGCATTCTCATGCGGACCCAGGAGTAGGAGAAATCCTTCAGGGCGTCTTTGGTGAGCTCCATTTCGATGCCGCTTCCGGCGTCCATCAGGGCCTCGTCGATGTCGCCCTTGATCACGCCGTCCTCGCCGGGGGTGGAGAAGAGGAACGCGTCCTCGAAATAGACGTTGTCGATCTTCGATTTGCCGGAGGCGTCGGTCTTCTGCACGAGCACGACCGGGATGGTGCCGTTGATGGAGCCGCTGCCGCTGATCTGGCCGAGCCCGATCTGCGTGAGGAAAAGCGGCAGCTCCAGGCGGTCGCAATACAGCACGGCTTCGGTGGTCGACTGCCCGATGCGGTAGGTGATGCCGCCGAGCCGGATGTGGCCGCCGCACCAGTCGAGCACGGCGTTTTCGACCTGCCAGGTGTCCGGAGCCTCCATGCGGAACGTGGCGCGTCCGGCTCCGGTCTCGATCTTGTCGTACTTGACGGACTGGAAGGAGAGCGTCTGGCCGGGCGCGGATTTGAGGATGGCGATCTCCGGGACCTCGAATCCGAGGCCGATGCCGCGCACCTCGAATTTCTGCTCGGGGATGAAAAGATCGGCGTCGGCGATGCGGAACTCGGCATGCCCGGTGGTGGTCTTCGGCAGGATTTTGTACACGGCGCCGGCGGAGAGCTTGCCCGTGCAGGAGATCTCCTCGAACTGCGGCAGGAACTTGGCGAGGTCCTTCGAGAGGTCGGCGTGCTGTTCCGGGACGGTCAGGCCGCATTCGACCTCGACTCCGGCGCCGCCGCCGAGCGCGACGTCCGCGTAGATTTCGCCGTCGATGGAAAACAGGTGCGCGTCCGTTTTCAGGCGGAACGTCTTCGCGGCGTCGTCCCACTGGACCGTGCCGTCGAACGAGGCAGCCTGAATGCCGTTGAACTCGAAGTCGCCGAGCGAGACCTTGCCCGTGCGCGGCGCGGCGGCAGGAGCGGATTCGTCATTTTCCGCTTCAGGCGGTTCCGCCTTGGCAAGCGCGTAGTCGAACGGGAAATCCCAGCGCAGATTCTGCGCAAGAAGCTTCAGCTCGGGCATGGCGAGCTTGGAATCGGCGCAGACAACCTCGCCGGAGAGGACGCCGCTGCCGAGGTCGAACGCGGCGTTCAGGCCGAGTTCCGGCGCGTCGTAGGTGAGGTTGGCGGCGAGCTGTTTGAACAGGAAGCCGTTGATTTTCGCATCGGCCTGATACTGTTTCCCGTCCTTCGATTCGGCGTTGAACGCGAGCGTGTCCGCTTCGCAGGTCATGCCGTTGAGCTCGGCAAGAAGTTTTCCGCCCTTGAGCTCGGCGGAAAGCTCCCGGGAATCATCGGATGTTTCGAATCTGGCGGAGAGCGTTTCCGGGAGGAAGGAAACTTTCATGCCTTCCTTTCCGAAAACAAGTTCCCCGTCCGTGAGGCGGATGGGCGCGAGCATATTTTTTTTCCCGTCCTTGTCCGCAGTGTACACGAAACCCGTAATGATCGAATCCGGCCTGAGGGAGACGGCCATGCCGTTGTATTTCGCCTCATATTCCCCGCCCTGAATGTTGAAGTTCGGTTCCAGGTAGAAATAAGAATCGCTCAGACTCTTCTGAAATGCGAAAGAGGACTCTATGTATTCCGGCTTGATGGAAGCGGTCAGGCCTTTGAGTTCGGGACTGAGTGCGCCGCCGTCGAATTCCACCTCGGGCGAGAAGTTGAAATGACCGGTGCCCAGCATCCCGTCGTCCTTCAGAGTCAGACCGAATCCGAAGTTTCTGACGCTTATGGAGGCGTCGACCCCCTTGTATTTTGCCTTGAGGAGAGCGCTGTCTTCAAGCTTGAGCTCAAAGACTTTCTTTTCCTCGTCCATGGAACCGTCGAACAGGAACTTCGCGGGCTCGGACTCGGCGACAGTGAGCCGGAAACCGCCTTGAAGCGTCTTGCGCCGGAGCGAAACGGACGCATTGATGTCGCCGACCTCGAACGGGATCTTGTCGTATTCGCCCTTCAGCGCGCCGAGCGTGAACACGATGTCCATTTCCGTTTTGGGCGGATTCACCGGCTTCACGGTCGGGATGACGCGCGGGACCGTCTTCAGCGAGAACGGTGCGGCGGAGTCGATGCGGAGTCCCTGCGGCATGCGGTAGGCGAATGTGAGCACACCGTTTAGTTCGAGGGACGAATTGTCAAGGGCCTCCAGATTCAGGCTGTTCAGGTCGACCTCGGCTTTCGCGTTCAGGGAAATGCCGGCGCGGAGCCCGCGCGGGAGACCGGACCGGACCGTGCCCGGCAGAGCGGACGTGGCGAGGGAGAAATCGTCGAGGTTCAGCACGACCTTCTTCTCCCCGTGCAGATACGTCGCCTTGCACCGGATGCCGTTGGTCGCGAAATGGACCATGAGCGAGCAATCGATCTTGTTCCAGCCCTGTTCGGCGTCGGGACGGACCGAGACGGCGTACGGGATGTGCAGGGTGTCGATCGAGTCCTCGCCGCGCGCCACGGCTGCGAGGTTGCCGGAGAGGGAGACGCGGCCGATCTTCACCGGGATGACTGCGTTGAGGTCGTCTACGGGGGCGGATTCGGTTTCGTCTTTCTCCTTCTTCCCGCCGGACAGGAACGACTTCGCGATGATGTCGTAGGCGGGGATGGAGAACGAGCCGTCCGAATAGTCGGCCGTGACGTTGCAGTTTTCGATTTCGATGGATTCGATGGCCCGGTTGCGCAAAAGATCGAGCGGCGAGTAGCGGATGGAGAGCGAACCGATGCTGCCGACGTTCAGCGGCCTGCCGTTGCGCGTGGTGTCCTTGACCTTGCAGGCGACTTCCGCCGAGTTCAGGCTGATAGTCTTGATGCGGAACTCAACGCTGTCCCCCGCCATTTTCTGAAGGATTTTGTTGATGTCCTGTTCGAGGAAACGCGGCAGCAGCGCCAGTTCGAGCAGCGCGCCCAGCAGCACGAAACACAGAATCGACAGCAGGACGATCGCCCACTTTGCCCGGCGCGGTATTGGCGGCTTCCTCGCATTCGCCGATGCAGCAGCCCCGGACTTCTTGTCCGGTTGTTTGGAATCCGTCTTTCCGGCGGGGGTGGCCGGGACTTCCGTTATTCTGCTTTTATCCGGTTCGGATTCTGGCATGGGATACTGTATTCCGGTTGGTTCTGCGGCAATAAGATTGTGAAACGCATCTGCGCGTTTCTAATAATATACCGTTCCCGGAATCAAATGCAAAGGCAACGGCGGCTTTTTTCGGCTTTTTTTGCCGTTTGGAGTCTCCGCCCGAAATGAACGGACGGACGCCGGAACGGGAGAATGATCCGCACTCCCGCAGGGAAAGGTTCATCCGGAATCATGCAGCTTGCTTTTTTCCGTGTTTTATGATATATTTCTTCGGCTTTGATGCAATTGCAGCGGAAACGGTTTCGGAACGAACGGACAGAGGCGGTCACACATGAAACAGAACACGAGCGTATCGGACGGCGCGGAGCCTGACTGCAAGGTCGCCGCAGGCGGTCCCGGAAGCAGGCAGGAAGAGGCGAAAGCCGCGTCCGGTTCCGTATCGGCGTTTCAGGAGAAAATGGAACGATGGACCGACAGGGTCGGCTATGGCGCATATCGCGGCCTGATCTGCGGACTGTTCACGGCATGGGGGCTTGCCGCTGTGCTGGTGGTTTTCTGGGGCGTACAAGCCGTACTCACGCACTCCTTCGGCAAACATGACACCGCCACGCTCGGCGAGTTTCTTGTCAATATGTTCCTTCTCGTACTCGGGTACTCCGTTTTCTTTCCGCCGGTCGGTGTGATCGTCGGAGCTTTCCTGGGGGCGGCGGGGATCATCCGGAAGAAGAAACGCCCGCCTGAACCGCCAAAGACGGAAAACGCGGAAACAACGCAGCCAGACGGGGATAATGACAAGCCGGGCGGCGGCTCAACAAGGTGAAGCCGGCTCGTCTGGCGTATTCAGGAGCGCGGTCAGCTTTTTTCCGGTCGGAAGACCTTGGAATCAAGCGAGCGGATGCCGCGGAAATGCTTGTCGTTCGCGCTGCACAGCGTGAGGGAATGTTCGCAGGCGGTCGCAAAGACCAGCGCATCGGCGAGCTGGATGCCGGATTGCAGCGCGTACTCCTCGATAAGGATCATAGCCCGGTGGGAGATCGCCTCCGTGATCGGAAGGACGACAAAACCGAGCTCGTTCAGAAACTGCTTGAGCATGATCTGTTCCCGTTTGTTGCGCGCGCCCTGCATCAGCTCCATGTAGTTGACCGCGGAGATGAAGCGGCTTTCGGCGTTGTCAATCTCCTTTGCCGCTTTCTTCGATCCGCGAAGCGCCCAGATCAGGACATCTGTGTCGAAAAGCATCAGCGGAACCTCGGTTTGCGGATCGTTTCCACATAGGCGGCGGGATCGGCCGTCTCGGTGCGGTCGCTCCACATCCCGAACGCGGCGAGGTCGGCAGTTTTGACCTTCACCTTTCCCGTTTTCGACCAGGGGACGATGACGGCGCGGCGTTTCCCCCGGTGCGTCAGTGTGACCGTTTCGTGGCGGTCGATCGCCATCATGACTTCACGCATCCGTTTTCTGAGATCAAGGACACTTGCTTCCATAATCTGTCTCCTTTGAAGTGTTCACTTGTACTATACACTTCGTTTTGAGAAAAAGCAAGCGGAAACAGGTGTTTTTCTCGTTTTTTTGCCGGGCGGTCAGTACGTCAGCTCGCTCATGGAGAACGGCTTGAACGACTTGATCTTCCGTTCGCGCTCCGCGGGATCGACGCGGAGATATTTCCAGCGGTTGAACGCGAAATCGTGCGGCATGTAGCCGGAGAGCCATTCGTGCGCCATCACGAAGCACATGGTGTGCGTCTCGAAGATCCAGGGACATTCGCCTTGCAGGAACCGGATCATTTCGCGCGATTTCGCGGCATATTCGGCGGGATCGGAGATCGTGAGGAATTCGCGGTACATGGCGTCGTATTCCGCCGACCGGTAGTTCACGCGGTTGCAGCCGCCGGCGTTCTCGCCGTAGAAAAGCTGAAGGAAGTTTTCTGCGTCCGGGTAGTCGGCGGTCCACGAGTAGCGGAAGAGCTGGATGCTGCCCGCGCGGAGCTTCTGGACGAACCTCGGCCAGGTGTTGAACTCCGGCTGGATCTCGATCCCGATCTCCTTCATGTCGTTCGCCATGAGCTCGGCGGTCTGGCGGTAGAACGTGTCGCTGCCGGTCTGGTCGAACGTGATGACGAGCGCGCGCCCGGTCTTCGGGTCGATGCCGTCCTTGTAGCCGGCCAGTTCCAGTTCGCGTTTCGCCGCCTTGATGTCGCGGTGTCCGAGCTCGGGATGCGGCTCCGTGACGGCTCCGGGGACGCCCGGCGGTACCGGTCCGTATGCGGCGGAGAAACGGCTCCCGGAATGTTCGATGCGGCGTTCGCGGTCGAAGGCGAGGGTGATCGCGCGCCGGAGATGCGGGTTGCCGCCGAGGAGCGGATCGGTGAAATTGAAGCCGATGTAGTTGGTCTCGAGCTGGGGACGGGAAAGCAGGCGGATGCCGCGTGCGCGCAGCGCGGGCGAAAGTTCCAGATCCCTGTTCACGACCGCCTCGAAGCATTCGCTGTCCGGCACGTACAGGTCCAGGCGGCCCTGCAGGAACATCAGCCACGAGGCGAGGGGCTGTTTCACGAGGTAGCAGGAGATCCTGTCGGCGTCGGGGAGCGTGCGCCCGTCGGATTCCGCGTGGTAGCCGTCGTAACGCTCCATTTCGATGATGTAGTCCTTCTCCCAGCGGGTCAGGCGGAACGGCCCGGAGCCCTGCGGATGGTCCGCGAAATCGTCGCCGTAATGCTCCAACGCGCGGCGCGAGACGACGGCGGTGTACGGCAGGGCGAGGGCGTAGAGGAACCGCGGATCGGCTTTTTCCAGGTGGATCACAAGCGTGCGGTCGTCCCGGATCTCCAGCCCTTCGCTCAGATCGTCGTAGGGCGAGAGATCGCCTTCCGCTGCCTCCTCCGTGCGTTTCCGGAACGCCTCAAGTCCGCGGATGCGGTCGCGGATCAGCCAGAATCCGGGCGAACGCAACCGCGTGTCGGCGAGGCGCAGGATGGAGAACGCGACATCGCGGGCGGTGATTTTCCGGACGGACCTGTCCGCGCCCTCGAACGCTTCGCCGTCCTGAAAGAACAGGTCGTCGCGGAGCGTGCAGGTGTAGGCGGTCCCGTCTGGCGAGACTTCCGGCATGGCGGTCAGCATGCACGGTTCGAGCAGGTATTCGCCCTCGGCGTAACGGTATTGCAGGAGCGTGTCGTAGAACGCGCCGCAGACGTATTGGCTGGTCGTGTCGGCGGCGAGCACGGGGTCGAGCGTGTTGATCTGCTTGCCGAGGCTCATCACCACGCGTTTCTCCGTGGCGGCGTCCCTGTCGCCGTCTCCGCAGGCGCAGAGCGTCAGAAGCGCGAGCAGAACGGGGCACAGCAGAACCGCGTACAGGAAACGGCGCATGGCAGACGAAACGGAGTTCATTCTTCTGCCGCCCCTTCTTCGCGCATCCAGTGGTCCGCCGCCTCGATCGCGTCCTCGTAGGCGAACCCGCGTCCCACAAGACAGCGCACGGCCTTTGCCTTGCGTTTGTGCGTGTCGGGCTCGCGGCGGAACTGCGCGGCCTTCCGGTGAAGCACGGCGAACGCGCTTTCGCAGTCGGTTTTTCCGGGATTCGAGTCGGCGGCGGCATCGTCTTCCCCGCCGCTTCCGTTCAACGTCTGTTCGATGATCTCGTTCGGGATGCCGCGTTTGCGGAGCGCCATGCGGATGCGCGCCGGGCCGTATCCGCGCGAACGGTAGGACCGTGCGACGTCCTCGGCGAGGAAATCGTCGTGAAGCGCGCCCATGCGTTTGACCGCGAGGACGGCCTCGTCGATCTCGGCGGGCGAAAAGATTTTCTTCGCGGCAAGTTTCGAGCGCAGTTCGGCGGTGGAAACGAGGCGTTTCGCGAGGATTTCCACTGCGGCGACGAGGGCGGTTTTCTTTTCGGGTGGCATGGAGCGGACCGGGTTCCTTTTCTATCTTGATGGAAAAAGATACACCGGGATCATGCGAAAATCAACCCGGTTCGTTGATTATTTCGGCGAAAAGGGCGCCGACGGGAAGGAACCGCAGGAACTTCACGCGGAGCAGCTTGCGCGCGATGTCCGATTCGCTGCTGACGATGGTGCGGACGTAGTTGCCGGACCAGCCGTCCCAGAGTTCCTTCTTGTTGCAGTTTGTCTCGATCAGGACCGCGCCGGTCGTGCCGACGAGGCTCTTCGCGAACTTCTGCGCGCATTCTTCCTTCAGCGCTTTGAGCTGTTCGATGCGTTCGGCGACCACGGGTTTCTGCACCTTGTCCGGCATGTCGGCGGCGGGTGTGCCCGAGCGCGGCGAATACGGGAAGATGTGGATGTTCGCGAAGTTCATTTTCCGCAGGAATTCGAGCGACTCGTCGAAATCCGCGTCGTTCTCGCCGGGGAATCCGACGATGATGTCGGTGCCGAGGTGGAGATTCGGGATCGCCTCGCGGGCATAGGCCGCGTATTCGGCGAACTTGGCGGTGTCGCAGTGGCGGTCCATGGCCTTCAGAACCCTGTCGCAGCCGCTCTGAAGCGGCAGATGCAGGAATTCGCAGACTTTCGCGGCGTTGCGTTTCATGGCGTCGACGATGGGGAAGAGCTCATCGCAGGGTTCGGTCGAGCTCAGGCGGATGCGGAAGTCGCCGGGGATCTCGCAGAGACGGTCGATCAGCTCAGGCATTCCAACCTTGCCCGCCTTGTAGTGGCAGGTGTTCACGCCGGTCAAAACGATCTCGTGGAATCCGTCTTCGACCGCCTTCTTGAACTCGGCGGTGATCTCCTTCAGGTCGCGCGAACGTTCCGGGCCGCGCGCGGTGGGGACGATGCAGTACGAACAGTGGTTGTTGCATCCCTCCTGCACCTTGATGAACGCGCGGGAACGGAACGGGAACACGCCCTGCGCCTGTTCGGCAAAGATGCCCTTCGCAAGCTTCGGTGCGGCGGGCGCGTCGCGCTTTTCGAGCAGCGCGAGATATTCGGGCAGGATGGTCTCGATGTCCTTCTTCTGCTCGTTAGTGAGCACGAGGTCGATGTCCTGGTTCTGTTCGAGCTCGTCCCTGCTCACGTCCGCGGCGCAGCCGGTGAAGACGATGAAGGACTGCGGGTTTTCCGCCCGGATGGAGCGGAGCGCCTGTTTGCTTTTCTTGTAGGCGGTCTCGGTGACCGTGCAGGAGTTGACGAGGATGAGGTTCGGACTGCTGGAGGCGTCCGGGGAAACGATTTGGAATCCGAGGCGGATCAGCCTGTCGTTCAGAAGTGCGCTGTCGGCCTGGTTGAGCCGGCAGCCAAGTGTTATGACCGCTGCGGTGATCGGTTTCATGTTCTGTCGCTGTGGGGGTGATTGAAAAAACGAACGTTGCCGGGACATGCGCCCCGGCGGGTCGTGTGGTGTTTGTCCGTGCGGATCAGGACCGGATCTGGCCCGTACCGTAGATTTTGTACTTGTAGGAGGTGAGTTCGGGCAGTCCCATCGGGCCGCGCGCATGGAATTTGTCCGTGCTGATGCCCATTTCCGCGCCCATTCCGAATTCGCCGCCGTCGGTGAACCGCGTGGAGGCGTTCCAGTACACGGCCGCGGAGTCGACGTTGTCGAGGAAGAAGTTCGCATTCGCCTCGTCGGTCGTGAGGATGCTGTCGCTGTGGCCGGAGCCGTAGCGGTTGATATGGTCGACAGCTTCCTTCACGCCGGGGACGATGCCGACCGTGACGTCGAGCGATCCGTATTCCTTCGGCCAGTCCTCCTCGGTAGCGGGGACGACCGCGACGGGCGCGGCGAGCTTCGCGAACGCCTCGTCGCCGTGCATGGTTACGCCGAGCCGGGCGAGCCTTGCTGCGAGCTTCGGAGCGAATTCGGGCGCGATCGAGGCGTCGATGAGGATGGTCTCCAGCGCGTTGCAGACGCTGGGACGCTGGCATTTTGCGTTTTCGATGATGGTGAGCGCGCGGTCCTGGTCGCAGACGTGGTCCACGAAGATGTGGCACACGCCCTTGTAATGCTTGAGGACGGGCATCGTGGCCTGTTCCACCACGGCGTGGATCAGGCGTTCGCCGCCGCGCGGGATGACCAGGTTGATGCAGTCGTTCATCTTCAGCATGGCGGAGACCGCGTCGTGTCCCTTGAACGGCACGAGCTGGAGTGCGCCTTCGGGCATGCCCGCGGCGACTCCGGCGTCGGAGATGCACTTCGCGAGGGCGGTGTTCGAGCGGAACGCCTCTTTGCCGCCGCGGAGGATGACCGCGTTGCCGGATTTGATGCAGAGCCCGGCGGCGTCGACCGTCACGTTCGGGCGGGATTCGTAGATGATCGCGATGACGCCGATCGGCACGGAGACCTTGTCGATGCGGAGCCCGTTCGGGCGCGTGATGCTGGAGAGGATGCGGCCGACCGGATCGTCGAGTCCAGCCACATGGCGCAGGGCGTCCGCCACGTCCTTGACGCGTTTCGGCGTCAGCGTGAGGCGTTCCAGTTTCGGCGCGTCCAGGCCATTCTTTTTCGCTTCGTCCAGGTCTTCGGCGTTGGCGGCCAGAATGGCGTCCGTGTCGCGTTCGAGCGTGTCGGCCATCGCCAGCAGCCAGCGCGTGCGGTCGGCTGCCGAGGCGACCGCGAGCGCACGGGAGGCGCGGAGGGCGCGCAGGCCCAGTTCGTGCATCGCTTCCCGCATGTCGGCTTCGTTGTTTGTTTCGCAGATCATCTGATAATCCTGATGTTTGGTGCGCCGGAAGCGGAATCGTACTGTTTTCCGGCGCGGCGACTCCGAGGCGCGGAGTCCCGTGTTGAAAGATTGTGCATAATAAGATACTTATCCTTGCCGGATTTGCAAATCAAAACCTTGAAAATTATGCGTTTTTCCCCTGAAACGACAGCATCAGCAGGGAAAACAGCAGGTAGGAACGGTCTTTTCCCCCGGTTTGGTGTTCGTCGATGAGGCGTTCCACGGCAGTCTGGTCGAACATTTCCCACCGCTTCGGAAGTTCGTCCAGCAGGGCGGCGCGCAGGCGGTCGCGCCAGACGGTGCGGAACCACGCCGCCATCGGCACGCCGAACCCGCGTTTGCGGCGCCGTTCGAGTCCGGGCGGAAGATAATCCGCGAACGCGTCGCCGAGGATGCGTTTCCGGCGTCCGTCATGGATCTTGAACGAGACGGGGAGGGCGCGCGCGAACCTGGAGACTTTCGGGTCCAGGAACGGATTCCGCACCTCAAGCGAGGCGGCCATGGAGCAGACATCGACCTTCGTTAGCACATCTCCCGGCAGATAGCGGTGCAAATCGTCCTCCATCAGCGACGCCATAAGTCCGGCGGCATCCGGTAAAACGCGTTTTGTGTTCAGATGCGGGCGGAGATCCGGCGCGATCAGCCCGACGGAATCCGCCGCGAAATGTGTCATCAGGGCGTCGTAACGTTCGCCCGCGCCGGATATTGCGCCGAGCCGCAGGAAACGTTTCAGACGTCCCGCTTTGCTTCGTTCGCCCGAATCCGGCAGGCAGGCCGCCGCGGCGTTCCAGAGAAAGCCCGGCGTGAAGGCCCGCAGGTTTTGAAGCATGTGCATTGCGCGGTAGCGTTCGTACCCGCCGAAGAGCTCGTCCGCGCCGTCCCCGCTCAACGCCACGGTCACATGTTCGCGGGCGAACGCTGCGAGGAAAAACGAGGGCAGCATGGACGCGTCGGCGTAAGGTTCGCCGAACTCGGTGGCGAGCTTCGGCAGCAGGTCGAAATCCTGCGGCTGGACGGTCTTGATGTGGTGGTTTAATCCATGCGGGGCAAGTTTTGCGAGGTGCGCTGCCGTGGCCTTGCAGTCGGCGCTTTCGTCGTAGCGCGGGTCGTCGAATCCGATGGAGAAGCATTCCAGCGGGGCGGTCGAATGCTCGGCTGCGAGGGCAGTCACAATGGCGGAATCCAGCCCCCCGGACAGGAAGACGCCCAGCGGCACATCGGCGACCATGCGGCGTTTCACGGCTTCCGAAAGCAGGCTCCGCACACGTTTGCAAGCGTCCTCGTAGGAAAGTGTATCCGTTTCAACTTCAATCTGTGCACCCCAGTCAATCTCTGTCATTGCACCTGTTTTCATCTGGAATTCGACCGCGGTTCCGGGGAGCAGTTTCCTCACGCCCTCGCGGATCGTGGCGGGTGCGGGGATATACTGGAACGCCAGATAGTCTGCAAGCGCCGGAAGCGAGATCGCATCCGGGCAGCCCGGACAGAGCGTGAGCGTTTCGAAGCGGCTGGCGAAAGCGAATTCTCCGGTCGGGAGATGAAAAAAGTACAGCGGCTTCACGCCGTGACGATCCCGCGCCAGCAGAAGCGTTTTCTCTGCCGCATCGTAGAATGCGAACGCGAAGAAGCCGTTGAGGCGAGGGAGACAGCCCGCATCCTCGCGGATCAGGAGGTTCAGCAGGACTTCCGTGTCGGATTTCGTATGGAAGACCTCGCCCGCCTGTTCCAGTTCATGCCGGAGTTCGCGGAAATTGAAGATCTCGCCGTTGAAGACGAGCGTGTAACGTCCTTCGCCGCCGTGCATGGGCTGGCAGCCGCCGTCGAGGTCGATCACGGAGAGGCGGGTGTGGGCGAGCCCGAGCGCGCCGTCCATGTAGACGCCGTGCGCGTCCGGTCCCCGCTGGCGCATCGTGCCGCAGAGTCTCTGCAGAAGCGCGTCGTCGGGCGGAGTCCGCGGATTGAAACAGCCTGCGATCCCGCACATGGCTTATTCCCCCTGCTTTGCGATCTGGATGTGGCGCGACTGCCGGCGCCGGAGTTCCGCCGCCTCGTAGTCGGCCTTCGCCCGCGGTATGAAGCAGGCGTCGAGGAAGCGTTCGAGTATGATCTTGCGCGCGAGCTCGGAGGGGTGAAGCATGTCCTCGGCGTAGAACCGGTAGTCGCGCAGTTCGTCGTTCAGGATCTCGAATGCGGGGAAATACGCGCATCCGTCGACTTTGCCGCAGACGTCCGCGGCGGCGGCCCGCAGCCTCGCTTTCGAGAGCGAGTTCATGGTCAGGTCGCCGGGATTGTGCCGCACGGGCGACAGCGTGATGATGATCGGGCATTTGGCGTTGTACGAACGTATGATTTCGCAGGCGTTGCGCATCGCCGCCCGGCAGGTGTCGTAGGACAGCACGGACTGCTCGAACTCGTTCCCCGGCGCCTTGTGGCAGTTCGCGACCACGAGGCGTTCCGGCAAGTGTTTGTAGACGACCGCGGTCGACACGGTCATGAGGAAGAAATCGGCCTTTTTGAGCGTGCGGCGAAACCGTTTGGCGGAGTCGTTCGCCTTTTCGGCTCCCTCGGCTGCGCTTGCGGCGGAGAAAGACCCGTGATGCCGCCAGGAATGCCACATGCCGTTCAGCTCGAAGAAATCGCTCTCCGTGTAACCGCATTCCAGCCGCTGCAGCGCGTCGTTGATGGAGTACGGATTGTACAGGATCCCGTTCGGATTGATCATGCCGCGCATGCCGCTGTCGAGCAGCGTCATGGCGATGTCCTGCGCGAAGCACGACCCGATTGCGGCGAGCGTGCCCTGCGCCCGGATCTTCGGGAACGGGAACGTGTAATTGACCGGGGTGTACGGGATGGGGCCGGGTGAATTCATGTGAGCGGACCTCCGGTGATGAGTTTTTCCAGCAGGAGCGAGTAGCGCGGCTCCCGGACGGCGTTGCGGACTGCCATGGAGACGGCTTTGCGCGAGCCGACCAGGACCATGAGGCGTTTGGCGCGGGTGATACCAGTATATAGCAGATTGCGCTGAAGCATCATGTAGTGCTGGGAGAGGATCGGCATGATGACCGCGGGGAACTCGCAGCCCTGCGACTTGTGGACGGTAACGGCGTAGGCGGGCACGATCTGCTCCGCCTCATCGAAACGGTATTCCACCGTCGGGCCGGACTCGTACCGCACCTGGAACGATTCGTTCTGGAAGTCGATGCGCCCGAGGAACCCCATGTCGCCGTTGAACACGTTCTTGTCGTAGTTGTTCACGGTCTGCATGATCTTGTCGCCGGTCTTGAACAGGCGGCCGAGCGAACGGAACACGAACTTCTTCTCCGGGTTCAGCTTCTCCTGAAGCAGCTCGTTCATCGCCTGCGTCCCGACCGCGCCGCGGTTCATCGGGCACAGCAGCTGCACGTCGCGGACCGGATCGAATCCGAACCTGCGCGGGATGCGGTCGGTGATCATACGTTCGATCACGTCGGCGGCGTCCTCCGGGTCGTCCTTCTCAATCCAGTAGAAATCGGCCTGCGCGTCCTTCGCGCGGCGGGGCAGTCGCGGCACGACGCCGTTGTTCACGTCGTGCGCGGCGTGGATGATGCCGCTGCCGTCGCCCTGACGGAAGATCTGCGTGAGGCGGGAAACGGGGCAGACGCCCGATGCGATGAGGTCGTTCAGGACGTTGCCGGGTCCGACGGACGGCAGCTGGTCCGGGTCGCCCACGAGGACGACGGATGCGCCGGGCTTCACCGCGCGGAAGAACGCCAGCGCGAGCAGGATGTCGAGCATGGACGTTTCGTCCAGAACATATAAATCGTACGGAAGCTGGTTGCCGCGCCCGTACACGAACTTGCGTGCGGCGGGATCCCATTTGAGCAGGCGGTGGATCGTGAACGAGGTCAGTCCGGTGGCCTCGGTCATGCGTTTCGCGGCGCGTCCGGTCGGGGCCGCCAGCGCGATCGACAGGCGCGCCAGTTTCGCACGCCGGACGATCTCCGAGACGACTGTGGTCTTGCCGACGCCGGGGCCGCCAGTGATGATCGTGACCGGGGTCTGCGACACGCGGTCGACGGCGATGAGCTGTTCGGAGCTGAATTTGGAGTTCGGCGGGGCGGGGACCTGTGCGAGCTTCATCCCGGCGTAGTGTTCGCGCGACTGGAGAAAACGGATAATGAGGGGAAGTTCGTCCTCGCAGCGGAGGAGTCCGGGCTCGTAGATCATTACGTCGCCTTCGTGCGAGACGCAGGACGCCGCGCGCTTGGTCTCCAGCGCCTTTTCGAGCGCCGTGCCGGCGTCGGCTTCGTCCACGTCGAGCAGTTCCGCCAGGAACTTGATGAAAACGGCCTGCGGCATGCATACATGCCCGGCCTGGCGCGCCTGCAGGAGCCCATAGGTCACGCCCGCGGTCATGCGCCGCACGTCGTTCCGGCCGATGCCGAGCTGACGCGCGATCTTGTCGGCGTAGGTGAAACCGATACCCTTGATGTCGGCGGCGAGCCGGTAGGGGTTGTTCCGGATAACCTCCGGCGCCTCGTTGCCGTACTTGTCGTAGATGCGGACGAACCAGGCGGGATTGATGCCGAGTCCCTGCAGATAGATCTGGCTTTCGCGGCGGTCGGAATTCTCTTTCCACGCCTTGCGGATGGCCTCGATGCGCTTCTTGCCGAGGCCGGGCACTTCCTTCAGGCGGCGCGACTGCTGGTTCAGCACGTTCAGCGTGTCCGTGCCGAAGGTGTCGACGATGGCTTTGGCGTATTTTTCACCGATGCCCTTCACGACGCCGCTGGAAAGGTACTTGATGAGGCCGTCGCGGGTGGCCGGGAGCGAGAACTCGCACGAGCTCACGCGGAACTGACGTCCGTGGTCCTTGTGCATCTCCCATTTGCCGGACAGGCGGACCGTCTGGCCGGGGGAGAGCCCCGGCACGGTCCCGACGGCGGTGAACACGGCACCCTGCGGGTCCCGCAGGCGGAACACTGTGTACGAGGCGTCCTCGCTTTCGTACACGACGCGCTCCACTTCTCCGTTGAGCTTGTGCTCGGCGAGAGAAGCATTTCCGGTTTCGGCGCCGAATTCGTCCGTCATGACCGCCCGCGGGTTTGAGCTTGCGACCGGAAGATCAGTGATGCGAGAAGATGCGTTCCGGCGCGTGGCGCAGCGCCACGCCGAGTTCGTTCGCCCGCTTCACCACGTCGGCGTCCTTCAGGGATCCGGCAGGCGAGACGACCGCGCGGATGCCCGCGGCGGCGGCGACTTCGAGGGCGTCCGGGAACGGGAAGAAGCCGTCGCTGGACATGGCGGCGCCGTCGAGCGTGACGTCGCCGGTGAATTTCTGCTTGAACTTTTCGATGGCCTGTTCGACCGCACCCACGCGGTCCTGTTCGCCGGTGCCCACGGAGAGCGTCTGGCCGTTCTTCACGATCACGACGCCGTTCGAGCGCACGGAGATGTTGATGTACCATGCCGCGAGCAGGTCCTTCGCCTGCTGGTCGGTCGGCTCCACGGTGGAGACCTGCGCGCCGCAGGCCTTGTTCTCGCCGGTGGCGGCGGGGAGGTCGGCGAAGGAGCGGACATGCGTGAGGAGCGGGGCGGCGACGACGAGCGAGCCGTCGGCGAGGACCTTGATGGTGTTGACGGCGGGGTCGCCGACGAACTTGGGCAGGGTGTCGAGCGCGCCGCACTTGAGCACGCGGAGCTGCTTGTTGACCTTGTAGGTCACGCTGTCGTTGAAGACCTCGAGGGCGTCGGCGTCGAAATCGGGCGCGACGACGCATTCGGCGAAGAGCTCCATGATGGCCGCCGCAGTGTCCTTGTCGACCTTGCGGTTGAACGCGATCACGCTGCCGAACGCCGCGCGGGCGTCGCAGTCGCGGGCCTTGATGAAGACCTGGCGGAGCGTTTCGCCGGGCAGTCCGACGGCCGCGCCGCTGGGGTTCACGTGCTTCATGACGGCGCACGCGGGCTCCTCGAAATACTTCACGATGTTCAGCGCGCCGGAGATGTCTTCCAGGTTGGTCTGGGACAGGCCGTTCTTGCCTGTCTTCAGGACCTCGAGGTCCATGATTGCGCCGTGTTCGTCGGCGGGACGGTAGAACGCCGCGGGCTGGTGCGGGTTGGTGCCGTAGCGGAGGTCGTCCTTTTTGATGTAGCGGCGTCCGCAGACGACGATTTCCTCGGGGAAATCCCCGATATTGGCGGTAAGATAGGTGTTTCTGTCGATCTTTCCAGACATTTTTTCGACTCCGGCTTTGAAAGGTTGAAAATTTGTGGTATCTTAATAAACAAAATGCAACATTCAATTTACATTCGCGCGGGCGATATCGCAAATCACATTCGAAAAAAATCTTCGATTTTATTTGGAACTGACCTGATATGAACGGTATTTTTCTGACACTGGAGGGCGGCGAAGGCTGCGGCAAATCCACCCAGCTCGAACGCACTGCTGCCGCACTGCGCGCCGCGTCCGGCCGCGAAGTCGTTACAGCGCGTTCCCCCGGCGGCACCGCGGTCGCCGAAAAAATACGCGCCATCCTGAAGACGCGCGAGCCGGGCGAAGATCTGCTGCCGGAAACGGAGCTGATGCTCTTCGGCGCATGCCACGCCCAGATGTGTGAACACATGATCCGGCCCGCACTGGCGCGCGGCGCGGTCGTCATTTCCGACCGTTTCACCGACAGCACGCTCGTCTACCAGGGCTGCGCCCGCCGCATTTCGCCGGAGACGGTTGCCCGTGTGAACGAATTCGTGTGCCGCGGCACGCGTCCCGACCTGGTGCTGGTGCTGGACATCCCGGTGGAACTCGGGTTGCGGCGCGCTGCAGCGCGATCCGGCGCGGCGACGCAGGATGACCGTTTCGACTCCGAGTCGGCGGCGTTCCATGCCGCGGTCCGCAACGGCTTCCTCGAGCTCGCCCGGCGCGAACCCGGCCGGTTCGCCGTGATCGACGCGTCCGCTTCGCCAGAAGAGGTCACACAATCCATACTGGAGGCGATCCATGCACGACTGGCAATCCTTTGAATCCGCATATCCGCTCCTCGGCCGCTCCCTCCGCATGGCGAAGCATGCGGGCCGCCTGGGGCATTCCCACCTCGTCGTCTCCTCGAACGCGTCCATCCGCACGCGGTTCCCGACCCTGCTCGCCCAGCTCGCCGTCTGCCTGGACCCGCTCCCCGACGGCGCGCCGTGCGGACACTGCGAGACGTGCTCCCTGCTGGAGAACGGCCTGTATCCCGACCTCTTCCTGCTCGCACCGACCTCGAAATCGCGCCAGATCGTGATCGGCAACGACGATTCCGAGCCGGACACGCTACGCAACTTCGAATCCATGTTCCACCTCAGCAGCTCCTCGCCCGGCGGCTGGAAGATCGGCGTGATCCAGGACTGCGACACCATGAACGAAAACGCGCAGAACGCGTTCCTGAAGACCCTCGAGGAACCTCCGCGCAACTGCCTCTTCATTCTTGCCACGGGGCATCCCGCCTCGCTCCTGCCCACGATCCGTTCCCGCTGCCAGATCCTCTCGCTCACGGACAACGTCTGCAAGTACGACATGGAGACGTTCGCCGCCATGCCGGAGCTGCTGATGAAGCTCACGTTCGGATCGAAGGGCGACCTCGTGGCCGGGGAGGACTGCGCCGCCGGGCTGATCGACGTGCTCGGATCGCTCGGCAGCATGGCGGAGGCCACCGTGCAGGCCCGCTGGGCCGAACGCCTGAAATCCGCCGAAAACCTCGAGTCCGCCGCCATGAAGCTGATCGAAAAGCGCATGGACGGCGAAACCGGCTGCGAATATCTCCGCCTCCGCGAGGAATTCCTCAGCATCCTGCATACCTGGTTTGCGCAGATCGCGCTCGTCTCCGAGGGGACGCCGCTCGAACTCCTGCCGAACCCGGAGGTCGTACGCATTTGGCTGGACGCCGATCCGCGCCCGGAGATTCCGCCGGACGAAGCGGCGCGCATGCTTTCCGAGGCGGAAAATCTGGTCCGCGTGCTGAATACCAACGTCAACGACGAACTCGCCGTGCGGGCGTTCGCGCTCTCTGTCGCGATCGACACCGGCGTGCAGGGATAAGCGAAACAATGCCCGCCGAGATCAGGGAACGCTACGAATTTGCGCCCATCGGGCTCCTGCGCACCGGGTTGCGCTGGCGGTACGAGGCGCCGCGCCAGGCCGGGTTCTCCGAGGCGAAGGCGCGGATCGAGCTCTACCCAGGACGCGGCTTCGAACAGGCCCTGGAGGACCTCGCCGGATTCGAGCGCGTCTGGGTCGTCTTCATCTTCCACCTGAACGCCACCTGGAAACCGAAGGTCACGCCGCCCTATGCGCCCGAAAACCGCAAGTACGGCGTCTTCTCCACGCGGTCGCCGCACCGCCCGAACCCGGTCGGCCTGAGCTGCGTCGGGCTGGAGGGCATCGACGGCCTGAACGTGTACCTGAACCACTGCGACATCCTCGACCGCACCCCGGTCCTCGACATCAAGCCGTACATCCCCGCGGTCGACGCGTTCCCGGAGTCGAAGGCCGGGTGGCGCGACGAGCTCGTCCTGACCGAATGGAAACACGATTTCCCGCCGGCCGTGCGGGCGCAGATGGACTGGATCAGGGAGCAAACCGGGCTTGATCTTGCCAATTTCTGCGCCGTCCAGCTCAAATACGAACCGTTCAACCCCGCCCGCAAGCGCATTGACAGCCTTCCGGACGGTTCCTGGGCGATCCACTGCCGCACCTGGCGCATCGCGTACCGCTCCGACGCGGACGCGCATGTGCTGCATTTCGAATCTGTCAGCTCAAACTATACGCCGGACGAGCTCACGCCCGGCGCGCCCGATCCGTACGCGGACAAGGCGGTCCACCGGGCGTTTCTGGAGGCCGCGGCATGGAAGTGAAGCTCTGCCCCATCACGGGATTCTGTTCGGGCGTGCGCGCCGCGCTGGACCTGACTGCCGATATGCTGAAACAGCACGGCCCGCCCGTTTTCATCCTGCATGATCTCGTCCACAACGAATCGGTCGTGAACGACCTGCTGTCGCACGGCGCGAAGATCGTCGATGACCCGGAGGGACTGCCCGAAGGCGCCACTCTCATTTTCAGCGCGCACGGCGTTTCCGAGGCGGTCGAGGCTCGCGCCCGGGCGCTCCCGCTGAACATCGTTGACGCCACATGCCCGCTGGTCCGGCAGGTGCAGAAACGCGGCGCCGCTCTCTCCGAGGCCGGGCACGTCGTGCTGCTTTTCGGCAAGGCCGGACACCGCGAGGTCGAGGGCATCCTCGGGCGCATCCCCGGCGAAAAGCATCTGCTGACGAACCCGGACGACGCCCGCGCGTTCGAACCGGTTCCCGGCCGCACCTACGCCTGCATCAGCCAGACCACGATGAACAGCGATGTGATCGCGGAGATGACCGCGATCCTGCGGGAGAAGATCTCCGGACTGGTCGAATCCGCGTCCGTCTGCCACGCCACGCTCACGCGCCAGAACGCCGTCCGCGAGCTTGCGGCGGCCTGCGACCTCGTGCTCGTCGCCGGGTCGGTGCACAGCTCCAACACGCTCCGCCTCTGCGAAATCGTCCGCAACCAGGGCGCGCGAGCCGAACTCGTCTCCGGCCCGGAAGCCGTCACGCCGGACCTCCTCCGCGGCGCGAAATGCGTCGGCGTCACCTCGGGCGCGAGCGCGCCGGACGCCCTCGTGCGCGGCATCTTCGATGCGGTACGGCGTATCGCCGAATCCGAACCGTAATTCCCAGCTCAAAACCCCGCAAGGAGAACACCCCATGCGCCGTCAGGACCGCGAGATCAAAGATTACAGCATCATTCTCGACATCATCAATTCGCTTCCGATCGGGCACCTGGCCATGAACGACGCCGGAAGGCCCTACGGCGTGACCATGAACTATTATTCCGAGCTTGACGCGGATCGGAACGCCGTGCTGTATTTTCACGGGGCGAAGGAGGGCCGCAAGGCGGAGATCCTGTCCCGCGATCCGCACGTCTATTTCTTCGCCGAACGAGACGACGGCCCGAAATTGATCGTCCGCCCGAACGGAATGCGCTCCGTGACGAACCTTTACGTCTCCGTTGCAGGGGAAGGCGTGATGCAGTCGGTCGAAGCTCCAGACGAAAAGCGGCGCATCCTGCTTGCGATGGCGAACGCGTTCTCGGACGAGCCGTTCGATTCCCTCCCGGACGCCGTGGTGGAGATGACTGCCGTCTGGAAGCTCGTTCTGAACAGCGTGACGGGAAAATCCAATCCTCCGCTCACGCGACCGGAGCAATAGCTTTTTCCCGTTTGGCCTCTGAGCGGGAACGGACTCTTCCCATTGGTTTCGAAAGCCGGATGGCGATGCCGATATCAGCTTGTTTTCGGGCTTTTTTGCGGAATGCGTTTGCATTTTTGCGAAAAGATGGTATTTTAAATGTGTTTCACGTTTGTCGTGGGCCGGTAGCTCAGTCGGTAGAGCATCGCCCTTTTAAGGCGGTGGTCCAGGGTTCGAGTCCCTGCCGGCTCACTTTTTTTGTGCCCGGATTCCGGGTCCTCCCGATATTTCCCGCCTTTTTCCCGTTTCGCGTTTGAAAAATCCCGGTTCCGGCTGTATAATATTCCCGAATGATTTCTTATTAAGAGTGGACACGCGCGGTCTCCCGGCCGCCGTCCGGTGATCTTCAACGCAAACGATCGGGGAAACGGGAATTATGGCAACGGATTTCGTGCATCTGCACCTGCATACGGACTACAGCCTGCTGGACGGCGCATGCGCCATTTCGTGGGCGAAACTTAAAAAAGAGGACGCTGAGGGCAAGGTCGACCTGGTCACGATGGCGCAGGAATACGGCATGAAGGCCTGCGCGATCACGGACCACGGCGTGATGGGCGGCTGCTACGAGTTCCACAACGCCATGAAGAAGGCCGGGATCAAGCCGATCATCGGCTGCGAGACGTATATCGCGCCCGGCAGCCGTCTGGAAAAGCAGCCCGGCATCCCGAACATCAAGGGGTTCCACCTGATCCTGCTGGCGAAGAACAATGTGGGCTACCACAACCTCTGCAAGCTCAATTCCGAAGCGCACATGACCGGGTTCTACTACAAGCCGCGCATCGACCGCGAGCTCCTCGCGAAGTACCACGAGGGCATCATCGGCATGAGCGCGTGTTTGCAGGGCGAGATCGACGTGGCGATCCTGCGCGGCGGCGTGGACGCCGGTCGCAAGGTGCTGTTCGACTACCTCGACCTCTTCGGCGGGAAGGAGAACTTCTGCCTGGAGCTCATGTATCACGGGATCGAGGACCAGAAGACCGTGAACCGCGGCCTGATTCAGCTCGCCCGCGAGAACGACATCCGGCTGGTCGCCACGAACGACGTGCACTACCTGAAGAAGGAGCACGCGCACTCCCACGAGATCATGCTGTGCATCCAGACGCGCACCACCATGGACGACCCGCGCCGCATGCGGATGGAGTACGACGAATTCTACTTCAAGTCCGGCGACGAGATGATGCAGGTCTTCGGCACGGAGGCCCCGGACGCGATCTCGAACACGCTCGTGGTCGCGGAACAGTGCGACGTGACGATCGGCTACGAGAACCATTATCCCGAGTTCACACCGCCGCAGGAGTTCGTCGACACGCTCGACCTGGACGCCATGCGCGCCGAATCCGAGCAGGAGATCGACGCCGAGATCGCGAAGGACCACGAGAAGGAGCCGGAGAAGCCGCTGCCGTCCGAAGACAGGCGCGCCAACCTCATCGAACGCCGCATCGTCATGAAGAAATCCGCCGCGTATCTCCGAAGCATCTGCCTGTACGGCACGGGGCGCGCGGACAGCGTGTGCGGCTACGAGAAGAAATACGGATACGACCCGTTCAATCCGCCGGAGGACAAGAAGGCGGAGGCGGAGCGCAACCTCAAGCGCATGGACTACGAGCTCTCGATCATCACCCGCACGAAATACCCGAGCTACTTCCTCTGCGTGTGGGACTTCATCAACTGGGCGAAGGAGCACGGGATCCCGGTCGGACCGGGACGCGGCTCCGGCGCAGGGTCCATCGTCGCCTACCTGAGCGGCATCACGAACATCGACCCGATGAAATACGACCTGCTGTTCGAGCGGTTCCTGAACCCGGACCGCGTGTCGCCGCCCGACTTCGACACGGACTTCTGCGAACGTCACCGCCAGGAGGTCATCGACTACGTGATCCAGAAATATGGCGAGGACAGCGTGTCCCAGATCGGTACGTACGGCACGCTGAAGGCGAAGGCCGTCGTGAAGGACGTCGCGCGCGTCCTGGGGCGCACCCCCGCCGAGGGCAACATGATCACGAAGCTCATCCCGGAAGACCCGAAAATGACGCTCGCGAAGGCGGTGAAGGAGTCGCCCGAGCTCAAGCAGCTGCTTGAGAAGGAAGCCTGGGTCCGCGAGATCTTCCAGTACTGCGTCCCGATCGAACAGCTCAACCGCCAGATGGGAATCCACGCTTGCGGCGTCATCATCTGCAACCAGCCGCTCGCCGACCTGGTCCCGCTCGGACGTGGCGCGCACGAAGAAGTCATTACGCAGTACGTTGCCCCGCTCTGCGAGAGCATTGGCCTGCTGAAGATGGACTTCCTCGGTCTCCGCACGCTGACCGTGATCCAGGACGCCGTGGACAACGTGAAGCGCACGCACGGCATCACGCTCGACATGGACGCGATCCCGCTGGACGACCGGAAGACCTACGAGCTCATCAACCGCGGCGACACCGTGTCCGTGTTCCAGCTCGAATCCGGCGGCATGCAGGACCTCTGCCGCAAGTTCGGCGTGGAAAATCTCCGGCACATCATCGCCCTCGTGGCGCTCTACCGGCCCGGCCCGATGCAGTTCCTCGACCTCTTCGTCGGACGCAAGAAGGGCACGGTCCCGCTCGAATATGACCATCCGCTCATGGAGCAGTACCTGAAGGAAACCTACGGCATCATGCTCTACCAGGAGCAGATCATGCAGGTCGTGCAGGTGCTCGCCGGTTTCTCGCTCGGCCAGGCCGACATCCTCCGCCGCGCCATCGGCAAGAAGAAGATCAAGGACATGGAGGCCCAGCACGACAAGTTCGTCGAAGGCTGCGCCAAAACGAACAAGATCCCGGCGGCGCAGGCGGAACGCATCTGGGAGAACATCAAGAAGTTCGCCGAGTACGGGTTCAACAAGTCGCACAGCGCCGCCTACGCGCTCCTGTCCTACCGCACCGCCTACCTGAAGGCCAACTACCGCCCCGAATTCATGGCTGCCGTGCTCACCAGCGAACTCTCCAACGCGAAGAAGCTGACGTTCCTCATCAACGAATGCCGCACCACCGGCATCCGCATCCTGCCGCCGGACGTGAACACAAGCGACGTGAACTTCACCGTGGACGGCGACGCCATCCGCTTCGGACTCGGCGCGATCAAGGGGTTCGGGCAGGGGATCTCCGCCGCCATCATTGAGGCGCGGAAAAACGGACCGTTTACTTCGCTGGTCGACCTGGCGGAACGTACGGAAGGACTCAACGCCAAGGGGCTTGAGGCGCTCATCCGCTGCGGCGCGCTGGATTCTACCGGCCTCAAGCGTTCCCAGCTCGTCGCCATGATCGACTCCGCGCTGTCGTCCGCCGCGTCCGCACGGCGCGACCGCGAATCCGGCCAGGCGAGCCTTTTCGACATGCTGGACGATCCGCAGGACGCCGGGTTCGAGGAGCAGCCCCCGCCGGACATCCCGGAGTTCCCGGACGGCGAAATGCTGGAGGACGAGAAGCAGCTCCTCGGATTCTACGTTTCCGGGCATCCGCTTTCCTCCTCGAAGAAGACCATCGACACGTTCTCCACGGCAAACCTGGCGGAGATTTCCCGCATGCCGGGCGACGTCGGCGTCAAGTTCGGCGGCCTCGTGACCGCAGTCGCCAAGAAGTACACCAAGAGCGACAGCAAGCCCTTCGCCGTCGTCCAGATCGAGGACCTCACCGACACCATCGAATGCGTCTGCTACAACCGCCTGTACACCGAGGTCAACACTCTGCTCGTCGAAGGCGCGAAGGTCTTTGTCCGCGCCGTCACCAAGAAGGGCGACGACGAGGGCGACGAAGTCTCGCTTCAGCTCGAGGATGTGATCCCGCTGGAGGATGCCCCGTTCTTCAACGCCGCGACGCTTCAGGTCAATCTGTTCGAGGAGAGCATGAAGCCGGAAATCTGCGCGGATCTGCGTGCACTCCTCGCCCGCCACGCCACGCCGCCGCCCGAACTCTTCCCGGCGGAACCCGCGGAGGAAGGCGGGGACGGCATTGTCCCGAAACGCAGGAATCCGAAGGCGAAACAGGGACCGGAACCTGTTCCTGTGCTGATCTGCGCCGCCACGAAGGACCGCCTGGCGGCTTTCATCGAACTGCCGCAGTCCGTTCGCGTTTATGTGTCGCGGTCGCTTCTGAACGACCTCGACGCCCTTCTCGGCGAAAACCGCTACACGATCAAACCGAAGGATGATGTCCCGCAGCCGCGCCGCCAGTGGCGCCGGGACAAGGAGTCCGAATCCGAACCGGCCTCGGCCTGAAGCCTTTGCCACCGGGAGCCCGCCCATGTCAAATACGATCCGATTCTACCTGCTTCTTTTTCTTTGCATGATCCTGTCCGCCGTGTCCGGCGTGCTTCTTCATGCCGCCCCGATTCAGAAGGTGTCCGACGACGAGCCGGAGGAACCGTCCTCCGTCATCAAAAAGCTGCCGGACGAACCGGAAGAGGCGGACTCTTCCGCCGAAGAAAGCGCGGAAAAAGCCGAGGAGAAAGCCGCGGAGAAACCCGGGAAGACGGAAGCCGAGGTGATCCGGGAGATCACGGACCGCCTCGACAAGGTGATCGTGCCGTACCAGCCGCTTCAGCGCAGCCGGGAACCTCTTTTGAACAGCGCCCTGTCCGACGAAGTGATCCCGACATGGCGGCTGATCTATGTGAAGGATTTCGACAAGCCGCAGGACGCGGCTGGGGCATCCGATGCGGCGGATGACGAAGACCTGAAGGAGGATTTTGCCGCGATCACGCTGATCCCGGTCAAGTCGATCCGGCTCTCCGACGCTCTGAAACTCCGTTTCGTCGGGAAGCCGCCGGAGACGATCCTCCAGCCTCTTTTCTTCACGAAATACGGCATCATGTGGCGCAAGCTCCAGACGCAGTACGAGACTTTCACGCTCTACCTCGGCGCCACGGAGGATTTCCATGTGTTCGTCTCGGCCAACATCAGCGTCATCTACACCCTGTTCCGCAACGTCGATATGAGGGGCGGCACCGATCTGATCTCCCTGCTTGTGGACTGCCTGGACATCGAGGACGAGGAATACTTCACGAACCGGTTTGCGCTTGTGCATCTTTCCGAGTTCGGGGACGCCTCGATTCCGGCCCTGCAGCGCGCGATCAAACGCGTCGCGGCTTCGGGTGAGCCCCCGATCCAGCAGTTTCTCGGCCTCACGAACATCGCCACGCCCAAGGCGATCGAACTGCTCAACGAAGCAGCCGACTCCGAGGATCCCCAGATTCGCGAGGCCGCGTTTACGGCGCTGATCGGGATGCCGTCCGTAGATAAGGAGCTGAAGCACGCGTATGTCCGCATGGTCGAGACGCGCGAACGGGTCTGGCCCGGATTCGCCGCCTGCGATATCCTCGGCTGCGCCAAGGAGCTTTCCCCGCTGCTGGACGCCTACTACGCCAGGCCGAAGTCCCTCTCCGAATTCGAGGCTGTCGCCCGCGCCCGCTGGCTGCTCAAGGACCCGAAGCTGAACCTGATCCATACCCGGGCGCTGAACGAGATCACCATCGCGTCCATCCGCAGCGGCGAAATCGCCAATTCCCCGCAGTACCGCAACGTGCAGGAGACGGACGCATCCCGCAACGCCCGGCTCCGGGTCGAGGACGAGAAGCGCATCGCGTCGGCGAAGGAGGCCATCCTGAAGGCGCCGCAGACCGATCTCAGCGTTGCCGCCGGTGTCGAACTTGCCATGTTCCAGACCAAGGATAAACGCGTTTCCTCGCAGTATATTGCCAGAGTGAACAACGTCGGGATCGACATTCTCCGCTCGCTTCCCCGCCAGGAGACGCTCCGTTACCTGGACGCTCTGATCCGTTACAACAGTTCCATCCCGGAGGCGGAAAAAATCTCCGATATCCGGGCACGGATCGGAAAATGATTTTTTTATCACACGCTTTAGACATTTATCTAAAAAAAGACTGCCCAGCGTTTGAAAAATAAAAAACAGCGTGTAAAGTATTAAGATATTATATACCTGACAACCCCTTTTCGAATTACTCAGAAATGGAGCGAATGATGCCCGGAGTCGTTATCACGGGTCGCGGTCTGATCACCCCGATCGGGCTGAGCTTGGCCGAAAATTTAGAGTCCCTGAAAACCGGAAAAAGCGGTCTCAAACGGGATCCGTTCTGGCAGGAACTGAATCTGGACTCGCAGGTCGCCGGTTCGGTGAATCTCGACGGGTTCGAGTGTCCCGCATTCGACCGCAAACAGCTCCGTTTCATGACGCAGAGCGGCGTCATGGCTGTGGCGGCCGCCTACGAGGCGATCACCGAAGCCGGCTATACCATGGAGACGCTTCCCGGCTCCAAAATGGCTGTGATTACCGGCTGCGGCGGCAGCAGCTACGCGGAGTATTACAAGTCGATCATGACGTATGAAAGAACGCATTCGACGCGCAAGATCTCCCCGTTCAGCATCCCGCGCATCATGCCGTCCTCCGCTGTCGCCAACCTCTCGCTGGTCTACAAGATCGGCGGCGAGAGCTACGACGTGAGCTGCGCATGCACCAGCGGCGCGGTGGCGCTCATCCAGGCGATCCGCCTGATCCAGTCCGGCGCCTACGACATCGTGATGGCGGGCGGCTGCGAGGAACTCTGCTGGCAGCAGGCTCTCGGGTTTGGCGCGATGCATGCGCTTTCGAGCAATTTCAACGACCAGCCGACGAAGGCCAGCCGTCCGTTCGACAAACAGCGCACCGGTTTCATCCTTTCCGAGGCGGCGGGCATCATGATTCTGGAAAGCGAAGCCCATGCGAAGGCGCGCGGCGCGAAGATCCTCGCCCGGATCAGCGGCTATGCCTGCAACAGCAACGCCTGCGACATGGTCGCGCCCAGCCGGGAAGTCTCGGCGGCTGTCATGTCCGACGCCATCGCCAACGCGCACCTCACGCCGTCCGACATCGACTATGTCAACACGCACGGCACGGGCACCCCGGTCGGCGATCCCGTCGAGATCGACGCCCTCAAGACCGTCTTCCACGAACACGGCGCGTCCCCGATGATCAACAGCACAAAATCCCAGACAGGGCATCCGATCGGAGCCGCCGGCGCGATCGAACTGATCTTCTGCACGCAGATGATCGAACATTCCTTCGTCAGTCCGTCCATCAATGCGGACGACATCGAGGAGTCCATGTCCTGGGCCGACATCGTCCGCACGCCGCGCATGAACGTCCCCATTCGCCACGCGCTCAGCAACAGCTTCGGCTTCGGCGGCACCAACGCCGCGATCATCGTTTCCCGCGACGACGCCTGAGGTTGCTTTCATGCCCCCGGTCCCTTATCCGCCGGGCGCGGCCGTCATGGCCCCGATTGCGGGGCATACCGACATCCCGTTCCGCCGCATGATCCGGCGTTTCGGCTGCCGTTACGCGTTTACCGAAATGATCGACGCCGGGTCCCTGGTGTTTCAAGGGGAAAAGACGCTCCGCCTCGCGCAGCGCGGTTCCGATGCGGGGTTCCTCGGCATCCAGCTGGTCGGCTCCGATCTTCCCACGCTGAAGCGGGCCGCCGAACTCGTCAACGACATGGATTTCGACGTGCTGGATTTCAATCTCGGATGTCCCGCGCCGAAAGTCGCCCGCAAATGCGAAGGCATCCGGTTCGCGCTTGAGGATCCGGACGGAGCCGTCCGTGCGTTCGAGACGCTTGTTTCCGCCTCCCGCCTGCCCGTTACCGCCAAGACGCGGATTCAGGACGAATCCGACCCCGCTCCGACCGTCGCGTTCTGCCGCCGTCTCCGTGATGCGGGCGCGAAAGCCGTTACGATCCATGGGCGTCTCATGCGGAATTTCTACTCCGGTCCCGTTTTTTTCGACATCATTTCCGCGGTCCGCGCGTCGCTCGACATCCCCGTGGTCGCCAACGGCGGCGCGATGGACGGAGAATCGTTCCGTACGCTTCTGAGGGAAACGGGGTGTTCCGCCGGCATGGTCGCGCGCGGGGCGCTCGGCAATCCGTGGATCTTCCGGGAGATCGCCGACCCGTCCTCGCCTCCGCCGGACGTGGCGGAGTTCACGGAGACCATCCGCGAGTACATGGATGACATGCTGGACTGCTACGGGCCGGAATTCGCGTATGTCGTGGCGCGGAAAACCCTGCTGGAGTTTTTGAGGGGGCGCGGATATCCCGGCGCGCTCCGGGCGTCCGTTTCGTTCCTGGATTCCGCCGATGCTCTGAAAAGACTGCTCGATGCGGTGGCGGAGGGACCGACGGAACGATATTCGGAAAATCTGGCTCTGCATCCCGAGTCTGTCGAACGGAAGCTCGTCCGCAGCCATTCGTAAATAAACAGGGAGAGCGAGGAAAAAGGAGAGCGGATCAGCCGCGGCGTCCGGCTGCCATGGCGCGCCGCATGTCCATGTCATCCTGCTTGCGGCGGAGCGTTTCGCGTTTGTCGCCGAACGTCTTGCCTCGCGCGAGCCCGACTTCGACTTTCACGTGCATGCCCTTCAGGTACATCTTCAGGGGGATGAGCGCGTATCCCTTTTCCTTGACCTTGTTGGCGAGGCGCAGGATCTCCTTTTTGTGCATCAGGAGCTTGCGGGGGCGTTTCGCCTCGTGATTGAACCTGTTTCCGAACGCATACAGCGAGATGTGGATCCCGTAGGCCAGCAGTTCGCCGTTTTCGATGCGGGCGAAGCAGTCCTGAAGCTGGACGCTGTGGCCGCGGCAGCTCTTCACTTCGGTCCCGACGAGTACGATCCCCGCCTCGCAGGTCTCGATGATCTCATAGTCGTGAAACGCCTTGCGGTTGCGCGCGATGACGGGATCGGAGCTGTTTTTCGAGCTGTCTTTGTTTTTTGCCGCGGCCATAGTATGTCAGGTCCGGTTATGTATGCAGGAATTTCGCGGCTTTCGCGCGGAATTCGGCCTGTTTCGGGTAGTTCGCGTTCGTGAGCCCGAGCGATGCGATCGTCTTCATCTGTTCGGCGGTCAGGCCGGACGGGATCTCCACGAGGATGCGGACGATCTGGTCGCCCCGGACGCCGCCCTTCAGCGCGGGCACGCCTTTGCCCCGCAGACGCAGCATCGTGCCATTCTGCGTGCCGGGCGCGATCTTCATGCGGGTGCGGCCGGAGATGGTCGGGACGTCCACGATGCCGCCCTGAAGCGCGCATTCGAGCGAGACCGGCAGTTCGCAGATCAGGTCCTGCCCCTTGCGTTCGAACACGGCGTGGGGGCGCAGCGCGATGATGACGTAGAGGTTGCCCGCCGGGCCGCCGCCCGTGCCGGGTTCCCCCTGGCCGGAGACGCGCAGCTTGGAGCCTTCGTCGACTCCGGGCGGGATGTGGATCTGGAGTTCCTTGTCCACGCGCGTGACGCCCCGGCCTCCGCAGCGCTTGCACGGATGCAGGATCACGCTGCCGGTACCGTGGCACGCGGGACACGGTTCCTGCGACTGGAAAAAGCCGTTGCCGGACACGATGAACCCTGATCCGCCGCAGGACGGGCAGGATTTCCGTGTGGAGCCGGGCTCCGCGCCGGATCCGCCGCAGGCGGGACAGGTCTCGTCCTTGGCGAGGCGGATTTTCTTGTCCGCGCCGAGGATGGCGTCCTCCAGGTCGATCTCCACGCGGCAGTTCAGGTCGCCGCCCTTGCGTGCGCCGGACGCCGAACGGCGCCGCGCGCCGCGGCCGTTTCTCATGCCGCCGAGCAGGTCGTCGAATGAAAAACCTCCGTCGCCTCCGCCGAACACCTGGCTGAAGATGTCGCGCGGATCGGAGAAGCCGGAGAAATTGAAGTTGGATGAGGAGAACCCGCCCGGACCGCCTCCTCCGAATCCGCCGGTCCCGGGGCCGTAGCCCTGGCCCCCGGTCCGTTCGAAGACGTCGGGTCCGAACTGGTCGTACTGCTTGCGTTTCTTATCGTCGCTGAGGACTTCGTATGCGCGGGAGACTTCCTTGAACTTCTCTTCCGCGGCTTTGTCGCCGGGATTCTTGTCCGGGTGGTATTTCACGGCGAGCTTGCGGTACGCTTTCTTGATCTCGTCCGCGGACGCCGTCTTCGATATTCCCAGAATGTCGTAATAGTCCTTCGCCATGAATGTTTCCTCAAAAGTGCCTGATTATAAGGACCCGCCGACCGCCTCCGGTCTCCCGGCGCTTCCGGCGGGCCAGACTTGCTTATTCCGCGTCCTTCTTTTCCGTGTCTGCGACCGGGCCGGAACTGACCACGACCATTGCGGGTTTCAGCAGGCGGGAGCCGCACTGGTAGCCGCGGCTCCACTGGCGGATCACGGTCCCGTTCGGCACGGTGTCGGACGGTTCTTCTGCGACCGCTTCGTGCAGAGCGGGATCGAACGGTTTTCCGGTCGCGTCGATCACGGTCACGTCGAGGTCGGCGAACGCCTTGTCGAATTCCTTCTGGATGATGTCCATGCCCTGGACCAGGGATTCGAGCGAACTGGACTTTCCGGCGGCGGCTACGGCCATCGTGAAATGGTCGAAGACCTGGAGGAACGGGAAGATGGTATCCTGCGTGGTGTTGTACCGCACGTTCTCCATTTCCTTTGCCAGACGCTTGCGCTGGTTGTCCATCTCGGCGAGGGCGAGGAGGCGGAGACGCTCCGCCTCTTTCAGCTTCTCCTCGGTTTCCTTGAGTTTCGCTTCCAATTTTTCGATCTTGGCGCACTCGGCCTCGTATTCGAAGTTCGCATCGGCCATCGCGGACGCGGCGGCCTGCGAAGCCTCGTCGAACGCCGCTTCGCCCTTCGGTTCCATGGTGGGCATTTCGCGCGCCTCGGCGGCGGCGTCAGCCTCTATTTTTTCGGCATGGTCGATGCCGCGTTTCTTATTGTGCATGGCATGTCTCCGGATTCAGAATAAATTGACGTTTTAATATAGCGCGGGAAACGCTTTTTTTCAACCTTTATCCGCGCATGTGAACTCCAGTTCGCCGTCTTTTTTTACGCCGACGGTCAGGACCATTCCTTCGTGCAGCTCGCCGGAGATCAGCATCCGCGAAAGCGGCGTCTCCAGGTCGTTCACGAGCACGCGCTTCAGCGGACGCGCGCCAAACCGCGGGTCGTAGCCGCGTTTCGCGAGCAGCGTGCGGGCCTTCGGCTTGACTTCGAGCGCCACGCCCTGCTTGTTCAGGCGTTCGCGGAGCAGTCCGATCTGGATGTCGAAGATGGATTCGATCTGGGCAAGCTCCAGCGGCTTGAAGAGCAGGATGCCGTCGATGCGGTTCAGAAATTCCGGGCGGAACTGCGCGTGCAGGAGCTTGTCGATCTCGGGACGCGTCTTTTCCACGTCGCCGCCGCACTCCAGCAGCAGGTCGCTGCCCAGGTTCGACGTCATGATGATGATTGTGTTCTTGAAGCTCACGGTGCGTCCGTGCGAGTCGGTCAGCTGGCCGTCCTCCAGGATCTGCAGGAAGAGGTTGAACACGTCCGGATGCGCCTTTTCGATCTCGTCGAAGAGGACTACGGCGTAGGGCCTGCGACGGACCGCCTCGGTCAGCTGGCCGCCTTCCTCGAACCCGACGTATCCGGGCGCCGCGCCGATCAGACGCGACACGCTGTATTTCTCCATGTACTCGGACATGTCGATGCGGATGATCGCACGTTCGTCGTCGAACAGGTCCTCCGCCAGGGCGCGGGCGAGTTCCGTCTTGCCCACGCCGGTCGGTCCCAGGAACAGGAACGACGCGATGGGGCGTTTCGGGTCCTTCAGGCCGGAACGCGACCGCAGGACGGCGTCGGAAACGGCGTCGACCGCCTCGTCCTGTCCCACGACCCGCAGATGCAGATGCTCGGACAGGTGCAGCAGTTTGTCGCGTTCGCTGCGGACGAGCTTGGCGACGGGGATGGATGTCCAGCGGCTCACGATGTCCGCAATGTCCTCCTCGGTCACTTCCTCCTTCAGGATGCGCTTGCCGTTCTCGTCGCCCGCGAGCGCCTTTTCCGCCGCGGCGATCTGCTTTTCGATGCCGGGGATGATGCTGAACCGGAGTTCGCCGGCGCGCTGGAGATCGCTGTCGCGTTCGGCCTTTTCGAGCTCGCTTTTCGCGGTGTCGCGGCTTTCGCGGAGGGTCTGGAGCTTCCCGATCGCGTCCTTTTCGGCGTTCCATGAGGCGCGCATCGCCTTCGCCTTTTCCTTCATGTCGGCGAGTTCCTTTTCCAGTTCGGCGCGTCGCGCGGCGCTGGCCTCGTCCTTCTCCTTGCGGAGCGCGGAGAGTTCGATCTCCATGCGCATGGACTTGCGTTCCGCCTCGTCGATCTCCTGCGGACAGGAGTCGATCTCGGTGCGGAGCTTGGCCGCCGCTTCGTCGATCAGGTCGATGGCTTTGTCCGGCAGGAACCGGTCGGCGATGTACTGGTCGGACAGGACCGCGGCCGCCACAAGCGCGCCGTCGCGGATTTTCACGCCGTGATGCAGCTCGTAGCGTTCCTTCAGGCCGCGCAGGATGGAGATCGTGTCCTCGACGGACGGCTGGGGCACGAGCACCGACTGGAACCGGCGTTCGAGCGCGGGGTCCTTTTCGATATACTTGCGGTATTCGTTGAGCGTGGTCGCGCCGATGCAGTGCAGTTCGCCGCGCGCCAGGGCGGGCTTCAGCAGGTTGCCCGCGTCCATGGAGCCCTCGGACGCGCCCGCGCCGACGACCGTGTGCAGTTCGTCGATGAACAGGATCACGTCGCCGTTCGAGCCGGACACTTCCTTCAGGACGGCTTTCAGGCGTTCCTCGAATTCGCCGCGGTATTTCGCGCCGGCGATCAGCGCGCCCATGTCGAGCGCGACCAGACGTTTGTTCCGCAGGGATTCCGGCACGTCGCCCTTCACGATGCGGACCGCCAGACCTTCGACGATGGCCGTCTTGCCGACGCCGGGTTCGCCGATCAGGACCGGGTTGTTCTTGGTGCGGCGGGCCAGGATCTGCACGGTGCGGCGGATTTCGTCGTCGCGTCCGATCACCGGGTCGAGCTTGTTCTGGCGCGCGGCCTGCGTGAGGTCGCGTCCGTATTTCTCCAGCGCCTCGAACGACGCCTCCGGGTTTTCGTTGGTCACGCGCTGGTTGCCGCGGATTTCCACCAGGGTCTTTAGCAGTGTATCTGCCGTGAATCCGGCCTTTCCCAGCGCGGCGGCGCATGCGGCGTCCTTGTCGATCATTGCCATCAGCAGGTGTTCCACGCTGATGTACTCGTCCTTCATCTTCTCCGCGCGGTCGCGGGCTTCAACCAGGATGTTGCTGAAATCGCGCGACGGATACACGTCGACGGCGTTTCCGGTCACTTTCGGCAGCTTGGCCAGTTCGGCTTCCACTGCCTCAGTTAGTAGCGAATTCGGAGTGCCGATGCGTTTCAGCAGCGACGGCAGCAGGCCTCCGTCCTGGTGCGCCAATGCGGAGAGCAGGTGGATCGGGCGGATCTCCTGATGTCCGTATTCGCGGGCGGCGGCGCCGGCTGCTGCGAGGGCTTCACGGGTCTTTTCGGTCATTTTCTGAATGTCCAGCATAATCGCGACTCCTTCGTTTTGATGGTTTGTTGATCGTGTGTTGAGAATGCCGATTTCATTCGAGCAACTTGTGTGCCAAGAATCAAAAAACTGCAATATCAATAATTTGCCTTGTTTTTCCGAAGGGATCGGGTGAGACATAATGTCTCGATTGTGAGACGGTTTTGTCTGTTGCGATTATCTGTCTCAATTCCGATGCCGGAGAGATGGCAGCCTGTGCCGGAAGCCGGCTTTCCGCCGATTCCGGACCTCGCATTTTTCTTATTTATAATCCATTTTCGCTTGATTTTTCCGCGTACGGGGTGTACATTATTCAGTTTGTATGATTTTTTCGTAACTTTTCTGCAATAACGAACAGCCCGATACCATACGAGAGAGGAGGCTGAATGATGGCGAGTGAATTCGCGACATTGTCCGTGAACGGACAGGACATTAAGTTGCCGATCATTGTCGGGACCGAGGGCGAAAAAGCGATTGATATCACAGCCCTCCGCAAGACGACCGGCTACCTTACGTTCGATCCCGGCCTGATGAACACCGCGGTCTGCCGCAGCAGCATCACATATGTGAACGGCGAAAAGGGTATCCTCTGCTACCGCGGGATCCCGATCGAGAAGCTTGTGGCGGACGAGAAACTCCGGTTCGTCCACATCGCATATCTTCTGGTCCACGGCAATCTGCCGAGCCCGGAGGAGGCGCGGGCGTTTTCCAGCCTGCTGAACGTCAATTCCCTGCTGCATGAAGACATGCGCCATTTCTTCGACCTGTATCCGCGCGGCGCCCACCCCATGCACATCCTCTCGACGATGATCAACGCCCTGGCGGTGTTCTATCCGAACGTCGACCTCCTGTCGTTCCGCGAAGATATCGACATTTCGACGGCGCGCCTGATTTCCACGGTCCGCACGATGGCTGCTTTCGCGTACAAGAAGAGCATCGGCGAGCCGGTCGTGTATCCGCGCTACGACCTGTCCTACTGCGCGAACTTCCTGAACATGATGTTCGATTCGCCCGTCGCCCCGTACGAGATCTCCGAGGAGGCCGTGCGCGTCCTGAACGTCCTGCTGATCCTCCACGCGGACCACGAGCAGAACTGCTCGACCACGACTGTGCGCACCATCGGCAGCACCCAGGCGAACCTGTACGCCACGATTTCCGCGGGCGTGTCCGCGCTGTCCGGCCCGCTTCACGGCGGTGCAAACCAGGAGGTCATCGAGATGTTCCGCCGCATTGAACACGACGGCGACGTGAAGAAGTTCTTCGACCGCGTGAAGGACCACAACAATCCGGAACGCCTCATGGGCTTCGGACACCGCGTGTACAAGACGTTCGATCCGCGCGCCAGGATCATCAAGGCCGAATGCGAACGCTATTTCTCCAAACGCCGCGTGACGGACCCTCTGCTCCAGGTCGCGTTCGAGGTCGAAAAGGCCGCCCTCAGCGACGACTATTTCGTCTCCCGCAACCTTTACCCGAATGTCGACTTCTACTCCGGCATCCTCTACCGCGCGCTCGGCATCCCGGAGAAGATGTTCACCGTGATGTTCGCGCTGGCGCGCCTGCCCGGCTGGATCGCCCACTGGCGCGAAATGATCGGCAACAGCACCCGCATCGTGCGCCCGCGCCAGGTGTATGTCGGCAAAAAATGTGGCATCGAGGCTTGAAAACACCGCCCATGCGGTGTAAATTACTCATCGGAAAACAAAACAAACAAGTTTTTTGAATAAAACCGAAAGGCAACCATTATGAAACTGTTCTCCCTTCTGACAGCGGCCGTCTGTCTCCTGTTCGTTTCGGCCTGTGCTTCGACTCCTGTCCCGACCGATGAACGCGTCCATATCATGGACGGGAAAGCCGCGGACGTCCAGCCCGGCAACGTCTATGTTTCCACGAACGCCGCAAAGATCTTCACGTTCCGCGACATCGAGAGCGAGATCAACGAAAACGGCTATCTGGCCGTGCGCGTTTTCGGCAAGACCCCCGAACTTTCCGCGCTGAAGTGGGCGTTCCTCGGTGACATCGCGTATGATTTCTCCTACCGCTTCTACTGGTTCGACGCCGAAGGCAATCCCGTTTCCGAACCGGAAGCCTTCCGTCTGCGTTCGACCATCCCGGGCGACCCCGTGCGTTTCGTCGGCCACGCTCCGACCGAGGAATGCCGCAACTTTGCACTGGTCCTGTATACGGCGTCCGAGCAGACCGGAAGCGACAGCGCGGAACCCGCCGACGAGGTTGCTCCCGAAGAGAAGACGAATGCCGAATCCGAGGCTGCCGAGGCGGAAGACAAGAAGATCGAGGAAAGCATTCCCTCGCTCCCGCAGGAAAACGTTTCCGGCGATGCGGGCGACGTCAAGACCATCGGCGTTCCGAGTTCCTCCACTCCCGCGGCCGTCCCCGCGGAAAAGTGACCGCATCACGCAACATTTTCGGGTTGATTTGTCATGATCGAACTTGATTTCAAGAAAAGCGGCGGCCTGATCCCCGCCATCGCCCAGGACTGGAAGACAGGCGACGTCCTCATGCTCGCCTATATCAACGAGGAGTCCTGGAAGGAAACTCTCAGGACCGGACACGGCGTCTACTGGTCCCGTTCCCGCTCCAAACTCTGGCACAAGGGCGAGGAGTCCGGCAACGTGCAGATCGTGAAGGAGATCCTGGTGGACTGCGACGCCGACACCGTGATCTTCAAGGTCGAGCAGGTCGGCGGCGCCGCCTGCCACGAAGGCTATCACACCTGCTTCTTCCGCAAAGTCGTCGGCGATACCCTGGAAGTCGTTGGAGAACGTGTCTTTGATCCCAAGAAAGTTTACAAAAAGTGAACTGATCGCCGGAGCCGCCTCCGCTTTCCCGGGCATCGAACTTGTCCCCGACGCGGTCTGGGCGGACCACACCTCCCTCGGCGCGGGTTCCGGCACATTCCTCTACGCCCGCGTCACCGATCCCGGCGTTGCGATCGAGTTTCTGCGCTACATCCTCAGCGCCGGATGGATCGGACGTCCGCTCGGCGCGGGCACGAATCTGGTCGGTTCCGACGAACCGACCGACGGCACCGTCTACCTCAAGCCGTCCGGTGTCCTGGCGGAAGTCTCCTGCACGGACGACGGCGTCTGCACGGCGGGCGCGGGCGCGAAACTCGCATCCGTGCTGAACGAAGCCCTGAAACACGGCTTCGGCGGCGCGGCGGGCCTCTGCGGCATTCCAGGTTCCATCGGAGGCGGACTCCATATGAATGCCGGCGCGAACGGTCAGACGATTTCCGATTTCCTGCTGGACATGACGCTGCTCAACCTTGAGACCGCGTCCGTGTCCGTCGTCCCGAAGAACGCCTATCTCTGGCGCTACCGCGACTCCGGCATCCCGGAGAACATCATGGTCATGTCCGCCCGGTTCCGGTTCCGTCCGGTCGATCCGGCTGCGGAACAGGCCGCCATGGACGCGGAACGGGAACGCCGCCGCCAGTCCCCGCAGGGACGCAGCGCCGGTTCGATCTTCCGCAACCCCGCGCCCGAACTTTATGCGGGCCGTCTGCTGGAATCCGCCGGGATGAAGGGCAAACGGTCCGGCGCCTTCGAGGTGTCTCCGCTTCATGCGAACTGGATCGTGCGCGACGCCTCGCCTTCGCCGGAGCTTCTGGAGCATTCCGGCCACGACTGCTACGAACTGATCCGCGCCATGCGGAGCGCGGTTTTCCGGCATTCCAACATCATCCTTCAACCTGAGGTCAAATCGATCAATATGAAAGAACAGGCGGCGGCCATGTGCCAGCAGACTCCCCTGGACATCCTCGTCCTTATGGGCGGAGCCAGTTCCGAACGTGAAATCTCGCTTCAATCCGCGGCGAACGTCGCCAAGGCGCTCCGCGACGCGGGCCATAACGTCGACACCTACGACATCACGAAGCCGGAGATCACCGACCGGATGCGCGCCGCGGACGTCGTCTACCCCGTTCTGCACGGCGGGTTCGGCGAGGACGGCACGCTCCAGGCGCTGATGGAACAGGCCGGGATCCCGTTCGTCGGCGGTTCCGCCGAGGCCTGCCGCATCGTGATGGACAAGTTCGAGTCCAAGCGCGTGATGGACCAGGCGGGCATCCGCAACGCCGCCTACGCCGTGATCGACGACCCCGAGGCGGAGATCCCCGCCGGGATGAAGCTTCCGCTGATCGTTAAGCCGAACTCCGAGGGCTCCACGTTCGGGCTGTCGCTTGTGCGCGACGCCTCCGAATGGAAATTCGCGATCTCCACCGCGCTGAAATACGATGCCCGCGTACTCGTCGAGGAATATATTGCCGGGGCCGAGGCAACAGTCGGCGTTGTTCTCGGGGAAGTCTATCCTGTCGTCGAGATCCAGCATCCGGGCACCCTCTACGATTACGATGCGAAATATACCCACGCGCAGGGCGAGACCAAGTATTTCTGCCCGCCGGTCACCATCGACCAGGCCGTCCAGAAGGAGATCGCCGCCGCCGCGCTGAAGTTCGCGCAGGCAGTCGGCAACACCACGCTCATCCGCATCGACGTCATCGTGCGCGACTCCGACAAGGCCGTTTTTATGCTGGAGGGCAACAGCATTCCCGGATTCACGGCGTCCAGTCTGCTTCCCAAGTCGATCGCCGTTTCCGGACGCACTTCCGCGGAGGTCTGTTCCGCTCTGGCTTACGCCGCATACTGGCACGGGAAGCAGAGCCTCCACTGAGCAGTGTCCGGCTCCGCTCGGACACGGGGGGATGGCATGAAAAAGGACGAAAAGCACGAGGACGACAAATATCTTTATCTGCTCTACGAAAAAAAGGATGAAGACTACTGGAAGCGATACTGGAAAAATGTCCGCCTGGGATGGGGGTTGATTCCGGTCGTTCTGGTTCTGCTCTTCTATCTGCTGGTCGAGCTGTTCAAGTATCTGCAATAAGGAAAAACATATGCAGCCCGATCCCGAATACATCATGCTTGACCTGCCGGACGGCATGCCGCCCGTCTGTTGCGCGGTCCGCCGGTCGCTGAAGGCCAAACGCTTCTTCCTGCGCGTCATCCCGCATCCATTCTCGGTGCAGCTGGTGATCCCGAAACGGCGTTCCGTGGCTTCCGCGCGGAAGTTCGCTGAGAGCAAGACCGCCTGGCTGGCCGCGACCATCCGCAAACTGGCGCCCGAACCCGGCGCGATGCCCCGCGGTCCGGATGTGCCGCGCCGGATCCCGGCGGAACTCGAACTGCGCCTGACCGGGGAACGTCTGGCGATCGCGGTGGAGGAAACGCCCGGCGCGGACGCGGTCCGGTGCTGGTACGACCCGCTGTTCCGGCAGATCACGATGCGGGGCGACCCGGCGGATTCGAAAGCCTTTGCGGGGGCGTTCCTGTCCGTGCTGACGCAGATCGCCGAACCGGTATTGACCGCCCGCATACGTTCGCATGCCTCCGCCTTGGGGCTTCCAGAGTTTCGCGTGCTGGTCCATCCGCAGAGATCCCGCTGGGGAAGCTGTTCCGCCACAGGAAAAGTCACGCTGAATACTCTGCTGATCCTGTTCCCGCCGGAAGCCGTGGACTATGTGATCCTGCACGAACTCTGCCATAAGTTCGAGATGAATCATTCCGAACGGTTCAAGCAAAAAATGGACGAACTTTGCCCGGAATGGCGCGAACGCGACGCCCTCCTGCGGCAGTGCGCGAAGGAACTGCCGGATTTTCTTCTCTGAAAAAACAGGATAAACCGTCGGTTTCCGGTTGAAAAAAGCCGTACCGCCTGTATAGTAAGTTAAGGCGTTTTACGCCGTTCCGTTCTGAACCGAAACCGATTAGCTTTAGGAGGTTTTCATGGATTTTTACGATGTGATCGAAGCCCGGCGCAGCGTCCGCGGCTATCTTGACAAAAATGTCCCGGACGAAGCGATCGCGAGAATTTCGCGCGCCGTCCAGCTCGCCCCGACCGCCTGCAACCGCCAGCCGTTCCGGCTGTTCCTGTTCCGTGATCCTGCGATCCGCGCGAAGATCTGCGAAAAGATCATGTTCCCGTGGCTGAAGGAGGCGCCCGTCGTGGCGGTCCTGGCCGGGAACGCCTCCGCGGCGTGGGTGCGCCCCGACGGCGGTTCCATCGTTGACGTGGACGCGTCGATCGTGATGGAGCATTTCGTGCTCGCGGCGACGGCGGAAGGTCTCGGCACCTGCTGGATCTGCTGCTACAACCGCGATGAAGTGGATGCCGCGGCCGGGATCGCTGCTCCGTGGCGGTCCGTGGCGGTCTCCCCGCTCGGATTCGGCAAGGAAAACGCCTGCCGTCCCCGCAATGTGAAAACCGTGGACGAACTCGTTCAGGTGATTTGATGGACTACAGACAATTTGAACAGACGCTGGACGGACTCTGGCGGCTCGGCGGCGAAGGCGCCGGATTCGAACTGGACAAGCCTGCCGCCGGACTTTTCACCCTTACGCCGTTCGACGGCCTGACCGTTACCTCGCTGGAGGCTGTCCCCGGCGAATATCCCGAGTCCATGGCGCTTGCCGGACTCCGCCGTCCGCATCATTCCGACGACGGTGCCGAGGTGTCGTTCGACAGCGAAAGCCGCATCCCGTTCGGAATCCCGACCGTGATCTCGCACCGGTACAAGCTGGACGACACATCGCTTGCCGTGCAGACCGGATTCGAGCTGCCGCACGCGTTCGAGCTCCGCAGCCTCACGGCGGGCGGCCTGCGTTTTCACGGCTCCATCGCCGCATGCGCCATCGTGAAAATCCCGTCCGCCGAGGGTATCGTGAAGGAGCCCGACATGACGCCGTTCGACGGGGCCGATGCCGAACTTTACAAAGGCTCCGTGCCGCCGCTCGCGATCCTGTTCCGCCTCGCAGACGGTCGCACCGTGCGGTTCGAGACCGGAAAAGACGTCTGGCGCTGGGCCAATGCCGCCCGCATCGGCGACGGCGTTTCCACGTTCATTGTTCGCCGTGAGGGCGGCGACCTGGTCTGCACCTGGAGCCTGTACGTTTTTGCTCCGTCCTCCGCGGATGCGCCGCCTCCGCCGGGCCGCAACTGGAACATCACCTGGTCGATTCAGTGGGGCGAACCCGCCGCCGCGGATGCGAAGTATGCCGACGTACTGGACCTGCGCGCCGAATGTGCGGACTGCGCCTGCGCCCAGGCTACGGAGAACTACCTGAAAAAATGGGTGCGGACGCGTCTTTCCTCCGCGAAGGAAGGCGACGTTTTCGCCGTTTCGGTCGGCGGCGGACGCTTCTGCCGCCGTGCCGGGCACCTCGACCGCGGCCGCAAGAAAGACCTGCCGCACTGGGATCTGCCCGCGCTCCGGGAATTCGCCCGCTGGGCGAACCGCCAGCTGCGGAAGTCCGGCGCGGAGCTCGTCCTGATTTGCGGAAAGGAAGACTGACCCATGCTGAACGCGGCTTTGGATTTCTCGTGCAGTGAACTGTCGTTCGCGGCCGTGTACCCGTGCGGCCACCCCGCCGCATCGTTCCAGGTCGATCTGCCGGGACGCGATTCCTCCTCGCTTCCGGTCCTCGTCGGCAACGCGCTGGCGGAGGCAGGATTCACTTACGACGATATCGACGCATGGACGGTCGGGACCGGTCCCGGCTCCTTTACCGCGCTCCGCGTGGCGGCGGCGTTCGTGCTCGGCGCGTCGCGGGGGAAAAAACAGACGGTCCGCGGGATACCCTCCGCATGCGGATTCGAGGGCGAGACGCCGTTCGGCGAACGCGTCCTGGTGCTGTACGACGGACGCAAGCACGAACTGCTCGGCTTTGGGCTGAAGCGCGACGGCTGTTTCTGGATCCCGGACGGCTGGCAGGGCGTGCTGGAGACTCCGGACAAGCTCGCCGAACTGCGCGGTTCCTACGACACCTTCACGGCCAGCCCGCATGACATCGAGGCCGTCCGTCTCTTCGATCCGTCGCTTCCCGTTGTTCTGTCTCCGCATGTGAACGCATCCGTTCTGGCGTCCATCCCGCCCGGCATCTGCGACATGCCGCCTACGGAGCTGATCTATCTGCGCCCCGCGGTCTTCGTCGATCCGAAGCCCATCCGCACGTTCCCCGGAGCGTAACGCATGAGGGCACGCATCGGCAGAACCCTGTTTTGTTCCCGGATGCCCCGGATCGCATTCCGTTTCCGGGGTGTTCATCTGCCAATGCTGTTTGCCGTGCTGATCCTTTGCGTCCGTCTTTCCGGCGCGGCCCTGCCGCTGCCGCATCCGATCCCGCCGCCCGCCGAGGATCCGCCGCCCGCGGTTCGGAAGCCCGTGCAGACGACTACGGCGACGAAACCGGCTTCGACAGGCACTGTCAAACAGTCCGCGCCGGCCGCAACAAACGCGTCTTCTCCCGCGTCATCCTCCGCATCTTCTTCATCGACCTCCGCGTCGCAGTCTTCTTCCTCTTCCTCCGCGTCGCAGTCTGCGCCGATTCTCGTAAATCCGAAACCGCTGCGGGACAGTTCCGGCAACGTCATCCCGATGAACGGCGCTTATGGCGGCGGCGCCATCCTGCTGCCCGCGACGTACACGCCCAAACCGAACGAATTCCGCGGCATCTGGGTCACTACGGCATACAATCTGGATTTCGCGAAACAGCCGACCGCCGCGGAGTTTCAGACGGCATTCCGTTCACTCGCCGCGAGAATCGCCGCGCTTGGCTTCAACACCATCATGTTTCAGGTGCGACCGAACTGCGACGCCTTTTACAAATCCTCCATCAATCCGTGGTCGCGCTGGCTGACCGGGGAGGAAGGCAGAGCGCCGGACGGCGGATTCGATCCGCTGCCGTTCATGATCGCGGAATCGCACCGGCATGGCCTGAAGTTTTATGCCTGGCTGAACCCGTACCGGATCGGACAGACGGACACTGCGGCGGCGTCCACATACCTCAAGACGCTTTCCGCGGGGAATTTCGCCCGCAGGAATCCCGGGCTCGTGGCGCGCTGGGACAATAAAAAGACGAACAAGTCGGTGTTTTTCCTGGACCCCGGGCGATCCGAAGTCGTGACGCATGTCGTCGCCACAGTTCGCGAGATATTGGAACGCTACAGACCCGACGGCATCGTGTTTGACGATTATTTCTATCCGGACGGGTGCGACACCGCCTGCGACGCCGCCACGTTCCGCAAATACGCCGGAAAAGGCCGGGATCTGGGCGACTGGCGGCGTGCCAATACCGAACTTCTGGTGCGATCCGTCGCCGGAACCGTCCGTGCCTTCAACAAACTGAACGGCGCTTCCATTCCGTTCGGGGTCAGTCCGGTCGGCATCTGGGCAAACCGTTCGGAGAAGATGCCGGAGGGATCCCCGACGACGAAAGGTGTGGAGGCTTACACGCAGTCGTACATCGATGTCCGCAAATGGGTGAAAAACTCGTGGATCGACTTCGTGATCCCGCAGGTCAACTGGGGATTCTCAAACAGCAGGGCGCCGTTCGCCGGGATCGTGAACTGGTGGGCGGACCAGGTGCGCGGGACGAAGGTGAAACTGTACATCGGCATCGGCGTATATCAGGGGGGCGTGGCGGCCGGCATGGAATCGCCCTCGGAACTTTCCAACCAGGTCCTGTACCTGATCCTGCGCCGGGAGGTTTCCGGCACGGCGTTCTTCCCGGCCCGCCATTGTTTCAACCCGGAGAACAACGCCCAGCGGACGTCTCTGCGGACGGTCTTTAACAGTTATTGGCGCACCGCGCCGCCTTCGAAGTGACCGCCCGCCGCACTCTTTTCCTCCGGCCAGTCCTTTTCCGCTTGAAAAATCCGTCTTTTGTGGTAAATTACTCTAAATAGAAAAAATATCCCGAATCCCGGAGATTTCATCATGTTTCAACGTCTTGTCCCGACCGCCCTGATGCTTGCGTCCGCCATGCTTGTTTCGGCCTGTTCTTCCGTGACGCCCGCCCGGTTCCAGCGCGGGTTCACCGTGGGCGGCGTGATCCATGAAACGGTCATAGATGAAGACGGCGAAGCCTCGCATTTCATGGTGACCGGCGCGCCGATGGAGCATCTTTTCACGAAATATCTGCAGGAGAACCCGTCCTCCGTGCTTTTCGTCGGCTTCTTCTTCCATCAGGACAAAAACAGCTCCGGCAGCGGGACCGGGACCGCCGACGTCGTGAACCGCGCGGCGTTTCTGGCGCTTGACCAGCCGCCCGGACGGGGGATGCAGACCGCAGAAGACCTCCGCGCCTGTCTGCTGAAAAACGATTTCGACCGTGCCGAGGAGATACTCGAAAAGCTCAAGGCTGAATTCGGCGTCGAGACAGAAATGGAACGTTTTCCTGAAAGCGGGCTGCCGAAGTGCCTCCACGAGTTCAAATACAATGACATGGGCGAGAAGATTCTGCACGGCCTGACACGCAATTACCATGAAAACGGCATGATCGCCAGCGACTGTTTCTTCCGCGACGGCAGGGCGGAAGGCGCCCCGCGCGAATACTCCGAACTCGGCGTCCCGCTGACAGGGGAAAAATGACCGTACCTGATCCTGATACATCAACCCTCATTTTTGGAGATAAAAACCATGATCGACGCAAAAGCGAAAAAGTTTCTCGAAGAACTCCTGATGACCTGCGGACCTTCCGGGTTCGAATTCGAACAGGCCAAAGTTTATCGCGACTACCTCAAGCCGTTCGCCCATGACATCCGCACTGACGTCCTCGGCAACACCGTCGCGCGCCTCAATCCCGACGCGAGGTTCCAGTTCATGCTGTCCGGCCACTACGACGAGATCGGATTCCAGGTCGTCAGCATCATGCCGCAGGGCCTGATCTCCTTCCGTTCCGTGGGCGGCATCGATCCGCTCACACTTCCCGGCACCGGCGTCGAGATCCTCACGGAAAAAGGCCACATCCCCGGCGTGATCGGACGCAAGCCGATCCACCTGCAGACCCCGGAGGAACGCAAGGCCGTTCCGAAGATCGAAGACCTCTGGATCGACATCGGCGCGGCGGACCAGAAGGCTGCGGCGAAGCTTGTGCAGGTCGGCGATCCGGTCGCGTTCGCACGCAATTTCGAAATGCTCAGCAAGACATGCGTCCACTCGAAGAGCCTGGACGACAAGATCGGCGCGTTCGTCATCGCCGAGGCCTTCCGCCAGCTCTCCAAACGCAAGATCAAGGTCGGCGTCGCGTGCGTCGGCACCGTGCAGGAGGAACTCGGTCTCCGCGGCGCCATCACCGGAGCTTTCGGCGTGAACCCGGACGCCGCCATCGCGGTCGACGTCGGATTTGCCACGGACGTCCCCGGCATCAAGCCCGAACTCCTCGGCGACATCAAGCTTGGCGCGGGCGCGGAACTCCAGCGCAACGCCGACAACAATCCGCCGCTCCTGAACCGCATTCTGAAGGCCGCCGCGAAACATAAGATCCCGTACCAGATGACCACCGGCCACCGCGCCACCGGCGGCACCGATACCGCCGCCATCCAGATGACGCGCGGCGGCGTGGCGACTGCCCTGATCAGTATTCCGAACCGCTACATGCACACGCCGGCCGAGATCTGCGACCTGCGCGACGTGGAATCCGCCATCGCCCTGATCGTGGAGACCATCGCCTCCCTCACCGGCAAAGAGACCTTCATCCCCGGGATCGACTGACCGTCATGGGCGCTTTCTACCTGATTTCCGGCAACGAGGACTACGCGGTCAAGGAGCGCGCCAACGAGATGATGCGCGCTCTCTGCGGCGACCCGCCGGAGGACAATCCGTCCCTGGAGATCATCCGGGGCGATTCGGACAACGAGAAAGCGCCCCAGATCCTCGACAAGCTCCTGCTGTCGCTGGATTCCCCTGCGTTCTTCTCCAGCGAGAAGATCGTCTGGCTGAAGCATTTTCTGAAGTTCGACGAGGCGTTTTCCGAACCGTCGACCAAGAAGAAGCCGTCGCGCATCGACCGCCTGGCGGCGTTCCTTCAGGACGGCATCCCGTCCGACATCACGCTTGTTATCGACGGTCCCGGGCTTGACCGCCGCAAGGCGTTCTACAAGGCCGCGTCCGCCGTGTGCGAGTCCTCCGGCGGCAAGCTCGAATGGTTCGAGAAGGCCGACCCGAAGACGAAGGGGTTCGCCCGCATGCTCATCCGCCGGATCCAGTCCATCGTGATGGACCGTGGAAAGCGCATCGAGGACGCCGCGGCGTCATTTCTGGCGGAGACAATCGGCGCCGACGAGGCGCGCCTGGGGACGGAGATCGAAAAGCTCCTGACCTATGCCGGAGACAAGCCGGTCGTAACGCTTGCCGACTGCCGCGAGGTATGCAGCCGTGCCACGGAGACGCTCGCGTGGGAATTTTCGTCCGCGCTTGTCGAACGCAATTCCCGCAAGGCTCTGGAGCTGATCCCGAGTATCATGGAGCATCTGGAGCAGGACCGCGGCGCGTCCAAGCCGGAGATCGTGCTGATCTATTCCGTCATGAGCGAGTTCCGCAACATTGCCACCGTCAAGTGCGAGGGCGTCAAGCTCGGCATTCCCGAGGACGCCTCCTCCGATTATTTCTACCGCATGAACGAACGGTACAAGCAGTCTCCGCCGCCCGTCAAATCCCCGCTTTTCTCCATGCACCCCTTCCGGGCGTACAAGGCGTGGGAGAATGCCCGGCGTTTCACCGACCGCGAACTCGTCCGGGCGTTCCGGGCGCTGGTCGAGGCCAACCGCGCGATCGTGTCCTCCGCGGGAAACGCCCGCATCGCGCTGGAGCTCCTGACCATCAGGATTGCCGAGGGGACACCCGCATGAGCATGAATACGGAAAAATGCGGCCCCGCGCCCGTTATCGCACTCGACATCGGAAACGTCAGCATGAAGCTGAATTTCGATGAAATGTACCGTCGTTTCGACATCGATGCGGGCGACCCCGCCGCCGTGGGCCGGTTGTGGGAACACGGCGCGGCTCTGGAAACCGGATGCTGCACCGTCCCGAAGTTCCTGGACCGCCTCGACGATTTCACCGGACACCGTTATACGCGGCAATATCTGCTCGACGCCTGGCGGTGCGGCGTTCGGGAGCCGATGCCGGGGATGCTTGAGACTGTTCGTGCGCTCGCCGCGCAGGGGGCGCGGTTCTCGTTCATGTCCGACATCTCCCCGATCCACTTGGATCAGGTCTTCAAATACTGCAAATTCGCGCATCTCGTCACGGGCGGCATCTACAGTTTCGAGGCAGGCGCGTTCAAACTTCAGGGACGCGTCATGTTCGATGCCTTCGAGCGCCGCAACGGACGCCCGCTCGTCTTCTTCGACGACCGCGTCGAGATCATCGAACATGCCCGCGGACTCGGCTGGAACGCCATTCAGTTCCAGTCGCCGGAACAGGTCCTGCGCGACGCCTCGGCGCTGCTCAACGATCTTTGATTATCCCTTTGTTTACGCCTCGGGCTTATTAGCATTCCTGCGGAAGAGCCAGCTGTTGCGCATGGCCATCGCCATGCCGCCCGCGAAGATCACCCACAGCACCAGCACGAACACGTTTCCGAACCGCACGTAGAAGGTCGGCGTGTAGTGTTTCGGCACCTTGACCGTCAGGACCGCCGAGGCCGCCTTCTGTTCCCACGGCGTCAGCTCGGTCTCGCCCGTCTCCGGATTGATCCGCTTTGTCACGCTGTCCACGGTGCGTCCGAACTGGTCGATCAGCACGCTGTAGTTCGAGTTGCCGCAGCGGAGCATGGGCAGGCGCGTTTCGACCGTGCGCAGGACGGCGTTCGCGTAATGCTGTTCCGGCTCCGTGCTCGTCGGATACCAGGCGTCGTTCGTGATGACCAGCAGGAAGTTCGCGCCGTTGCGGACAAGTTCGCGCGCGGCGTAGGCGAAGACGTCCTCGTAGCAGATCATGACCCCGGCGCGCACATCCTTCGTCAGGTCGAGTGGACGGAACGCCCTGCCGGGTGTGAGGTTGCGCCCCATGCCGACCAGCCTGCCGATGGCCGGAAATTTGTCGTTCAGCGGGATGAACTCGCCGAACGGCACGATATGGACCTTGTCGTAGCGGCCTGCGGCGTCCGCGTCGTAGCGGACGTTTCCTCCGGTCAGGGGGAATTCCTTCAGCAGGAGCGCCGAATTGTACATGTCGAACTCGGTGTTGGAACGGATGTTGTCGTAGGTGAGCGTGCCGACCAGGAAGGGCGTGCCGCTTTCGCGGATCATGCGGCGCACGCGGGTCCTGTATTCCCCGCCGATGACGTCGCGGCTGGCGGCCGGCCTGACCTGTTTTCCCGTCCTTTGCGACTCTTCGTACGCCCAGACCATATCGGGGCTGTAGTATGCGGTCGGGACGGCAGTCTCCGGCCAGACGATCAAACTGAGCGGCGGCGGGGAGACGGTCACACCGTCATACGTCGAAAGAAGCCCCTCCGCGGCCTTTTTGTCGGCGATCAGGCTCTCGGACAGACGCGAACACACGTCCAGGGCCTCGCGGATGCTTTCATCGCCTCCGGCGCGCCGCTGCGACAGGTCCGGCTGCACCACGCCCACCGGGTATTCGGTCACGTTCTCCGGCGCGTACAGGCGGTTGTATTTCTTCCAGACGCCCATGCCGGAGAATGCCGCCGCGGCGACGAGGAACAGCGCGGCGTAGAGCGTCAGGGGGCGGCGGTATTTCGCCCCGCGGACGACCGCCAGCAGGTCCTTTGCCGTGAAGAAGAGCGCGATGTTGACGAGGATGACGAGGAAGCTCAGGCCGTAGATGCCCGTGTATTCGCAGATTTGGATCAGGTTCAGGTTCTTCCACTGGGTCGCCGCCAGCAGGTTCCACGGGAATCCTGTGAAGATCCACGACCGGATCCACTCCAGGATCACCCACCACGCCGCCAGCGTGAACATCGCCAGAATTTCGTCGCGCGCCTGGAACCTCGGATAGGCCGCGACCGCCGCCGCGCCGCGCACGCGCACTTCGGGCGGATACAGCAGGTTTTTGCATACGACCGGGATCAGCATTGCCCAGAACGCGCAGAAGACACCAAGCACCGCGCCGAAGACGAACGGGATCGCGATATTGATCTCCCGCAGGAAAAAAGTGCTTGTCAGGCTCCAGAAATACCCCCAGACCATGCCGTAGGCGAACGCGCGGCGTTTCGATACGTCGCAGCAGAGCCACAGCAGCGGCGCGATGCAGACCCATGCAGCGGGCTGGAACCCCACGCCGGGGAACGCCGTGGTCAATGCCGCGCCGGCCAGCGCGGCGGTCAGCAGATCGCGCACGGTGCGTTTCCAGGAGACGCGGAACGCCAGTTCCTCGGGTGTCGCTTTGTCGGCCCGGAAAGGACGGAAAAGTATCGAAAAACGGCTTTCTTTCATAAAAAACGCCTATTTATTTAGAATTCATGTGGAAAAAAACGGATTTACGGTGTAATTTACATCATGTTTGATGAAATTAAAAATCGCTTTTGTGATTTTGGACGAAAAAAATGCAGACAGCAAAAGAATGTTATTTCGACCATCTGGTCATAGGCAGCGGTCTCGCGGGACTTTCCACGGCCCTCATGCTCGCGGAACATCATGCCGGATCCATCGGCATCATCACGAAAAGCTCCATTGACGACTGCAACTCGAAGATGGCGCAGGGCGGCATCGCCTGCGTGACCGATGTCGGCGACACCTTCGAGGAACACCTCGCCGACACGCTCGAGGCCGGGGCGCATCTGTGCAGCCCGCAGGCCGTCATGGACATCGTCCGCCGCGGCCCCGAACGCATCAAATGGCTCATCAACGACATCGGCACGCATTTCACCACGCGCGAGGAAATGGGCAAGGCTCCGGCTGAAGCCGGGCACTGCGATTTCGACCTCGGACGCGAGGGCGGCCACCACAAACGCCGCATCCTGCACGCAGGCGACATCACGGGCGAGGAAGTCGAACGCTCCCTGATCGCCGCCTGCCGCGCCAACCCGGACATCCACGTGCTCGAATACCATGTGGCGATCGACCTCATCAGCACCTGGCACATGGGCTGGATGGGCGAAAATCGCTGCATCGGCGCCTACGCGCTGGACAGCCGCGAAAACGCCGTCGTGGCGATCACCGCGCTCTCCACCACGCTTGCCACGGGCGGCTGCGGCAAGGTCTACCTGTACACCAGCAACCCGGACGTCGCCTGTGGCGCGGGCGTCGCCATGGGCTACCGCGCCTTCGCGAAGATCGCGAACATGGAGTTTTACCAGTTCCACCCGACCATCCTGTTCCACCCGAAAGTGAAGTCGTTCCTCATCAGCGAGGCGCTCCGGGGCGAGGGCGGCGTGCTGAAGATTTCGCGCGACGGCGGCGAGCCGGTCGAGTTCATGCAGGACTACCACCCGATGAAGAGCCTCGCGCCCCGCGACGTCGTGGCGCGCGCCATCGACAATGAGCTGAAACGGTCCGGCCAGACTTGCGCCTGGCTCGACATGCGGCACCATGACCGCGAGTTCCTGCAGAGGCGCTTCCCGAACATCTTCGCGAAATGCCTGGAGGCGGACGTCGACATGTCGCGCGACCTCATTCCCGTGGTCCCGGCGGCGCATTTCAGCTGCGGCGGCGTGAAGACGGACGTGAACGGCTATACGGGCATCCCCGGACTGTACGCCGTCGGCGAGACCGCCTGCACCGGCCTCCACGGCGCGAACCGCCTGGCCAGCAACAGTCTCCTCGAGGCGCTCGTGGTCCCTGCGAACGCCGCCGAACACATCATGGCGAACATCGACGATCTCCGCAAGGGGCTCGACAACCACAAGGCGCCCCCGTGGTCCAGCGGCGACGCCACGTCCTCCGACGAACAGGTCGTGATCACCCACAACTGGGAGGAGATCCGCCGGTTCATGTGGGACTACGTCGGCATCTACCGCACCAACAAACGCCTCGAACGCGCCAAGACGCGCATCGTGAACATCCGCCGCGAGATCGACAAGTACTACTGGGATTTCCACCTCACCAAGGATTTGATCGAACTCCGCAACCTCGCCACCGTCGCCGAGCTCATCATCGACTCCGCCATGAGCCGCAAGGAAAGCCGCGGCCTCCATTTCAACGCCGACTACCCGGACCGCGATCCCTCGCTCGACGGCGTCGACACGATCCTCCAGAAGCATTTCTCCCCGATCTCCCGGTAATTCCCCCCTGAAAAAGCATGTCAAAGTTCCTGAAAAATAAAATAGACCCCTACATCATCGACGTCATCGGACGCCTTCGTTCCGCCGGATTCGAGACCTACCTCGTCGGCGGCGCTGTCCGCGACATCCTGCTCGACCGCGTCCCGAAGGACTACGACGTTTCCACCGCCGCCACGCCGGAGGAGGTCCGCCGCGTTTTCCGCGACCGCCACACGCTCATCATCGGCAGGCGTTTCCGCCTGGTCCACCTCATCCGCGGCCGCGACATCACCGAGATCAGCACGTTCCGCAAGCGCCCCGAACAGGAAGACCAGGCCGACCGCCCGAAACGCTGCGAGAACGCCCCGGAAAACATGATCTTCCACGACAACGCGTTCGGCACCTCGCGCGACGACGCCTTCCGGCGCGATTTCACCGTGAACGCCATTTTCTACGACCCCATCGACGACAGGATCGTGGACTACACCGGGCTCGGCGTGAGCGACCTCCGGGACGGGATCGTCCGCACCATCGGCGACCCGGCCCTGCGTTTCGAGGAGGATCCCGTCCGCGTGCTCCGCGCGATCAAGCTGGTCGGGCAGTACGGATTCACGATGGAACCGGAGACGGGCAGAGCCGTACGGTCCTGCATCGACCTGATCTGCCATGCCTCGCCGTCGCGACTCTCGCTCGAACTCGAAAAGATCCTGCGCAATTCTTACACCGGCGAGATCCTGAAGGCGTTCCGCGAGTACGGCTTCCTGCGCTATTTCCTCCCCGAACTCGCCGCCGTCTTCGAGACGCCGCAGATGGACTACGCGCTTCAACTGCTCGCGCTTCGCGGCGAACGCATCCGCGGCGGCGTCTTCCGCGCGAGCCTGTCCACGGCGGTCGCCATGATCGCCCTGCCGTTCGCCGAGGCCGAGATCGGACAGACCGGGCCGGGTGGGCTCTGGGAATACTACATGGGCGTCGAAAGCGACCTCCGGCACATCATCCTGAGACTGTTCCATCCGCTCGTCCTGACCCACCGCACCACGTCCGACGCCGTCAACAACCTCCTCATGCAGATTCGCTTCAAAACGCACCGCAGGCTGCATTCCTTCGCCGACCGCAAGGGCTATCCCGGCGCGCGCGAATTCGCCATCATCCAGAACATCGTCGCCTGGCATATCCCCGATTTCGAGGACAGCTGCCCGCTTCCGGTCCGGTCCTCCGGCGCGCCGAAAAAACGCCGCCGCGGGCATCGCGGGGGACGTCGCGGCGGAAACGGCGATCCGAATCCGGCGCAGGAAAACGCTCAGACCGTGCATGCCGCCGCACAGGCGGCGGAATCCGCACCCGCTACCGAATCAGAAAGGGACACCATCGCATGAAACAAGCATTCTTTTCAACCGTTCTCGCCGGATTCGTACTGGCATCCGCCGCAGTCCTTTCCGCCGCGGAAGTCGGCGGCATCGTGACTCCGGCAAAAGACATCGGGAAACTCTCCCTCGTGACCGGGACTGCACCGAAGACGGAAACTACGCTTCAGGTGTTCCTTTTCTTCGACCCCGCGCTGCCCGGCGCGAAGGAAACCCTCCGCATGGTCGACTCCATCTACGATCAGGCGCTGGAAAACAAGGACAAGCCCGCCTCGTTCTATGCGATCTCCCGCATGGGAAAGACGCGCACCGCCGCGCTGGAGCTTTCGAAGTTCCGCATGCCCGTCTACGGCGACGACAACGGCGATGTCTACCCGGAGTTCGCCGGGACCGAGGTCATCGTCCCGTTCGCCATCGTGGCGGACGACGGCAAGATCGTGTGGAAGGGCGTCCCGCAGGAGCTTGAGAACGTGGTCCGGGACATCCAGGCGGGCAAGTTCAGCTTCGATTCCCAACTGAAGCTTGAGATCATGCACAAGGACCTTCAGAACGCGATCCAGACCGGGCTGTCCGCCGTCATCCTCTCCAATGCGGACAAGATCCTCGCGCTGCGCCCCGACGACCAGATCGCGATCCAGGCCAAGCTCTTTGTGTTCGAAAGCACGGGCCGCATCCGCGAGAACAACGCCACCGTGCAGTCCATCGCCGCCAAGGTGAAGGACAACGTCGACGTCCGCCTGCTTCTGCTCGGGTACTACGACCGGGCCGGCGAGATGGAGAAGTTTTCCGACGACCTCAAGGCCGCGTTCCATGATTTCTCCTCGTCCCCGACCGCCCTTTCCCGTTTGCTGGCCTATGCGTTCGAACAGGCTCCGTTCGGCTGGGTCCCGGTTCAGGAAGTCGTTTCCGCCGCCGCGACCGTGAAGAGAGCCTATGCGGGCACGGGGGGCTCCGGCGAAGCGTTTTCCTGCGAGTTTTCCGCCCGCGCCGCCTATCTCGCGCTGGACATCGACACCGCGATCGCCGACCAGACGCGCGCCGTGTCGCTCTTCGCCGGGACCGAATTCCTCAGCGAGGCGAAGCAGGCTCTTACCTTCTACCAGAACGTGAAGGCGCTGAAGGCGAATCCGTGACCGCCGTATGAGCACGAAGTTCGTCCTGTTCTCCGACATCCACGAGCACGCGGTCTTCTCGCCGCGCGCCCTGCTGGATAAACGTTTCTTCGGGCTGATGAACTCGACGTTCTGCCGGCACGGCGACTACCGCATGGAACGCATCGACGCCGCCGTCCGCGCGATTCTGGATTCCCTGTGCCCCGACCTCGTGATCTTCACGGGCGACGCCGTCAGCACGTCCGATCCGCGCGAATTCGAGGCGGCGCTGAAGCAGCTCCGTCCGCTG